>NZ_LBJW01000092.1:0-83485 GCF_028128865.1 Bradyrhizobium sp. CCBAU 11357 | reverse complement strand
CTATTGGAGATATTTCGACCTGGGCAAACTCGGGCCTTGATTGCCCTCGAGCTGCGCCGCCTGATCGCGGGCTCGCGCGGCTTCGGCCTGATCTCGAACATGCTTGATGTAGGGTCGCAAAAGCTTTCGCGCATCAGCAATGCCGGCACGGGCGTCGTTGACGTCGATACCTCTTGGCAGGGGCGTCGCGGTTAGCTGTCTATCCATCGCCTCGATCAACTTGGCGCAATCATCGCGATGCTCTCCGGCAACCAGTTCGGCAGCGAGCAGCCGGATGAGGTTCAACAATGCCAAGGTAGTTACATTGGGCAAATCACTCAATGCCGATCCTTTCGCTTAGTAGCCTGCCCCCATCCCAAGTCGCCAGCGCAGTATGATCCTATTGTGGGCAGTTTGTGGTCTGCCTCCCTTTGCCGATGCAGTCGCATTTTTATCGATTAAATTATAGGGCCTGCTTATAATAAAATTAAATCATGGGCGATATTAAAGCAAGGTCCAATTATATAGCTGCGCGCATTGCGGGCGCCCAGAAGCGCTCGCAGATGGTTTCCAATTTGAAATCGAGGTCCAGGCTTTCCGCAGCAAAATAGGCCGGCCTGGCGAGGCCGTTGGCTGGAGACCGACAAACGTTCGGCCTCATCCAGGCCGTCGCAAAGCAACCGGGAGCCACTTCACCGAGCGCCAGTTAGGAGGTGGTGCCTCAGATGATACCTCGGCGCAGCGCCCGCGGGACACGAAGCCCAGTCTTTAATCAGACGGCTGAATCGGGGGTTTAGTATGCACGGCGGAGGACAGGGCCTACAGGCGCACAGACGCGATCCCAGTACCAACCATACGGTGTCTCGACGCGGACCCGCGGACAGCGGCGCGATGGCACGTAGCGATAGGGGTAAGGCTGTGCCCAGAAGGTCACCGGTGTTGCCTGGCCTTCACCCGTAAGCAGCGCTGCGCTCACAGGCATCTGCACAGCAGCGCCGGCGCCGCTGGCCGCACAAAACGATGCAGCCAAGCTCAGAAGACCCACCCGCGCGAACGTCTGCAACATTCGTAAAGCTCCCTTGCCCCAACCGAATTCGCCGATAGCGCCCGCTTTGTCAGAGCGGACGAACCCAGCGGCGACCGAGCTCCGTGACCCACCCGGCGATCCGGCTCACATAGCCAAAGCAGATTATCAACCCGTCGGGTCATTAGGCAACCGGGGCACCAGACGAAATCGACCCCTGAGGCGGAATAGCGCGGTACTGTGGCATGTCCGACCTAGTTCTCGCCCCTCTCGGCCCCCGATGTGGCAAGATCCGGCGAGCGACGGTAGACGTCCCGCAACAGCTGATAATTGACCAATTGGGCGAGGGGCAACTCTTCCTCCCTCAGCTTGGCAAAGATCAGAATGTCACGAAGAGTTCTCCAGCGGCTTTCGTCATAGTCGGCGATCCGCCCACCTGTCGGCAGAATCAGGTGCCGCTGTTGCTGCAGCTCGAATCTGACACGGTTTGGGTCCAGCCTCTCCGGGTCGAATCCAACAAGAACAGGCACGCTTTGTGCGTAGTCCGTATAGACGAACCGCCAACCTCGGATTAGCCCCTGGAGCACGTCCGTGATCAGGGAGGGCTGGTCATGAATGAGATCATTGCTCGCGAAATAGACCAGCCCTGGGACGTGAATTCCGTAATCCTGCGGCTTGATGACGGTTAGCCGGGCATCAGCGCTGGGAACAGACGGACTTGGCCGATCATCGACGGGAGCGATGATGGCCTCCACCTCGCGGGCGCGAAGCGCGTCGAAGGTGTCGCGATCAGCCACCTTGGTAATCTGACTCCGCGGAAGGCCGAGCTGCGCCATCATGGCATCAAAAATGACCTCGCCCTCGGTGGCTCGGCGATAGCCGACACGTTTGCCGATAAGATCGGCCGGCCGGCGCAATCCGGAGCTTTCCAGCGTGAAGATCGCGATTGACGTGTCAAGGAAGCTTGCTGCGAAGGCGGTCACTGGAACGCCGCGCCAAGCCGCCAAGAGGAACTTGTGGCCGCTCGTCACGCCAATAGCATGTTGGCGTGCAACGGCCGCGACAAAATCGGAATCGTTGGGATCGGCGCGCACCGTGACGTTCGGGGCGAAGTATTCTCGCTTGTAGGCGGTCATTTCTCCGGCGAACCGCGCCCCGAATGGGCCATCCAGCAGCAGACTAAGTTGCGTGGCCCCTTCCATGCGTTTCGTCACCGGCAGCGGCACCCGCGTGAGCGCCAGGATCACCGCGCCAACAACAGCCGTCCCGACCAGAATAAGCAGCGTGAACCGCTTGTATCCGTCGCTCACAGTTCCTCGCGATCGTGCCCGAGCCATTGGCAGGTTCTTGTGGTGTGCGCTCTGCCCATTGAGTGTCAGGCGAAGCAATGTCAAGAAATCACCTGTTTCTCATCATTGCATCACGATCTTGTTCAAGAGTCATTCCAACATTGTGATATCCTGGTTCGATTGTGGTCCCGCCCTTCTGCGCAATCCATTCTCGTAGGCTTGCCGCACGACGACTTGATCACCGGCAGCGCTCACGAATACGTCGGTCGGTCGGAGCAACGTAGCGCAATCAGACGGCACCTTTGATTGATCATCGCCCCGAAGTGATCCAAACAAGGGAGCAAATCCGCTTGTAGGTAACTACTTCTGCAAAAGGACATATTTGAAGTTTTTTATTCCGCTCATCGTTCCAATAATGGTGTCGACTCGCTTGTACGAGGCGACATCAAAAGCGTTGCATTTGTCCGAGTTTACATAGCAGACCTTGACGCTTATCGAACGCGGGCAGCTGTTCTTTACGCTGACAACGTGATCGACTAGGGTCGGGTTGATGACGTGGACGCGAGTCGCAGCTTCGACGTCCAGGCAAGGTCGTCCCAATGCGTCGCGGAGCACCGGCTGGTAAGACTGTTCTGCCGGCCCCTGTATCGTAAGCCGAGAAGGGCTCCGGCTGATCGCTTGCGCGTGGGCGCCAAATACGGGCAGAAAGGCGAAATAGACGGCGGCCGCACGAATGGATCGGGAAGAAATTTTGATGATCACCGCCACAACTTCTCATCAATCTCAACGCCCGGAACTCGGACCTTCAATCCATCGTCGACCAGTCTTTTTGCGAGCGACTTACGCTGAGTGATATCCACGTGCTCCAAGCTCGCGAGGAGGCGGTCCCGACGGAGCCAACCCACCGTCTTCAAATTGATCGCAGCGTCGTCAATGAAATCGCCATCAACCATCCCGGCGAACTCCTGCGTTGCCTTTGCCTGTACTGCTTCGCTAAGGTTCGGAAAGATCGCGAGCGCCAACTTGTTGCGGCGGAGTCCAATCCAAGCTTCCCGCGGCGCCATGGCATAGGATTGCTCGAGATAGCTGACGTTGCTGGGATCGAAACCGTTGCGCGTTGTCTCGACCGAATAGAGCATCAGCCAAAGAAAGGAATCAGTGGGATTTAATGAAAGAGAGGACCTGACCTGTTCCACGGTCAAGGTCACCTCGCGATCAGCGTCCTCCGAACTTGCCCGCTTGACGGCCTCCTCGGCAACACGAAGCCGTACCAGCGCTTCCGCTCGCGCAAGCTCATGAGGCACAAGGACCGGAGCGGGCTGCCGCTCGATCCGTGCTAGCACCTTGCTAAGTACACCGGGCTTAAAGCGATCATTCAGCAGAATTCGCGACGAAAGCTCACGCGCCGGCATCACTCGCCAGAACGACGGCAGCACGGCAGACGACCAGAGCATGCCAATCAGGCCCAGCAGCAGCATCGGCGCCCGCTTCCACGCTTGCCGCGCAATGCTGCCGCTATTCCACATATCCATAACGGGCGTAGTACTTCTGATAGTAATAGCGGCCGTGGTATGATTCATAGCGCGCCAGCAACTTGGTGTCCGCCTTGTTCAGAACGACCCCGAGCAGCTTGTCCTGAATCTCCGGCGCACCACGCAAATTGTGCTTGACGACGTCCATCTTGGTCTTCCCCCACTCGATCACGAAGACGTAGGAATCGACAAACGAAGAGGTGACCCGCACGTCCACCACGGGTGCCATCGGCGGCATGTCGAGCACGACATAATCGTATTTAGAGCGGAGCCGTGCCACGAGCTCGCGCATCGGGTGGGAGGCGAGGATCTCGTTGGTGTGCAATAGTTTCGAGGTCTTACCAGCTGGCAGCATCGACAGCTTGGTTTCGGGATCGACTATGAGCGCATCGTCCAACTGCACCTTCTGCGCAATGACATCGACCAGCCCGATCTCTGCGTGCGGCACCAGCGCGCGCGATAGCGAGGGATTGCGCAAATCGGCATCTACCAGGATAACACGGGCACCACTATGCGCCATCAGCTGTGCCAGATTGCTTGAGAGTGTGCTCTTGCCCTCACTCGGCAAAGTTGAGGTGACTGCCAGAACCCGGTTCTCCCGAACGATGGAATTGAGATCCACTGCCACCTTCAGCGAACGCACGGCCTCCGCAAAGCGAGAGAGCGGAATGTTGACGACATAGCGCAGGAGATTGGGCTGCGGGTTGTCAGATTTCTTGCCGGGTTTGCTGCCGAGAACGGGGAACGACGCGGCAGCCTCGTCCAGCGTCGGCAGAATCGCGATGCAGCTGGCACCCAGCACCTCTTCCACCTGCCCCGTGGTCCGAAACACCTTATCGGTGAGCTCGCGCGCCATAGCCGCGCCAAAGCTCAGCATCAATCCGCCAAGCAAAGCTGCACCCAGTATAACCAGGGTTTTGGGGGAACTCTTCGCCAGAGGTGTTGTGGCCGCGCTAATCACGCGCGCCTCTGTGATCGGGAACGACTGCTGCTGCACGCTCTCCATGTAGCGCTGCAAGAAATTGTCGTACATCGCCTGGTAAGATTGCGCGGTGCTCTCAAGCTCGCGGAGCTGGATCTGCGCCTGATTGGTGAGCTGCGATTCCGAGACGACGTTGGCAAGACTGGTTCTGATGCTCTCTTCACGTGTGATGGCGATGTCGTAATCGCTCTTGTAGGATTCCTGGATGCGCCTCAACTCATCGGTAATGTTCTTCTTGATCTCAGTCATCTGGCGGCGCAGGTTAACCGCGGCGAGGTGATCGGCGCCATATTTTGTTGCCCAGATCGCTTCCTTTGAAGCCATATCGACATATTGCCCACGCAGCTTGACGATGGTGTCGTTCTTAAGCGCGTCTGCAACAGACGCGTCAGGTATCTCCTGCTTGACGATGTCATTCATGCGGTCGAGCCGCGCCTTGGCTTCGGCCGTGGCGGCGCGCGCAAGTATCAGCTGGCTGTTAACTTCCGCGAGTTGCTGCTCATTCATCAGCCGGCCACCAGTGTCGACGATGTTGTTGACTTGCTTGAAATCCACCACGGCCCTTTGCGCCGTCGAGGCCTGGGTCCGCAGTTCCTTGATGCGATCCTGGAGCCAGACGCTAGCGCGGCGCGTCGCCTGGTATTTTGCTTCAAGCTGATCGACGATATAGGCATCCGCAATCGCATTGGCGATCCGGGCGGCTTTGGCAGGATCCCGCGAGGTAAAGCCAATCTCCATGACATAGGTGAGGCCCAAGCGTTTGACGGTCCGGTTGCGCTCGAAGCGCTGCAACGCTTTCCGTGTCAGCTCGAATTCGGAGGAGGCATGCCCCCCGGTGACCGTGCCAATCATCGCACCAAGAAAGCCACCACTGCTGCCCGTGAATTCGGGATCATCGATCAGATGCAAATCCCGAATAACGGCGAGGCTGATATTTTCGGATTTCAGAATCTCGACCTGGGTTTCCACCGTGGCAGAATCGACCGCGACATCGCCTAGCACCGATTGCTGCTGGAACAGCTGCACCTTGCGGGTGTCGATCACCATCGAGGCGGTCGAGGTGAACTGCGGCGCGGCGGTGAAGAGATAGAGCAGCGCCAGGATCACGCAGGCTGAGACGATCGCGACCATGGTCGGGAACTGGCGACGCACGATATCAAGATAAGAGGCGAGCGTTTGCGAGTCGGGGCCTTCGAATTTGATCAACTCGCGGTTGATCTCCGATTTCGGCTTGTTCACCTGCAGCATGTCGCAATTCCTAAAACCGTCCGGTCATCAACCCAAATACAGGTCTCGAGATCGTCCCTTACGCTCGAGCCGGAGGTTGTGCGCCCCAAAAAATGAACTTACGCGAACAGAAGGAATAACATGGCGGACGTCCAACATGAAACTGAATTGCGGCTATGCAAAAGCGCCCGACAACATACAAATCGAATGAAGCTTAATAAGCAAAGACGCGGGAACGGCGCCACAACGGCGCCGCCTGACAAGATCCTTTATCGCTCGGCAAGCCTGCAACTACGCCGTATCAACGACTGGGGATTCAGCGCGGGCTGACGCTGGTCGTCGCGGCGGTGACCGAACCGCTGAAATTCGGAGCCGTGTTGGGGGTCCCGTTGTTGCCTAATGTCGTTGAACTGGTGTTGGCGCCGCCGGTCGGGCCGCCACCACCCGTCGCACCGCCACCGCCTGTGCCGCCACCGCCAGTGGCAGCAATCGCAACATCGCCCGTCGCGGCTTGATAAGCAGCGATAACATCTGCGTTGCCAGTGCCGGCAATCGCGGTCTGAATCTCATTAGCGTAGGCCTGATCCTGTTGGGCGGCCATGCGGGCGACCTGGGCGAGGCCGGCGACGATGGCGCGCATCTGGTCGGTGGTGGTCGCGGGATCCTTCAGCAGCGCGATCAGGCCGGGCACCGTGGTCGGATCGGAGGCGCCGAGATCGCGCACGCGCGAGATCAGCTGCGGGCCGCCGGTCGGATATTGCTGCAACAGGCTGTTGGGCGAAGCCTTGAACTCGGAAATGACTGTGGCCGGCAGCTGGCGCTGCGGCGGGTAAATGGCGGCGCTGGCGGCCGAACTGATCGTCGCGGCGAGGGCCGCAGCGGCAGCCATGCGAAGCGCGCTTCTGATAACGCTCATTAAATCAAACCTCCAAAAAAATCAGCTGCCCCGATTGCTTCCTCGGCCCGGGCAAATAGCTGTGCAGTGCAGGAACCTATCCGAAGAGAAAAGGGCTGTCCATTTATTCTAAAGACTTCGTAAACGGCGCAAACGCTTCAAATCTAGACACTTTTATGAAGCTCGGGCAGCGCGCGCGGGGCCGCGCCCGCGGTTGCGGTGCGGCCCTCGCCTCGCCGCGTGGTGGAGAGCGCATCGGCCGTGGGGCGCCCCTCCCGGCTCGAGAAGGACTGCGAAAGGCCCGCGCCGAAAAGCGCAAAGAACGGAATGCTATAGCCGGGCACCTGGAGCGTAAAGTCCAGGCACGAATGCAGCAGCGACAGCGTTGCGGTCGCCGCCGCGGCCAGCGGAATGATGGCATCGCGCCGGCGTCCGAACACGCCCTTGGCCAGGACGAGCAGCATCACCGCCCAGGCCAGCGCCACCAAGAGCACCATCGGAATGCCCACCTCGGAGGCAAGCTCCAGCGGCGTCGAATGCGCGGCGTCCCAGATGCCGCGAATCGAGATGTTGGGGCTGCGGTAGGGCGGGAAGGCCCATTGGAAGGTGCCAATGCCGGTGCCGAACCATGGGTTGTCGGCGATGATGCGAAGCGTCGATTTCCAGGCCTCGATGCGGCCCTCGTCGACGAGCCCATTGCTGTCGAAGCGGCTGGAAACGCGGCCGCCGAGCAGCTGCAACAGGCCGAGCGCGACGGCAAGGCCTGAGCCCAGCGAGATCCAGATGCCGGTGCGCGGCGGCAGGTCTTTTCGGAGGAACAGCGTGAACGCGACGATCATCGCCAGCAGCGACAGGGCGACGCCGGCGCGCGATCCGGTCATGAACATCGCCATCAGGCAGATCAGCAGGCATATGAGCTGCGGCAGGATTTCCTTTGGCGGGATCGCGCGAAGGTCGAGCGACAGGCGGCGCCATTCGATATGCCGCTCGGGCAGGCGGCGGCGGACGTCCTCCAGGATCAAGAGCATCCAGATCACCGCGCAGGAGCCGAAATAGGCCGCCGCCGTGTTGCGGTTGATGAAGGTGCCGGTGACGCTGCCGAGATACGCCGTCTTGTCCCGCCACAGGATCATGGTGGGCTCGATCAGGAACGAGGCGACGCCATAGAGCGCGTAGGCCGCGCCGGAGATCGCGATCACCCAGAGCAGGCGGCGCGCGCGCATCCGGTCGGCGCCGACGGTGATGCCGAGCACGATGGCGAGGATGTTGGCGAGCGGCGCGCCGAGCGCGAAGAACGCCTCGTTCTTGACGATCGAGGCCGACGGGGCAATCGGCACGCCGAGCAGGTCCGAGGCCTGCTTCCAGATCGGCTGGAACGGTGCGATGAAGGGATGGTCGGAAAGCTGCTCATGCAGCACGAAGGCGTAGGCGGCGACGATCACGCCGATGCCGGCGAGCAACCATAGATGCGGCGGGCGCACATCGCGCGTCGGCGCGAAGATCACCGCGATCCCGAGGCACAGGCACCAGAACGCGATGGATAGATCATTGGTCGAGCCGAACGGAAACGGCGCACCGGCCGCCACGAAGAACAGGATACAGCTCGCGGGCAGGCTCCATGACCAGCGGATCCTGAACCAGCTCATGATGGGAGGCCAAAGGCGCATCGTCGGTTTGCGAGCTTTGCTCTGGGCTTAGGGGAAGCAATCGATCGGATAGATCTTCAGGTCGACGTTGAGGCGGCTGTTCCGGCTCTGCGCCCGGAACGCATAGAATAGCCCCAAGCTATCACTCCCCTGATCGAGTTTTATTCCGGGGGTTAATTCGTCAGGCGGCACCAGCAGGCCGATGTGCCGGTTGATGGCGGAAATCTCGATCCGCCCCTCGCCTTGCGCAAAATGCCCGCCAAGCTGGGTCACGGTGACTTTCGGCAGGCCGCGACGCTGATGGCAGACATCCTCCTCCCAGAGCTTGGACTGCTGCACCAGGGGCTTGCCCGGGCCATCGGGCACGAGGATGTCGGGAAAGGACGGGCGCAGCATCCCGAAGAACTTGCTCTCCTTGGAGTTCGCCGAGAGGCGGACGGTGAAGGAGAGCTCGCCCCTGGCGCCCTTGCGGCGCAAGACGGGAGCATCAGGCTCGGCGGAAACCATCACATCGATGCGATGGCGGACGCCCATCTCTGCGGCAGCGCCTTGCACCGGCCCGACCGGTGAGAGGGCGAAGGCGAGCGGCACGAGAACCAGAAGACTGCAAAATCTTCGAAAGCGCATGAAGCCCCTTGCAGCAGTGCGGAGACCAGTGGCGGGCGCGTCCTACTCGGTGACGCCTTGATCCGAACCTTCCCGCCAGCCCGGCGACAATACCGATTGGATCGCTAAACGAAAATGGCACCGGGACAAAGCCCCGGTGCCATCGTTTTGGTCGGTCAAGTCGGCGTCCTACGGCGCCAGCTTGATGTTGTTGCGGAAGATCAGCGCGTCGTTGCCAAGATTGATGGCATCGCTGCCGGTCGCCATGATCACACGCAGGTAGTTCAGGAACTTGGCAACTTCGACGTTGCGCGAGTTCGAGACGTAGATGATGTCGCCGTTCTTCATCATGACCTTGGTGGCGAGGAAGAAGCCGCCGGGGTCGCGGAAGTTCACATTGAAGATGACCGGGATCGTCTCCGAGGTGTACTTACTCACGTCAATGCCAAGCTGGGCCGCAACCTCGCGCGGCTCGCGGCGATAGAGATACACGGCAGCCGGATCGGCCTGGCCGTCCAGCAGACCGCCAGCCTTGCCGACGGCTTCGCCGAGGTTGATGCGCCAGGCATCGAAGTTAAACTCGCCGCTCTGGCCGCTGGCGCCGAACGCCAGGAACTTCTGCTGCTCGCGATAGACATAGATGCTGTCGTCAGGACGCACATAGACGTTGTTCTCGGGCGCCATCACGAGATTCTCGAACGGCACAGTGGCCCGCCGTCCGCCACGCTCCAGCATGACCCAGGTCTCGAAGCCCTGGCCCTTGATGCCGCCGGCGCGGGTGATCGCATCGAGCACGCGATCCTTGGCACCCGCCGCGCTCGCCGGATAACGCGCCGGCGAATTGACCTCGCCGAGCACGCTGATCAGCTGGGTGCGCTGCGAGGACATCGCCACGACCGCCTGCGGCTCGATGGCGCGGTTGCCGATCCGCTCGACGATCGCGCGCTGGATTTGGACGGCCGTCAGGCCCGCGGCCTTGATCTGACCGGCATAGGGCACGGTGATGAAGCCGTCATTGTCGACCGATTGATCGGGAATCGTCACATAGTTGCCCGGACGGACGCCGGCTTCCGCCGGGATGAACAGACCGCCTGCCGCGGCTTCGAAGATGGTGACGCTGACGACGTCGCCAATGCCGAACACGATGCTGGCGGGCGGACGGCGGTCGGTGAACACACCGGCGAGGCCCTTGGGCTCGTGGGTGTGCAGGATTTTTACGGTCGCCGGATTGAGCGGCACCAGCTCGTAGGCGGGCGCGTTTTCCGTCTGGATCTTGTTGTTGACGTCGTCGGTGAGCGGTCCCGACCCCGGATTGGTCGAACACGCCCCGAGCGCCAAAGCGATCGCCAGAAACGCCGGCTTCAACACATAGGTCTTGGCAATAGATGACATGAATCGCGCCCGAGGTCCCCAATTGACGTGAATTGGTACGGCCTAGGGGTGGGTGCGACAAGGGTTCCAGGTGGTTAACAGAGCAATCGGTCGGCCACTGTTGCGTGTGGGCCACTCTTTGGGGCTTGGTTTAACCCTTTGTGACTATTTGTTGTATTTCGTGTGCCCGGTTCGGGAGCAGATCGCCCCAGTCGTGGGGTCGGTGTGTCAAGCGCAAGGCTTCTTGGCCTCGCCGCCGTCTGCTAAAGCTGGTCCATTAAGAGCAGGAAACCCGTGTCTGGCCTCCTTCTGATCCCGCTGTTGGCGGGCTCCTTCATTGGCACCGCTGATCGCGCCGCTGTCCCCTGCCCGGGCAGCGCGGGGGCCTTCTGTCGCGGCGCGGGCGTTGTTGAGGTGGCTGCCCCTGCGTCGACGTCCATCTGGAAATTCACCCGGACCCAAGGGGCGAAGTACGGCGAGAGCTTCGCCGCCATCATGAAGACCGCCGACACCACCCAGTCCGACCCGGACTTCGCCGGCCTCATCGTGCGCTGCGCCCCGAAGGGAAAGGTCGATGTGCTGGTGGCCCTGATCCGGCCCTTCCCGCCCCGGAGCCGCCCCAAGGTGACCATCGCGGCGAGCAGCGGCACCTTGACCTTCGAAGGCAGCATGGCGGCCGCGGGCGCGGCCGTGCTGTTGCCGGACGAGGTCTCGGCCTTTGCCGCGGGCAAGTGGCAGACGACGGCCTCGCTGTCCGTGGTGGTGAGGGAGGGCGACAGCGAGATTAAGGGAATGGTGGCCCTTAACGGGCTGCGGGAGGCCTATCATTCGCTGCTGGCAAATTGCGGCCAATAGGCCAAATTTAGCCATACAACTTAAGGGTCTTTTTAGGGTGGGGAACCTAGGGTCCGAAGCACGGAGTGTTTCGGATGATCGCCTTTTTGATTTTCAGCTTTCTCACAGGGGCCGTGCTGGGCCAACGCTTTCGCGTGTTCGTGCTCCTGCCGGTAACATTTGCACTGGTGCTCACCATGCTGCCGGTTGGCATGATGACCAGCATTGGCTTCCTTGAAACCATGAAGGCTGCGGCGTTCGCCGCCATCGCCCTCCAGGGCGGTTACCTCTTCGGTTCGGGGGCGCGCTTTGCCCTTGCCGCCGCACGCGCCACCCGCGTCTTCGGTCGACCGGTCAAGGCCACCCGCTGATCGTGACGCAGGCCTCTGTTTGAAAACGCACCGCTCGCTTGTATGGTGACCTGACCGTTTCAGGATTCCTTGTCGAGCGCGCCGTTTGTCCCTCGCTTATTTTGCCCTCATCGTTTCCATTGTTTCCGCTTCCGCTCTCGAAATCGCCGGCGCCACGTTCGGGGCGCAGCTCGGGACGATGGCCGCAGCGCTAGGCCTGCTGGCCGCCGCCTCGAGCTCGCGAAAGGCCGACTACGAGCACTATGTCCGTGCGACCTCCTGGGGCCGCTGGATTCTGGTCGCCATTCCGCTGTGCATCGCGGCCCAGCTCGCTCCGCTTCCACTGCGCTTTGCGCATCCGATCTGGGCCAGCGCCCACGAGGTGATCGGTGGCCTGTCGCTCGGGCCGATCACGGCCGATATCGGCTTGACGGTGAATGCGCTGCTGCTGGCGCTTGCCGCAATCTCGCTGCTCGGCGTCGCGATCCTGGTGGTCCGCAACCGCATCCGTGCCGAGCTGGTTCTGTTCGTGCTGAGCGGGGTCACCGCGATCTCCGCCTTGATGTTGGACCTGCATCGGCTCTCGCCGGCGCTTGCTGCAACCGTCCCCCATGACCTCACGACGAGCCTGGCCGGGCTCGGCCTCATGCTCAATCTGGCAGTGATGCAGCTCGCCGCGGAACGGGCGGAGACGCATCATTCGGTCCTTCGCTCGGTCGCGATCGGACTTTGCGGTCTCGTCGGAGCCTTGGTCAGTGCCGCTGCGATCTTCGGGTTGTCCGGTACGACCAGCGCGATCGCAGCGGCCTTTGGCGTCGTGCTGATCCTGCTGATTCTCGTCATCCGCAGACTGGATCTGTCGCCATTGGCCGCGAGCGCGTTGTCGATAGCAGCCCTGGCCGGCGCGGCGATCGTGCTGACCTTCCTGTTCGAGAAGAGCTCCGGACCAATCCTCCTGCGGCTCGTCCCGGAGATGGGGGCCGAGACGAAGGCCGCGTTCGAGCGGATGTTGGCCGACACACGCTGGTTCGGCGCCGGCGCCGGGACGTTTGCTGCGGTGGGCAGGATCTATCAGAGCGATGCCAGCGCCGTCCTGACCACGCCCTCGGCGGCCATGTCCGTGTTCGCTGGGGTGGGTTGGGTCGGCTTGGTCGCCATGATCGCGGTGAGCCTGCTCGCTTTGGTGCGCCTGTTCTTCGGCGCCCTGCAGCGCGGACGCGACTCGTTCTTTCCCGCTTCGGCTGCGGCCTGCGTCCTCTTCGCACTGGTTCAGAGCTTTGCCGGTCCCGGATTGCTGCACCCGGCAGCAATCCTCTGTCTTGCGGTGATCGTGGGCCTCGGACTGTCGCAGAGCGTCAGCCAATCCGGATCACGATAGAGCGCGGTTGATTAGACCGCGCGGTCGCCGAGCGAGGCCCAGTAGTTCGGGTTCTTGGGCGACTGGATGCGGACCCAGCGATAGGGCTTCTTCGACCACGGCATGATGTGGCCGGAGAGATTGTCCAGCACGAGATCGCCGGAGAAGGTGCGCACCACGACGACTAGATGATGCTCGCCCCAGGTGGTGACGACCTCGCTCAGCAGAACCGAGCGCGCCGGAAAGCCCTTGGCGATCAAATCGTGGCGTTTTGTCACGGCATAGTCGTTGCAGTCGCCGCTTGCCGGATGCAGCAGCCACTTTTCACCGCGCAGGCCTTCCAGGTTGGGCTCAGGACGGATCGCGGCATTGACCCGCTGGTTGACCTCTTGCATCTGCGCCACGCGCTCGGCCGTGAGCTTCAGGCGTCCGCCGCGGAACACGATCTGCCGCGGCCGCGGCTTGCACTCGTCCTTGTACTTCAGGCAAAACAGCGTGAACGCCATCGGAGCCAGCGTCGGCTGGTCGAACTTGATGTACTGGATGGCACCGCGCAGCCCCAGGGGCGCGCCGACAAAGGCGGCTTCCGCACTCCGCTGCACCCCCGCAGCAACGACGATGGCGGCAACCGCCGCCAGGAACTTTACAACTTTGCGCATGTCGCGCTCCCCGTTCTTGTTGGGGAGACGCTACGCGAGACCTCTTGAAATACGGCTCAAAGGCCGCGCGATGCTTTAATCAAAATGTGGGCTCATCGATCGGAAACAATTAAGAATACCGATGTGTGACTTGTTCTGCTAAGAGCGGTCACGACGTTCCGCTCGTGACGCTGGATGCGATTCGACCGACCTGATGGGCCTTTCCTCACGCTTTCGCAAGAAGACCAAGCCGCGGCTTCCCGACGGCGTTCGCGTCTATGCAATCGGCGACGTGCATGGCCGCGCCGACTTGCTTCAATCGCTGTTAACCGTGATCGATGCCGACCTTGCCCGCTCGGCTCCCCAACGCGCCATTCAGGTCTTTCTCGGCGACTATGTCGACCGCGGTCCGGACTCGCGCGCCGTTCTTGATCTCTTGATCGAGCGCTCGAAGTGGCACGAGACGGTTTGTCTGAAAGGCAATCACGAGGTCTTCCTGCTCGAGGTCCTCAAGGACCCCGCCCGCCTGCAGGAATGGCGCCACTATGGCGGCCTGCTGACGCTGGTCTCCTACGGCATCACGCCGACCATGAATCCGTCCGCGGAGCAGCAGATCGAGTTGATCGAAGGGTTGAGGCGCGCGATCCCGCCCGAGCACCTCGCCTTCCTGCAGCAATTGCCCTCGTCCTTTACCTGCGGCGATTTCTTCTTCGTCCATGCCGGCGTCAAGCCTGGCGTCGCGCTCGATCGCCAGAAGGATGAGGACCTGCTCTGGATCCGCGAGGAATTCCTCGCCTCCGAGGAGCGCTTCGGCAAATACATCGTTCACGGTCACACGCCGGTCAGCGCGCCCGATATCCGCCCGAACCGCATCAACATCGACACCGGCGCGTATGCGACCGGCAACTTGACGCTCTTGACGATCCAAGGCGATAGTCTTCTCGCAATTTGAAAGCTTAGCCCGCAACTTCGGTGATCACGCTTCGCGCCATTGGTATCCTGACCGCGATCGCGCTGGCGCTCCACGCCGGCATGACGTTCTATGGCGATCTGGTACGGCCGGACTTTCGCGCCCGCGACTTGTTCTCGGGCGAGATTCCGCCGGACAAGGCCAAGCTTAAGGGCGCAGGCAGCCTGGCATCTTTCTCGTGGGATGGCGACCTCCTGGCAAATTATGCGGCGGCGATGGCCGCCGACGTTCTGCACCGTCCGTCGACCGAGGCAGGCGGAAGGGCCAGCGAGAACAAGACGGCCCAAGCCGCTGTCGTGGCGGCCTTGAAAGTCTCCCCGATCAGGCCCGCGCTCTGGCTCACGCTCGGCACGCTCCAGGCCCAGGCCGGCGAGCCGGTCACGCCCGCGGTGAAGATGTCCTACCTGACCGGGTCGGTGCCGATCGACGTTGCCTTCTCGCGCGTCCGGACCGTGACCTCGAGCGCCGCTGCAACCGACGAGGAGATCAAGCTGCTGGCGCAATCCGACATCCGGTCGGCGCTGGCCAACCGCTCGCGTTACGAGCCGCTGCTGATCGCGGCCTATGTGCAGGCAACTCCGCAAGGCAAGTCGCTGCTGCTGGAGACGACGAAAGTGACCGATCCCAAATTCAACGAGATCTTGCGACGGTACTAAAGCGCGATGCGATTGGGATGAATCGCCATCGCGCTTTAGGTTTTGTTTGAGCATGATCTTTTCGGAAAACCGCTACACACTTTTCCGGATCATGCTCTAGCTCACCGGGCCAATTTCGGGTTGACCGGCACGAAATCCTGATCGCGGCGCGGCTGGTCGGATCGCCCCTGGTAGACGAACATGCCCTTCTTGGTCGCGACGATGTCGCCCGGCTTCAGGCTGTCGTCGCGAAGCAGGCGTTCGGTCGCGACAAGGTCCGGATCTTCCGGAATCGGCTTGTAGAGCTCCGGATGCTCCCGCCGCTCCCGCGCAACCTCCTTGGCACGGCGCCGTGCATCCTCGATGCGCTGCCGCCATTCGTCGCGCGAGACTTCCGGCTCGGTCGGTGGAAGGAAGTCGCTGAGCGAGGGCTCCGGTTCGGCCTGAGCAAGACAGAAGCAAGGACAGGCGAGACCAAGGCCGAGGGCAGCGGCAAGGGAAACGACAGCTCGAGACAGCGTCCCAGACCACCTTCCGTCATCTAGCGAATGGTTACGTCGAGCGGTTCGCACGCTGATAACTCCAAACACAGAGCATAAGGACGACCATTGGCCGGAAACTCTTATGCCCGGCTCATCAATCTATACCTTTGCCAATTGCAAGAAAGCGAATTCGCAGGCAAGCTTTGCGCTTTAGCTTGCAACCTCGTCTGGCACGAAGTTGACGAGCACCTTTCGAGGCCGGGGAGTCGAAGACCTCGTTAGCTCGCTGATATTCTCTTCGTGAATTGCGTGTGGAGCTGCCGTCCCATGCCTCAGAAACCCTTGTTGCTGCTAGCTGCCTGCATCGCAGCTTCCGCCGCGCTAGTCATGGCGGCTCACGCCAGTCCGCTCTGCATCAAGGAACGGACGCCGTTCGAACTATCGGGGGACACGGTGACGTGGACGCTGACCATCCAGCCTGGATCCGACTGCATCCAGGGCCTGCGTTGGTCGTATATGCAGATCTTCAAGGTATCGGTCGTGAGAGGACCATCAAGGGGACAATTGACCGTGCTCGGGTCCGGCTTCCGCTATCTGGCAGCAGCGGACAAGCAAGGCCCCGATAAATTCACCCTTCTGATCTCGGGTAAAAACCTTCGCGATGCAGGAACATCGACCGTAGAGGTCGAGGTCAATCCTCAATAGCTCGCCAAGACGCCGCTCTCTTAGGACAGAAGCCTTCCTGGATTTACCGAAAATTGAGCACGGCCGCCGGATGGCTGATGGTTTGGCGTTGTTCTCTTGGGCCAGCCGGAGGCACACCTACCGCCTACTTGAGGCACTGCCCCGGGTTCTGTTTCCGTAATAAGGTATGGCTCGCCCGCCGCGGGTCAGTGGCGCCTGGATCCGGCTCGGGTAATTTGGCGTGGCCGTGCTGCCCGACGGCTGCGACGGGTTGACGATGATCACGTTGCGATTGGGGCTCGAGGGGTCATTGACGCCCTGGGCCCAGGCGCCGGCAGGCACCACCAGCGCGAGTGTGATCAAGACTAATCGTTTCATGCCAGATCTCCCGAGCAAGAACGTCAGGGAGGCGAACACCGTTCCTTCACGGCGGCATCACGGTTCCTTGCGCGACCTCATCGACGCACGGCAATCAGCTTGCCATCTCTCCAGACACCTTGGGCCGCCTTTCCGGTGGGAAGGCTCCCCACGTTCCGGACAGCGGTAGGTCGAGAGGCAGCCTGAGTGGTCTGCTTCTTTTTCTCAGGTGTCGTCACGATGCTGGAGCTCGTGGTGTTGGCCTGGTCCTTGGTCCCTTGTGCCGAAGCATGCTGAACCAGAAAGGCCAAAAACATGATTGCTGTCAAAATGCCGCGCATGGTCCACACACCGGAAGAAGGAGCTGGTCGAAATGTCACAGGTTTCTGCCCAAAAGCAAGCTCTACGAGAGGATCGCACAGGACCTTTGCGGGGCCGGAGCATCAGCGCGTTTCACCGCGACCGACGGGGTCCGGGGTGAAAAAGCCTAGCGGAACGGCACTATCCGGGCTAGTTGATCGGTCTTGATGACCGAGACCGGCGACACCGCAGCCAACGCCTCGCAGGCGCAAGAGATCAAGGCCGGACTCGTCCGCCTGTTATCGGAGCGGATCCGCGAAGTCTCGGGCGACCCCAGGCAGATGCGGGATGTCGTCTACGAGCTGGCTCGCGTCAAGCTTCTGGAACAATTCACCCACGCCGATGCGCGGGAAGCGCGAGAGCTCCAGCAAGTCCTCGAACGCGCCATCCGGGAGGTCGAACGGTCCTTTGAGCGAAGCGGAATATCATCACCGCCAAAGGCTGCCGCAGTTTCCGCGGCGAATTCTCCGCTGGTCGACGTCCCTGTTCCTCCGCCCATTCCGACGGCTCCCGAGACGCCGCGCCATCCTGCCGCACCGCCACGTTCGCTTGACCAACCCAAACGGAGCAGAGCCTTCAATTCGCTGGTGCGATTGAGCGCCATCCTGCTGCTGATCGCCGGGGCCGGCACCGCGATCGTCTATTGGCCACGGCTGAAGACCCAGCTGAGCGCATTGTCGCAGGTGGCGCCGCTCTCCGAGCGCACGCCTAGAAGTCCCGAGCCTCAACCGACCGCGACCCCGACTCCCGCGGCGGGCGAGACCCCGGAACGGACGCCGGAGAGCCCGGCGCCGGCGGCGCACCCCTCGATGCCTTTGCCGACGACGTTCGGCGTCTACGCCTTGAGCGAGGGCCAGCTCCATGAGCTGAAGCCGGTACCCGGAAAGATTCCGGACCGGCGCGTCGCGATCTCGGCCGCCATCAACACGCCGAGCGTGACCACAGTGCCGGACGGTGATGTCAAATTCGTCGTGTTCAGGCCCGATGGGGGTGTCGAGGCCGGCGGGACCGAAGTTCGGGTGATCGCGAAAGTCTCCCGCGCCATGGGCGTCGATGCAACCGGGAAAGCGGCCATGGTCAGCGCCGGCGATTCCTGGGTCATCCGCAGCATGTCCTACCCCTACAAGGTAGGTCCGATCGACGACCAGTCGAGAATGCTGTTGCTGCAACCGGAGCAGGACGGCTTCACGCTCGCCCCCGGCCGCTACATCGTCTTGGTCAAGGGCATGGGCTACGACTTCACGGTTGCGGGGACGATCACCGATCCCAACCAATGCGTCGAGCGCATCAATGCGACCAACGGCGCGTTCTATTCGCCCTGCCCGCCGCCGCGACGATAACGCAGCCTTCCCGTTTTACTTGGCCGGCTTGTTGTCCTTTGGCGCATCCGCCGGCATGTCGTCGACCTTGCCGTTGTTGGCGACGCATTTCCGGAAGTACTCGCGCTGGTCCTTGCCCGTTCCCTTGGTGCTCCCCGCTGCGGGGTTGCCTATTTGTCTGGGCGGAAAGGCCTTGGCCACGGCCGCATCGCATGCCCGCGCCACTTCGACGGTAATGGCCGAGGCCGTCGCCGGCACCGCCAGGGTCAAAGCGCATGCCAGCCCAACCAATGTCCGCAGATTCTTGACCGGCACCTCGTCGCTCCTTCAGTCCGTGAATGCTGCCCGAACCATACCAAAAAGGAACGAGGCGCCAAACCGCAATTGTCATGCGTTTGCCCTGCGTGCCGGCAGGGCTGTGCACCATCCGAGCGCGCGCCTCATCCTTCGAGACGGCGCTAACGCGCCTCCTCAGGATGAGGCTAAGCGGCATTCGTGCTTCGTCCAAAAGCTGGCGCAACGCACTCGGTCCTCATCCTGAGGAGCCCGCTGAAAGCGGGCGTCTCGAAGGATGGCCGCGGACGCGCTCCTAGCTGTTGAGCTGCGGCGGCTTGAAATCCGGAAAGCGCGTGAGCATTGCGGTCTTGACGAACTTCAAGTGAGCAATGGTGCTCGCCAATTCCTTGAGCCGGCGCTGGCCGTTCGAGATGTCGGCCGCGAAGAGATCCTGATGATAATTATCGAGCGCCTCCCGCTCGAGATATTCATCGGTGCCGTTTCCGAAGGTCACGGAAGCACGCGCAAGGGCATCGTCGACACGCCGGTTGAGCCCGGCCTGCTCCCTCTCCGCCTCCTGCAAGGCGGTTTCGATCGCCGCCAAAACAGCTCCGATCCGCACGCGGTCGGTCTCCGCATCGCGCTCGGCCGAGCGGGCCTTGAAGGTTTTGTCCTCGCGGCGGGAGCCGAGGAGATTGTGTGCGCGCGCTCTCAGGAACAGCTGAAACATCCGGGCCATCCCACATACGAGATTTAAGGCGGGTACCATCGGTCAGACGTAGTTAACAAATCCTGAATCCGGCGCCCGTCCGGTCTGGCTTTGTGCGATCCATGCCCGCCAAGCTCCCTCGTGCCTGGCATAGAGCTCGAGCCAGCGGACTTCGCCGTCCGCAGCGGCGCCTACCCGTGCGCGGACCTCGGATGTGAATTGTCCTGTCTCGTTCGATGCGAGGTCCAGTGCTTCGAACTCCGCCGTCTCCTCCGGAGACAGGCCGATCAGCACACGATGCCCTTGGGCGTTGACGAAATATCTGCGCGGCGCGTTGTGCCTTTGATCAGTCATGCGCAGGGCCCTCGTTCATGATCCACGGTCCTGGGCGATCCTTCAGCCGCCGCTCAAAGCCACGAACAAACGCGATCAAAACGAGGGCGCAAGTCGCGCCCAGCAACGCAATCAAATACGCCATTCACGCCCACCCATGCGAGCCGCGAAAATATGGAGGCGGCTCAAGTAAAGTCTCGCCATGAATTGCTACGTTCTAGGTTGCCTTTCCGAAGCTCTCAAGAACCGCATCACGTTAACCTAACTGCGCATGGTTATCCGACCGGGCCGCACGGCGAGATAAGCTTGCGCTCACATCCGCCCATGGCCGAGCCACTACGATGGATGCTCGCTCTGCTTGGCACCCATCGCTGCCGGCGTGTAGGGCGCATAGAGACGATATCGTGCCGACCGCTTGCGGGAGCGCCACGCCCGCACGCCATAGCCGCAGCAAAAGCCGGCGGCAAAGATCGAAATCAAAACCAGAATTGCAAACATTTGGAATGTTCCCAATGATCGGAACGCTCCTCCCGGCTCATTTCAACGTGATGTTGTGACGACTTCAAGATCATCGGCGCTGAAAGTTTTGTCAGAGGAACATGAAGTTTGTGCAACGTGATGCTTGAAGTTTGGTCGTTGCAAGAACCGCGAGCCCCAGGGGATGACGAAATCTCTCATCGTTCGAGGGCGATATCCAGCCCACGATATTAACCCGTGTTCACTGCGGCAGCAGCCTCGAACGAAGCGGCCGAATGCGCGGTAACTCGGGCACGGCTGCGATCTGCAGAACAGGCACTGACACCTCGTCAAGGGCATCTGGCTGCCATCGCGATGCCAGTGCTGACGTAGCATCCGTTGTTCTACGGAGCGTCATGCGGCAACTTCATCGCGGTAAGGTTGAGAGGTTAGCTTAACCCGCGTTGTTTGTTGCGAACTCTCAGCGATTGCTTATCCATCTCTCGCACCGGGCTCCCCCAAGCTCGGCCCCACCCAAGCAAAGCCGTCGAGCGAACATGGGTCCGCTTGGCGGCTTTGTCGTTGTGTCGACGAGAGGATCATTTCGGTTATGGCGCGCAGGCCCTGGTCGTTCAAGGAAGATCGCCGGCTCATGGAGCTGGCCAAGTCTGCAGCCTCGCTGGAGCAGGCAGCGAAAGCTCTCGGGCGCTCGCCTGATGCGGTCAAGCGCATGGCGTTGCGGCTTGGTCTTTCGTTGAAGTCGAAGGCGGCCAAGAAGAGCTGATCCTGGAAGTGCAGCGGCGCTCGCCTCGGCTTCGTGGCCGGCCGCTGCAGTGAACGTCCAGCGATGTCGCCGATGAGACAACGGGCCGTGACGGAGGCCAAAGCGCAAAAGCGGCTTCGCAAATTCCAGCGCTGAGCTTTCTTCAGCCCGCCGGCCAAGCACAGACACATCTTTCGGATTTTCGGTGGAGCGTCAGGCAGCGCGGCAACGCCGTCGCCGCGGTGGGAGGAACCAAATCAACCTTGGGATGTTGGTCCGGCTCTCACAGCGAGGTCTGGCAGTGCTCCACTTTGCCATCTCCGCAGTCTTGGTCTGGCTGGCGCTCAACATCGCCTTCGTGGTGCTCCGGCTGCGGGCCACCCGCGAGTCCGCGACGCCCCGCCTCGACAGGCCCAGCCGCCCCTATCCCGGGGTCGTTCCCGTCCGCCATCGTCTCGGACAGTGAGGGTCGATTGAGCGGGTTGCCTGCGGTGCCCCGCCCAGCCGCCACAACCTAATTTTGCGTCCGCTTCTGGGACCCCATCCCTGGACTGGTTCCGTAGCTCGGTGTTCCCGTTCCCTTGAAGGCTCCGCCCATCGTATCCGATCCGGAGTTGGTGCCTGTGCCGCTGCGGGTCGCGGACGTGGGCTGAGTACCCGATGGCCGGTCCTTGGTTCCTTGCGCCGAGGCCACGGAGCTTCCGATTGTCAACGCCACGACGAGGCTTAACGTCCTGATCATACTGCTCAACTTTCCCTGCTTGTTTTTAGCCCTGAGCCGCCAGACCATTGGCCAGGGCATTGCGCGGCGGCCCTTTCGGGCTGGTCTCTCCGTTAAACCCTATCTTAGCCCCCGCTGGCTAGGATCAATCTCCAAGCCCGCTCGAATTTACGCCTTGCCCTGATTCGCCTGAACCGGATGAGATTGCTGCGACCAAGCCTTCCGTTTGCGGCGCTCGTGCTTGCGAGCATGTTGGCGTTTGGGCTGGCGGGCCATTTCGCCGCGGAGGCCGTCATCCGCCATCAACAGGCGCATCAGCTCAACGAGCTGACCGAGGTCGTTCTGCGCCGATCGGAGCTTGCCGTCGATTTTGCCGCGGGCAGCCTGGACGAGCTCGCGCGGCGCAATTTCGCCAGCTGCGAGCCGGCGGCGCTGCAAGCCATCCGTCTGCACGTCTACCAGCGCTCGGCGATCAAGGACGTCCGCCTGGTCAAGCCGGACGGCTCGGTGATCTGCTCGGCCTATTCCGAGACGCTCGAATTCGACAAGGGATGGGTGGACCGCCGCGACATGCTGCCTTCGCGCGACAAGACGCTTTCGCTGTTCCGCGTCGAGCAGTTCGGCGGCGACGCCTTGGGCGTGCTCAGGGACGTCGATGGCAGCTCCGCTCTGGTCGCCATTGTCGGCATCAATGCCAGCCTGTTCGATATCATGCCGGCCGAGCTGCGCGCGCACAGCCAGGTGATCCTCGCCTTGAGCAATGGCGAGAAGCTCGGCGAATTCCAGACCGACCCCGGCAAGTCTCTGCCGGCGCCGATCAGCTTCGAGCGGACGTCCGCTCGACTTCCGCTTCATGCCACGATCCAGCTCGAGCACGCGGTGCTGTCGAGCTGGAATAACGAGGCCTATTGGCCCACGCTCGCAGTGGCCCTCGGACTTGGCGCGATCTTCGGCATCCTGCTGGCACGCAGCCGTCGGATGGAGGGGCCAGTCGCCGATCTCGACCGGGCGCTGACGGCCGGCGAATTCAAGCCATATTACCAACCCATCTTCGACCTCCGGACTGGTCGGATCAAGGGTTGCGAGATTCTGGTTCGCTGGCTGCGCCGCGATGGCTCGGTCGTCCCGCCGATGAATTTCATTCCGCTCGCCGAATCCAGCGGACGCATCCAGGCGATGACCTGGCAGATCCTGGGATTGGCGCTCAGCGAGCTCAGGCCATTGCTCAGGGCCGACAAGAATTTCAAGCTGTCGCTGAACGTCGTGCCCAAGCACCTCCTGAGTGCGGGCTTCGTCGAAACGCTGCGGCGCACGGTTCTGACCGCACGCATCTCCGCGCGCCAGATCGTGGTCGAGATCACCGAGCGCGACGAATTGGACGATCTCGCCCGCGCCGCTTCGGTCGTGGCCGAGCTGCGGGACCGCGGCTTCCGCGTCGCCATCGACGACGTCGGCGTCGGCCATAGCGGACTGTCGCGGCTGAAGGGCCTCGGCGCCGATACGATCAAGATCGATAAGTTCTTCGTGGACACGATCACGGTGGACGCATCGACGACCACGATCGTGGAAATGCTGGTGGCACTCGCGAAAGACCTCAATATGAGCGTGGTCGCGGAAGGCATCGAGACCGAGGAGCAGCTGCGCGCATTGCTCGCCTCCGGCGTCGAGGAAGGCCAAGGCTATCTGGTTGCGCCGCCCCTGCCCGCCGCCAAATTCAATGAGCTCCTCGAGTCGCGCCGGGTTGCGCAGTCGGGCGCGGCGACATCCGGTACGACGGCTTTGGTGGCCTGACTGCCGGCGGCCATAGCCGCCGAGGCTTTAACGATACTTTCTAACGATATTTTCCGCTTTCAAACCGGAGCGGCGAGCAAGCTTGTATGTTGCGGCCATGCGCAGGAGCCACCTCATAACAGCCGCGAGCATCTGTCTGGCGCTGATCGTCTATGCCACGCTGGCGAAGCTGTCGGGACGGCCCGCGCTGTTGGGGCACCACGAGGCCTATTGGGTCGTCGTGATCGAGCGCTTCAGCGCCTATGGCCTGCTCGGCTTCCTGCTGTCGTTCCTGCTGCCGGGACGGTTCAGCCTCGCTTGCTCGCTCGTCATCGCGGTCGCCATGGGGCTGGAGCTGATGCAAGCGTTCATACCCGACCGCGATCCAGGCTTTCTCGACGTGCTGCAGAAGGCGGCAGGAGGCACCGTGGGCGTCATGCTCGCACAGATGATCCTGGCGTTCCTGCCCAGACCACCGTCCTGAAGCGGCGCGCATTGCCTCGGCGCCATGACCGGCCGACCCGGTCCTCACTTCATCATCTGACCGCGCAACTCACCGCCGGGGTTCGCGGCGGTGTGAATGTTCGCGTACCATTTTCCGCCCAACAGATCTGCCGCCTGCGCGTCGGTGAGGGTGGCGCTGCCTTGGATCGGGCTTTGCGCCGTCTTGAACGGCAGGGCGATGCCGGCATTCTTTCCGGTCTCGCCGGGGCCGTGAAAATGCGCTCCCATCGCCGGTCCCGTCAGCCCGGTAAAGGTGACGACGTAGGTCAGGACCTTCGTTTCAGTGTCGTAGCTCGCCTCCGCCTTGCCCGATCCGGTCGAGCTGTTCGGCGGCACCTCGTTGCTTCCCTTGAGTTCCGCTTGCAGCTTCACGACCTCCGCACCGGCCGTTCCGCCCGTCGCGCTGACGCCTCCGACCAGCGCCAGCGCTCCCAACAGCGCCACGGACCGTCGACACACGGCTTTGCTCATGCACTTCCTCCTGCGGATTCTGCTAGTCCCGCGATGAAAACACCGAGGACTGCCGGACATTCCACCACGAAGCTTATGCTGATTCGGGACAACGCTTGCGGGAATTAGACCTTCGCAAGCGCATCACGCGCCGGCTCAAGCCGCCCCGCGCCTCGTGTGACGCCCGGAGGGAACCAGGAGCTCGGCCATCTGGCGGTGGGTATCGTGCAGCGCTTCAATGGCGCAGTCGAGATCGAAATCCGCCTCGCGAACCGACGCGAAGAACTTGGCCGTCAGTGCCAGATCGAGCTTGACGCGCGTTGCGCCGTCGCGGCTCTTGCGACGATCGAGCGACAGATGGATGGCGCGGTTCCGGGCTTCCGTTGCACCGCAGCCGCAAAGCGCGCCGAGCTCGTCATATGTCATCCAGATTTGAGGCATGTTCTTCCACCACACTCGATCGATCGCAGACTGGATAGCTCTCGCTTCTAAAGGCAGAGTTGCTGCAGCGCGAATTCGAGACAACAACGTCAATGCGATGCTAACCGGGCGGCAGGCGCGAATGGATCTGCGCGGATTGTGCCGATCCGGTTTTACTTCGGCGAACCCGTCGTGAACCGATGCCGCGGCCGTGAACGGCTGTCGAGCCTCTTGGGCAGCTTGTCGGCCTTGAGCTTGACGACCGCGCCCCGGGCGCCGGGAGCCGGCGCCTCTTCCTGGCTGTAGATCAGGGTTACTTCGAACCTCACGTCGGGCGCTTCGCGGGCCGTTCCCGAGCAGGTCGCCATCGCACCGGTATAGACGCCGGAGAGCTCGACCTCGACCTCGTCGAGCCCGAACACGGTCGGCGGCCCGTCCGCATGTCGCCGCGTGGTCAGGACCGCCGTGAAATGCCGGTCGTCCTCGAACTGATAGGAGCCGCCATAGTTGAAGAAGCTGTCGCTGCCCGAGATTCGTCCCTGGGCCAGATGCACGATGCCCGTGCCTTGCGCGTGCGCGGTTCTGAACCACGCCGCGTATTTGCCCTCTTTCAGCATGGAAACATCCACCCGTGATTTCCACGCGTATTTGCAACGAAGCTCGAGGCGCGACAATGACCGACACGGCGAGCATTCCGCCACGGTTAATGCCCTGCAAAATCAATCCGTCAATTGCTGCAGGGCGCGCGAGGCGGTGCCCGCAGCACCGTCAAAACAATTCGATGCCGTCGTCGGCAGCCTCGACGGCCTCGACCCGGCGTGCGGTGGCAACCGAGGTCAGCCCGAGCGTCTGCAGGAACTGGCGGTGGATGTCCCGCTCGCGCTCCATCGTGTAGCGCGCAAACAGCGCATCGAGCATCGCTTCGTCCTGCGCTTGCGGCCGCGGCTTCTGGGCGCCCGCGCTCGCGGTCTCGAGCCGCGCCGCGACCGCGGGCAACGCCGCGGAGCCTTCGCCGAGCGTGCTCATCAGGCCTTGCGCCGAATTCATCAGCCGCTCGAATTCCGCACCTTCATCGACGAGCCGGCTCATCAGCCTGCCGAGCCGTTCATTGCCGGCCTCGACCTCGCGCAGCGCCTGGAGAATCTGCGGCTCGAGCTGGGTGAGCTGGGTGGGATCGCCCTGCACGCGGAGCTGCTTCAGCTCCCTCGCCGAGCGCTCGATACCGTCGAGCACGGGCCTCAAGCGTCCCGCGCCCAGCGAGACCTGGTCGGCGGTGGCCTTCAGCTCGTTGGCGATGACGACGAAGGCGCTGCCGCGGCTGCCGAGATGGCTGGCCTTGAGGCCGGCATTCATGCCGATCAGCGTGATGTCGACGGTCGCCTCGGCGAGCCCGGCGATCGCCTGGCGGAATTTCGTCAGCGTGTCCTCGACGATCGCGAGCGCCTCGTCGACCGAGCGGCCGGCGCCTTCGCAAGTCATGATCAGCGTCGAGGCGTGCGCCAGCGTCTGCTTGATGCGCGCCAGGAACGTGGACGAGCTGCCGTCCTCGCCGCCAAACAACGTGCGGCCGTGGCCGACGACACTGCCCGCGTCGTGCAGGATGGCGGTCAGCGCGCGAACGATCTGGCCGATGTCGCCGCCGAACTCGCGTTGGGCATCCCTGAGCTGGGCCGCCTGCAATTGACAGATCGTGCGCGCGCCGTCCTCGCTCGCGACAGGTTCGGGAACGAGGCCCGGGGCAGGCCCCAAAGCGAGGCTGAGGCCGTGAGCGACATGCTCCAGGCGCTGGCGCGTGCTGTCGCCGGCCTGCAAGGAGATGATCGCGCTGCCGACCGCCTCGGCGATCTTTCTGGTGCTGGCGCTCGCGAGATCGGCGAGATGGCTGCTGCTGCTGCGCTGATCGCGCAATCCGGCATAGGCGGAGCCGAGCTCGGCGCTCTCCGCCGCCAGTTGATTGCGGTAACGGCCCTCGAACTCCTTCTGCCGGCCAGATGCGGTGGCGACCGCCTCGGACAGCCGCTGCTGATCGCGCGCGCAGCCCTCGATCGCGCCCTGCACCGCCTTGCCGAGATCGTAGGCCTCCTGCGTGAAGGCGAGGAAGCCCTCGCGATCCCCGTCGAGCGAGGCCGCCTCGATCCGCGCGCTGCGGGCGATGATGGTGATCATCTGGATGTGCTTGAACAGCGGCTTGAGCAGAGCAGACGCCTCCGCCGTGCTCTTGCCGATGGTCTCGAGCAGGGCGGTCTCGGCCGGCAGCGCCTGCGCCAGCTTGCTGAGCCGCGCAGCGATCTCCTGCAGCGCCGTCGCGGCGCCCTCGATCTCCGCGCCGGAGAGCTCGGCGGAAAGCGCCGCGAGACCCTGGTTCAACTCCTTGAAGATGAGATGGCCGCGTCCGAGCTCGTGGCCGACGCGCGCGAACACGTCCTCGATGCGCGAGGAGACGCCCTCGATCCCTGCGATCGCCTCGGTGAGCGTATTGGCTGGCATGAGCGACATTGCCGTCAGCCTGCCACCGCGGGATGTCCGGCCTGGTACCAGAGCATGATCTCGCGCGGGATCTGGTGCAGCGAGACGACCTTCTCGACACCGCCATGGGCGATGGCTTCCTTGGGCATGCCGAATACCACGGAGCTGTCTTCATCCTGCGCGCGCGTCGCGGCGCCGAGCTTCTTCATCTCCAGCATGCCGCGCGCGCCGTCATCGCCCATGCCGGTCATGATCACGCCGAGCGCGTTGGCGCCGGCATGCTGGGCGGCGGAGCGGAACAGCACGTCGACGGAGGGGCGATGCCGCGACACCGGCGGGCCGTCCTTGATCGCGATCTGGTAGCGCAGGCCGATGCGCTGCAGCAGCATGTGCCGCGCGCCGGGTGCGATATAGGCCCAGCCCGGCAGCACCGGCTCACCGTCCTCGGCCTCCTTGACCCCGATCTGGCAGATGCCGTCGAGACGCTTGGCAAAGGCGGCGGTAAAGCCCGCAGGCATGTGCTGGACGATGAGAAGCGGCGGGCAATGCGGCGGCAGCATCTCCAGGACATCGTTGAGCGCTTCGGTGCCGCCGGTCGATGCGCCGATACAAACGATGCGTTCCGTGGTCGGCCGCACCTTGCCCTGCACCGGCGGCGGGATGATGGCATCGGCGGTCAGCTTCTTCTCGATGGCACGGCGCTCCGCCCGCGGGCGCACCCGCGCGCGCGCAGCCGACTTCACGGCCTCGCGCAGCCGCGTCGAGCATTCGAGCAGCGCCTGCCGCGTGTCGATCTTCGGCTTCGGCACGATGTCGACGGCACCGGCCTCGAACGCCTCGAACATCACGTTCGAGCCCGCTTCCGTCAGCGAGGAGCAGATGATCACCGGGATCGGATGCTGCGCCATGATCTTGCGCAGGAAGGTCAGGCCGTCCATGCGCGGCATTTCGAGATCGAGGATGATGACGTCGGGCAGCTCCTTCTCGAGCCGCCTGGCTGCAACGAACGGGTCGGACGCCGTCGCCATCACCTCGATCTCGGGATCTTCGGACAGGATCGTCAGCAGGATTTGGCGCACCGACGCCGAATCGTCCACGATCAGCACGCGAACTTTCTCCCTCGGCATTGTGGTTGCGCTCCGCCTAGACCTGGAAGATGGTTGGCTGAACCTGCTTCAGCCCGGGCACCGCACTGTGAATCATCGACTCCGAATGCCCGACCAGCAGGTAGCCGCCCGGACGCAAATGGCCGCACAATTGCTCGACCACCTTGCGCTGGGTCTCGCGCTCGAAATAGATCAGGACGTTGCGGCAGAAGATGATGTCGACGTCACGATCGACGGGATAGGACTTGTCCATGAGGTTCATCCTCATGAAGTGCGTCACGCGCCGCAGCTCGGGTATGATCCGCACTTCGCCGCGCGATTTGTCGCGCGAGGACGAGAAATAGCGCTTCACGAACGGCTCCGGCACCGGCGCGAGCACGTCGCGGGTGTAGATCGCCGTCCTGGCGAGGCGTAGCACCGCGGTCGAGATGTCGGTGCCGAGGATACGGTACTGGAAGCGCGAGCCGTTCCGCGTCATGTCGTCCAGCACCATCGCGGTGGTGTAGGCCTCCATGCCGGTGGAGCTCGCCGAGCTCCAGATCTTCAGGTTGGCATCCTTGCGTCCATGCGATCTGAGCAAAGCGGGGACCGCGACGTCCCTCATGAACGTGAAGTGCTGCGGCTCGCGGAAGAAGTCGGTCTTGTTGGTCGTCACCACATCGATGAGATGGGTCAGCTCGGTCTCGAAATGATCCACCTCGAACAGGTTCTCGACATATTCGTTGAGGCCGGAGAAGTTCAGCGCACGCACGCGCTTGTGCAGCCGCCCCTCCAGCATCAGCCGCTTGCCCTGCGGCAACTTGATGCCGACCTGGCTCTCGATCAATTCGGCGATGGTCCGGAAATGGCGGTCGGACAGATGCACGGCCGTATCCTGCAGGGCGGGCATCATGGCCACACCCTCCGGTCCAGGATGACCGCCTGCACTGAATGTAGGGCCGAACGGGCCATCTTGAATCCTACACGTCTACGCAATGACTGAAGACAGATCGGCCCCCAATTGGGAGGCCGATCCCACAAAGACAATCAGCGCTGGAAATCGGCGTCCCGGTCGTCTTCGCCGTCGTTCATGTCGAAAGCGAAGCCGCCGCCGCCGGCGACCTTCAGCGCGCGGGCCGGCTTGGCCTGCGGCTTCTTGGCCGGACGCTCGGCCGCCGCCATGGTAGCCGCCATGGTAGCTGCCTTGGCGCGCAGCTGGTTGACCGCGCGGTCGATCGGCGCGGCCGCCTGGCTCTTTGCGCCCTGCTCGATGCGGAAATAGGCGATGGTCGACTGCAGCTGCTCGGCCTGCGAGGCCAGCTCCTCCGAGGTCGAGGACACCTGCTCGGATGCGCTGGCATTCTGCTGGCCGACCTTGTCGAGCTGCTGGATCGCCTGGTTGATCTGGGCCGAACCGACGTCCTGCTCGCGGCAGGCCGCGGTGATCTCCTCGACCAGCTCAGCCGTCTTCTTGATGTCGGGAACGAGCTTCGCCAGCATCGCGCCGGCCTCCTGCGCGACCTTCAGCGTGTCGGTCGAGAGCGTGCCGATCTCGGCCGCAGCCGCCTGGCTGCGTTCGGCGAGCTTGCGCACTTCGGAGGCGACCACTGCAAAGCCCTTGCCGTGTTCGCCGGCGCGCGCGGCTTCGACCGCCGCGTTGAGCGCGAGCAGGTCGGTCTGGCGCGCGATCTCCTGCACGATCGTGATCTTCTCGGCGATGGTCTGCATCGCGTTGACGGCGCGGCCCACGGCGGCGCCGGAAGCTTCCGCGTCCTTGGCGGACTGCGCGGCGATCTTTTCGGTCTGGTTGGCGTTGTCCGCATTCTGCTTCACGTTGGAGGCCATCTCCTCCATCGAGGGGGAGGCCTCCTCGGCGGACGAGGCCCGCTCGGTCGCACCCTGCGACAGCTGCTCGGCGCTGGCGGAGAGCTCCTGGCTGCCGGCGGAGACGTTCTGCGCCGCGGTCAGCGCTTCCGACACGATCTGCCGGAGCTTCTCGACCATGCGCTCGAGCGCGAGACCCAGCGTGTCCTTGTCCGACAGCGGCTTGGCTTCGACCATGAGATTGCCTTGTGCGATCTCGTTGGCGACCGCCGCCGTGGCATTCAGGTTCACCGTCATCGCATTCAGCGACTTGATGAGGTCGCCGATCTCGTCATTGCCGGAGGACTCGATCTTGCGGCTGAGATCGCCGATCGCAACTGCATCGGCAAGCCCGACGGCCTGCCCCAGCGAGCGGCTGATATTGAGCGCGATCCAGGTCGCCGCAACGGCAGCGATCACGAGCGAGGCGAGAACCAGGCTCATCAGTATGATCTCCGCGCGGGAGCCGTCCTGTCTGGCCTGCTCGGCCTGTTCAGCCATGTTCTTCTTGACGTTCAGGATGTAGGCGTTGGCCGCGTCCAGCGCGTCCGCGACAACCTTGCGGCCGTCATGCATCGAACGATCCATCGCCTTGGCCTTGTCGGTCCTGGCCAGCTTGACCGTCTCGTCCTGATAGGCGTTCATCTTGGAATACGCAGCAGAGAAGCCGTCGATCAGCTTCTTGCCGTTTTCCGAGGCCGCGGCGTGGATTTCCTCCTTGAGCTTCAGCAGCTGCTCACGGGTCTTGGCGAGGTCCGCGACGAACTGGTCATATTCGGCGTCCGAAGCCAGGATGGAGTTCTTCTCGGCGCGAAGCTGAAAGAGGATACCCTCCTTGAGCCCGGAGGCCTTCTCCATGCGGCCCGCGCGGCTCACCAGACTTTCGGTGGTGCCGACCATGTCGGCCAGCTTCATGTAACCGACCGCGCCGGCGATGATGGATAACAGGATGACGACGCCGAACGCGCTGGCAAGCTTGGCTTTGACGGTGAATCTCATGTCAGTCTCGTTGGTTCGAATTGGGGTGCTTACGCTTGACCACGCTTCACTCTTGCAAACTCAGGCGGCGCGAGGCGCGTCCGCACCGGCGTCGCGCCCTTCCGGAATCTTGTCGTTCGCCATCAGCTTGGCGAGGTCGAAGATGACGACGAACTTCTCGCCCTTGCGGCCGATGCCGGCGGCGTAATCGGATTGCCATTTGCCGCCGACCTCGGGGATGGGCTCGATCGCCTGCTCGTCGATGTCGGTGACCTCGAATACGCAATCGGCGACGAAGCCGACGCCGACCAGGCGGTCCTTCATCGGCACGTCGAGGATGATGATGCGGGTGGCTTCGGTGGCCGGCACGCTCGGCAGGCCGAGCTTGGTCCGGAGGTCGACGATCGGATAGCCGCTGCCGCGCACGTCGATCATGCCGAGCAGGAAGTTCGGGGCGTGCGGAAGCCGCGAGATCGGCCGCATGTCGAGGATCTCGCGGACATTGCGGATGCTGATGCCGAACGTCTCGCCGGCGAGCCCGAGCGTCAGATATTGCGAGGTTGCGGCCATGATGCAGTCCAGGGATCCGATGGTTGCAAATGAATGCGGTCCGGCATGAGAGCCGGACCGGCTGATCAGCGTTGGAACTCGGCGTCGCGCTCGTCCTCGCCGTCGTGCATGTCGAAGGCGAAGCCACCGCCACCGGCGACCTTCATCGCACGGGCCGGCTTGCGAACGGGGGCCGGCTTCCTGGTGCCGCGATCCGCCGCCGCCATGTGCGCGGCTTTGGCCCGCAGCTGGCTGACGGCGCGGTCGATCGGCGCGGGCGCAGCAGCTTCCTCCCGCCCGGCATGCTCGATGCGGAAGAACGAGATGGTGGACTGGAGCTGCTCGGCTTGCGAAGCGAGCTCCTCGGAGGTCGAGGATACCTGCTCGGAGGCGCTGGCGTTCTGCTGACCGACCTTGTCGAGCTGCTGGATCGCCTGATTGATCTGGGCCGAGCCGACGTCCTGCTCGCGGCAGGCCGCGGTGATCTCCTGCACCAGCTCCGCGGTCTTCTTGATGTCGGGCACGAGCTTGGACAGCATTTGTCCAGCCTCCTGCGCGACCTTCACGCTCTCGGTCGACAGCGTGCCGATCTCGGCGGCCGCGGCCTGGCTGCGCTCGGCAAGCTTGCGCACCTCGGAGGCGACGACGGCAAAGCCCTTGCCGTGCTCGCCGGCGCGCGCGGCCTCGACCGCGGCGTTGAGCGCGAGCAAATCGGTCTGCCGCGCGATCTCCTGCACGATCGTGATCTTTTCCGCAATCGTCTGCATGGCCTCGACCGCGCGGCTCACCGCAGCGCCGCTGGCTTCCGCGTCCTTCGCCGACTGACCCGCAATCTTCTCGGTCTGGTTGGCATTGTCGGCGTTTTGCTTGACGTTGGACGCCATCTCCTCCATCGAGGACGACGCCTCTTCCGCCGAGGAGGCCTGCTCGGTCGCGCCCTGCGACAGCTGCTCGGCGCTTGCCGAGAGCTCCTGGCTGCCGGCGGAGACGTTCTGGGCGGCTGTGAGCGCCTCGGATACGATCTGCCGAAGCTTCTCGACCATGAGGTTGAGCGATTTGACGAGATCTCCGATTTCGTCGTTGCTGCCGGTGTTGATGGTCTGGCTCAGATCTCCCGCCGCGACCGCGCCGGCGAGACCAACCGCGCGGCCAAGCCCGCGGGCGATGCTGACGGAGATCCAGACTGCGGCGATGATGCCGATCGCGAGCGAGCCGAGAACGAATGCGATCAGCATGAACTGCGCTCTGCTGCTCTCCTCGCGGGCATGGGCCGTCTGCTCGTCCATCGCCGTCTTCACGTAAGCGATATAGGCCTCGGCAGCCTCCATCGATTCCCCAACGGCGCTGCGGACGGACGTCATCGACAGCTCCGTCGCCTTGACCTTGTCGGTCTTCGCGACCTTGAGCGTGTCGTCTTCCACCACGTTCATGCGGGCGTAGGCGGTGCCGAACCGTTCCAGAAGCTTCTTTCCTTCCGGCGTCGCCACCGCGTAAATCTCGTCCTTCGTCTTGAGGACACCACTGCGCAGTTTGGCGATCTCCGCGAGGAACCTCTCGGATTCCGACTCGGGCACAAGGATCGCGTTCTTTTCCGCGCGGACCTGGAACAGGATGCCTTTTTCAAGGTCGGCGGCATGCGCTATTCGTGAAGCACGCGAGACCAGCCCCTCTGCGGCGACGATCATGTCGTTGAGCTTCACGTACGCAACGCCGCCTGCGGCCATGGACAGCACCAGGACGACGCCAAACGCGCTTGCAAGCTTAGCCTTGACCGTAAATCGCATGTGCAGCCCCTCAATCTTTGCGATTGGATTTGCTTTCAATTCAGAATGCGTTCCATGTTCGGAACGATGACGAACTCTTCACGCCACTTCGCGATGAAGCGGATGAATTCCGGCTTCCAGTGCATGCCGACGCGCGGCGTCTGCTGCACGTCGGTCTGCGAGATCTCCGTGACCTCGTAGACCTTGTCGGCGGTGACGCCGACCAGAACCGGCTCGCCGTCCAGCTCGAGCTCGATGACGACGATGCGCGTGTCGGCCGAGTTGTCGAGCTGCGGCATGCCGAAGCGAATGCGCAGGTCGGCGAGCGGAATGACGTTGCCGCGCACGTTGATCACGCTGGGAACGAAGGCGCGCGCGCCGGCCACCTTGGTCACGGGGACGGGATCGATGATCTCGCGCACGAGACCGGCGTCGAGTGCAAACTTCTCCTCACCGAGGCCGATCATCACGACCTGCATCGCGCCGGACTGATGCTCGCCCGCCAAACCGTCGTTCATCACGCCGCCTCGCTGATATGCTGCTTCTCGACCTTCGACTGCGCCATTGCGACGAGCTGCGCGACGTCGAGGATCAGCGCGGCCGTGCCGTCACCCAGAATCGTCGCGCCGGAGAAGATTGTGACGTCGGAGTGCAGCTTGGAGAGCGACTTGATCACGGTCTGGTGGTTGCCGATGATCTGGTCGGCGACGAGGCCGACACGGGTCTCGCCGGTCGAGATGATGATCGTCTTCTGATGCCGGTCCGGCGCGCCGGAGGCGGCCATCAGCTCGCGCAGGCGCAGGAAGGGCACGAGATTGCCGCGCACGTTGAGGAAGTTGCGGCCGCGCGAACGCTCGTCCTCGGCCGTCAGCTCGACGCATTCCTCGACCGCCGACAGCGGAATGATGTAACGGCCTTCGCCGACGCGGATCAGGAGGCCCTCGATGATCGCGAGCGTGAGCGGCAGCCGCAGCGTCACGGTGGTGCCCTGGCCCGGGCGGGTCGACAGGTCGATCGAGCCGCGCATGTTCTCGATGGTGCGCTTGACCACGTCCATGCCGACGCCGCGGCCCGACAGCGCCGAGATGGTCTGCGCGGTCGAGAAGCCCGGGTGGAACAGGAATTGGTGAATCTCGTGATCGCTGAGCACGGCACCGGCTGCGATCAGCCCCTGCTCTTCCGCCTTCGCGCGGATGCGCGCGGTATTGAGACCACCGCCATTGTCCTTCACGGTGACCAGCACCTGGGCGCCGGAATGCACGGCGGCGAGCTCGATCCGGCCCTGCTCGGTCTTGCCACTGGCGGCGCGCGTGGCGGTGTCCTCGACGCCGTGGTCGATGGCGTTGCGGATCAGATGCACCAGCGGATCGGCCAGGGCCTCGATCATGGTTTTGTCGAGCTCGGTATCCTCGCCCGAGGTGACGAATTCGACCGGCTTTGACAGATCCCGCGACAGATCGTGCACGAGGCGGCGGAAGCGGCCGAACAAGGAGCCGATCGGCACCATGCGCGCACCCATCGTGGTGTCGCGCAGGGACGAGGCAAGGCGCTCGATCTCCTCGGCGATCATCTTGATCGAGAGATCGGAGCCGGAGGCGGCGAGCTGGGTCAGCCGCGCCTGGGCGATGACGAGCTCGCCGACGCGGTCCATCAGCTCGTCGAGGCGCTCGGCCTGGACGCGAACGGTGGCGATGCTACGCTCTTGCTTGGCGTCCTCGCGGCGGGCGGGTGCCGCCTCGCGCTTGACCTCCGACTTGACGTCCGGCTTGACGTCCGACTTGGCCTCGAATTCGGGCCCGGCCTTTGCGGCGGGCAACTCGGCGACGGCCTCCACCACGGGCGCAGCCATTTCGGCGATCGCCGGCTCTTCGTCGAGCAGCTGGAACAGCGGGGCCGGCGCGGGCGCTTCGACATGCTCCAGAGGCGAGAGCGTCAGCTTCATCTCGTCCTCGACGAACATGAAGACGTCGGCGATCGCATCCTTGTCGCAGGCCGCGTGCAGCTTGACGTCCCACTTCAGATAGCAGTCTTCCGGATCCATCTCGTCGAGGAACGGGATGCCGTCGGTGACTGGCACGACGAAGCAGGGACCGAGCTTGCAGAGGTCTTCCAACAGGTCGAGCGGATTCGAGCCGTTGCGCAGGATGTGGGATTCGAACTCCAGATAGAGGTGCCAGCCGGCCTGCTTGCTCTCGGCAGGCGCCAGCGGAGGGGCCTCGACCTCAAGGGCGACGGGCATGTCGGCCGCGACGAAGCGCTTGAGGTCGTCGAGGATGGCTTCGCCGATGATGTCGTCGGTCGACTGCGGATCCTCGATCAATGCGCGGATGTAGTCCTTGGCGGCGAGCGCGACCGAGATCAGCTCCTGCGTCGGCTTAATCTCGCCCTTGCGGACGCGGTCGAAGGCGGTCTCGAATTCGTGGGTGAAGGAGGCGACCTTGTCGAAGCCGAACATGGCGCCCGACCCCTTGATCGTGTGCAGGGCGCGGAAGGCGGAATCGACCAGCTCGCGGTCGTCGGGACGCTGGCCGAGATCGAGCAAGGCGCCTTCAAGAACTTCGAAGAGCTCGCTGGCTTCCTGACGAAAGACCTCGGTCGGGTCCATTGCGCTCATGTGCGCACCAGCTTGCCGACCACGGCGAGCAATTGTTCAGGCTTGAAAGGCTTGGTGATCCAGCCGGTGGCGCCGGCGCTCTTGGCTTCCTGCTTCACCGTATCGTTGGATTCGGTGGTCAGGAACACGATCGGCATGCCGACCGCACTCGGCAGCTTGCGCAATGCGCGGATCAGCTCCAGCCCGTTCATGACGGGCATGTTGAGGTCGGTGATGACGAGGTCGAGCTTGCCGGCCTGCGCCTTGGCGAGCCCTTGCGCGCCGTCGCCGGCCTCGATCACGTTGTGACCGGCCGGCTCGAGCACGACCTTGATCATTTGCCGAATGCTGGGAGAATCATCGACGGTCAAAATCGTGGCCATCAGGTGCCATCTTTCTTTTGCGGGAAATGCTGATCGATCATCGCCTCGCTGGCGAAGCCGGCGCGGCGAAGGGTGTTGCGCAAAGATTGTGAAAAGGAGGTCAGGACCACCGGACGGCCCTGGGCCTCGCCGGTCTTGGCGGTCGACAGCAGAAGCTGGATCGAGGTCACGTCGGCCTTGTCGACGCTGGAGCAGTCGATCTCGAGCCGCTCCTGGCGGCCGAATGCCTCGCGAATGAGATCATAGACATTGCGGATCGCCGCAATGCTGCAATCGGCGGGCAACCGCAACGACCACTTCGGCTCCGTGGGATTGAGCGACATCGCTGCATCCGCCTTTGCTAAAATTCCACTACTCGTTTGACGCGAATCCGGTGAGCAAACTCCTAACGCGGGTATCCGTACAACTACGGGTCACATTTTTCCGGAATTCGCGCAACCGCATGCAGACGTGCACAACCTGCCACATTGTGGGCTGGACACGCACATCCGCGTCGAATTTGCTTGGTGTTAAATCCGCTTCGGTAATGGTTTGGGTTCGTGCCTTTGCCAGCGAACGGAGCCCGATGCTCACCCAAGCGCTCCTGGTTGACGACAGCCGCTCCGTCCTCAACTTCCTGAAACGCCACATCGAGGCTGAAGGTCTGGTCGAGGCCACCACCTTCCTCGATCCTGTGGAGGCGCTGGCCTGCGCCCAGGAGCGCGCCTTCGATCTGGTGCTGGTCGATTACGAGATGCCGCACATGGACGGCATCAGCTTCATCCGCACCTTCCGCAGGCTTCCCGGCCGCGCCGACATCCCGATCGCGATGATCACCTCGCGTCAGACCGATGACGTGAAGATGGAAGCGCTGCAGGCCGGTGCAACCGATTTCCTGCCCAAGCAGCCGCAGAGCGTCGAGATGACGGTGCGCCTGCGGAATTTGGTTCAGCTTGGTGCAGCCGTACGCAAGCTGAACGACCGCGCCGCGCATCTGGCCAGCGAAGTCGCGGTCGCGACACGAAAGCTCGGCGAGCGCGAGGAGGAGATCATCCTGCGGCTCGCGCTCGCGGTCGAATACCGCGACAACGACACCGGCGAGCACACGCTGCGGGTCGCTCGCTACAGCCGCATCATCGCCGAGCAACTCGGCCTGCCGGCCCGGCTTTGCCGCGACATCTATCTCGCCGCCCCCCTGCACGACGTCGGCAAGGTCGCCATTCCCGACAAGATCCTGCTCAAGCCGGGCAGGCTCACCGAGGCGGAGATGGCGGTGATCCGGACGCATGCGACGATCGGCGAGCGCATCCTGGCCGATTCCAGCTGCGAGTTGATCCGGCTCGGTGCACAAATTGCCGCAGGCCATCACGAGCGCTGGGACGGCGCCGGCTATCCGAGCGGCCTGAAGGCGGATGAAATCCCGATCGCCGCGCGCGTGGTGGCGGTCGCCGACGTCTTCGACGCCCTGACGACGCGGCGGCCGTATAAGGAGCCGATGCCGCTCGAGGTCGCGCGCGGCTACCTGGTCGAGAACGCGGGGCGCCAGTTCGATCCGGCCTGCGTGACGGCCTTCCTGTCGCGCTGGGACGAGGTGGTCGAGATCGCCGGCGCTCCGCGAACGATTCCTTTGCCGAGCGCCGAGGCCCTTCTCGCTCCCAGTCAGGAGAGTGCGGCGGAAAGCTCTTCAGACGAGGACACCCCGACCGAGGCCGTCCCGACCGCCTGAGCCGATCAATCCGCCAACATCTTGCCGCGGCTTGACATTTTTCTCCGGTCGCCGGCTTGAACCTGTTCCTGCTAAAGTGGCACCAAGACCTATGAGTGATTCTGGTCACACTTGCCCCGGCGTCCTGCTGCTAGGCATCGAACCAGGACGGGGCACCAGAGCATCGTCGAATTGGATGAGAATTCCCATGAAAAGCCTGATCGGCGCCTGTGTCGGCGCATTCTGCCTTGCGGTCCCCGCTTTGGCGGAGACTCCCGCTGCGATCGTCGAGGACGTCCAGGGCAAGGTCGACGGCATCGCGTTCATGGACTACGTGGCGCCAGGCAAGATCATCAAGCTCGGGCCCAAGGCGAGCATCACGCTCAGCTACCTGAAATCGTGCCAGCGCGAGACCATCAGCGAAGGAGTCGTCCTGGTCGGCGCCGACCAGAGCACCGTGCAACTGGGCGAGGTCAAGCGGGAAAAGGTGCCGTGCGATACCAACGCGGCAAAACTGTCGGAGCGCGAAGCGAACCAGAGCGCCGCGACGACCTTCCGCACCATGCGCTCGGACGCCAAGGGCGGGCCGGCCAAGCTGCCGACGCTTTACGGCGTCTCGCCACTGGTGCAAGCCAAAGCCGGCGGCACGCTGGTGATCGAGCGCACCGACGGCAAGGAGCCCACGATCAGCGTACCGCTCAAGAGCGACGCCATGGTCGGCGGCAAGTTCTATGATTTCGCCAAGACCGGGAAGACACTGACCCCGGGCGGCAGCTACCTCGCCATTCTCGGTGCCAAACGCTACACCTTCCAGATCGACGCCAGCGCCACCTCCTCGCCGACCCCGATCATCGGCCGCCTGCTGCGGCTCGAATAGGCGGACCTAGCGACGGGGCGATGCGGCGGATCGGGGGACGGGACATCGTTGCGGCGATTCTGATCGCGCTCCTTGCGGGCGCGATCTTCACGTCCCCGCCGCTGCAGACGCTGCAAGGCCTCTCGCTCGACATCCTCACCGCGCTGCGCGGCAAGCTCATCGGCGAGCGCCGCGATCCCGCGACATCGCCGGTTGTCGTCGTGGCCATCGACGGCGAAACCTACGAGACTCCGCCGTTCAAGGGATCGCCGACGCAGACCTGGACGCGCGAGATCGGCCGGGTGCTCGGCAGCATCAGCGACGGCGGCGCCAAGGTGATCGGCTTCGACGTCATCTTCAAGAACTCGATCGAGCAGTCCGAGATTCCCTTTGGCGACACATCGTTTGGCAGCCGTGTGAGGGGATTTGACCGGGACTATCTGATCGCGCTGCGGCAGATCTCGGACAATGGCAAGCTGGTGCTCGGCGAGATCCTGAGCAACGACCATCCAGAACCGCCCTACCGTGCGCAGCAGCTGGCGGTGCGAAACAACGTCCGTGCGCTCAATGTCCACACCGATACGGACGATGTCATCCGGCGGATGCCGCTCACCTTCGACATCGACGGCAAGCCGGTGCCCGCAATGGCGGTCGAGCTCGCCGCCCGCGCGCTCGGCGCCAAGCTCGAGATTGCGCCATCCGGTGCGGCCGAGCTATCCGGCTACGCGATCCCGAGCGCCGTGCCGAACACGCTGACGCTCAACTTCCGCGGCCTCAGCCGCGACGTTCCGACCTTCTCCTTTGCCGATCTGCGCGCCTGCGTCGAAAAAGGCGATCGCGATTTCTTCCGGCGCGCCTTCGAGGGCAAGGTCGTTCTGCTCGGGACCGTCCTCAACTTCGAGGATCGCAAGCTCACCTCGATGCGACTGTCCGGCGGCCATGACGGCACACCGTCGGCACGATGTGCCCTGCCCGCGCCCGCCAGCACCGCGCAAAAGGCCCGCAGCGACGTCGCCGGTGTGTTCGTGCACGCCGCTGCGGTCCGAAACCTGATCAAGCGCGATGCCGTGACCGAGCTCGGCTTCCCCGCGCGGACCCTTCTCACGATCGCGTTCGCGGCCATCATCGCCTGCGCGGCCGGCATGCTCGCACCGAGTGGCGCGCTGATCGCCTGGCTCGGCCTCACCATCGTCTACCTGGTCGTTGCCGTCGGCGCATTCGTCCACGCCTTGGCGCTGCCGCTGACCGAGCCGGCGCTCGCCAGCCTTGCCGCGCTCGCGATCATGATCGGCTATCGCTTCGTGCTGGCCGACCGCGACGAGCGCTTCCTGCGCAAGAGCTTTGCCCTTTACCTCGCGCCCGAGGTGATCGAGACCATGGTCGCCTCCGGCAAGATGCCGGCGCTCGGCGGCGAGACTCGCAACGTCACGATGTTCTTCTCCGACCTCAGCGGATTCTCGTCGATCGCCGAGACGATGACGCCGGGCGAGTTGGTGACGCTGATGAACGAATATCTGTCCGCCATGACCGACATCATCGAAGGCCATGGCGGTTACGTCGACAAATATATCGGGGATTCCATCGTCGCCATGTTCGGCGCACCGGTCGACGATCCCGCTCACGCGCGCAACGCGGTGCGTGCCGCGCTGAAGTGCCACGACAAGCTCGCCGAGCTCAATGCCGGCCATCCCGCCTTCGCCGGTCACGGCCTGTCGCACCGCATCGGGCTCAACAGCGGCGAAGCCGTGGTCGGCAATATCGGCTCGCGGCGCCGCTTCAACTATACCGTGATGAGCGACACCGTGAACGTCGCCTCGCGCCTCGAGGGCGCCAACAAATATTACGGCACCGCGATCATGGCCTCCGAAACCACGATGGCGCAGACCGGCGATAGCTTCGCCTGGCGCGAGCTCGATGCGATCAGGGTGCAGGGCCGCGGCGAGGCGATCAGGGTGTTCGAGCCGCTGGCGGAAATCGGCGCGCAAAGCGCCGAGCAGGCGAAGGTAGCCGCAGCATATGCGGAAGGGCTGGCGTGCTGGCGGGCACGGGAGTTTGCGAAGGCGGCCGATGCGTTCGGGCGGACGGCGGAGAGCGATCCTGCGTCAGCACTTTTTGCGAAGCGCGCCCAAGCATTCACTGCCAGTCCGCCGCCGCCGGACTGGACACCCGTGAATGCGCTGGAGGGAAAGTAGCGGTTCTTACCCTCCCCTGGAGGGGCCCCTCCAGGGGAGGGTGAAGAGAGGCCGCGTTAAAACGGCAGCCCCGTGTAATTCTCCGCAAGCAGCCGCTGCGCCGTCTCGGACGAGAGCAGATAGTCGAGCTCGGTCTGCTGCAGCCGATCCTCATATTCGATGCGGTCGGGGAAGCGGTGCAGCATCATCGTCATCCACCAGGAGAAGCGTTGTGCCTTCCAGATCCGCGCGAGCGCCTTGGCGGAATAGCCCTCGAGACCGGCATCGTCGCCGCTCTGATAATGCGCGAGCAGCGTGTGATAGAGATAGTAGATGTCGGACGCGGCGCTGTTCAGCCCGCGCGCGCCGGTCGGCGGCACGATGTGCGCGGCATCGCCGGCGAGGAACAGGCGGCCATAGCTCATCGGTTCGGCGACGAAGCTGCGCAGGGGTGCGATGCTCTTCTCGATCGACGGGCCGGTGATCAGGCGGCCGGCGACCTCGTCCGGCAGGCGGCGCTTCAGCTCGGCCCAGAACGCATCGTCGCTCCAGTCCTCCACCTTGTCCGTCAGTGGCACCTGGATGTAATAGCGGCTCAGCACCTGCGAGCGCAGCGAGCACAGCGCAAAGCCGCGCTCGTGCTTCACATAGATCAGCTCGGGCGATACCGGCTTCGTGCGCGACAGCACCCCGAGCCAGCCGAACGGATAGACCTTCTCATATTCGCGCAGCACGTCCTTCGGGATCGACTTGCGGCTGACGCCATGGAAACCGTCGGCGCCGACGACGTAGTCGCAATCGACGCGGATCGTCTGCCCGTTCGAGCGATACGTCACATATGGCCGATCCGACGTCAGATCGTGCGGCGTGACGTCCTCGGCATTGTGCACGACCTTGCCGCCGACCCGGTCGCGCGCCTCGTAGAGATCGCGCGTCAGCTCGGTCTGGCCGTAGACCAGCACCGAATTGCCGCCGGAATGCTTGTGCAGGTCGATATGCGACAGCACGCCGTCATGGGCGATCTCGAACCCGTTGTGGATCTCGCCCTCGCGGTCCATCCGCTCGCCGCACTGCGCCTCGCGCATCAGCTTCGCAAAGCCGTGCTCGAGCACGCCGGCGCGGATCCGGGCCAGCACGTGGTCGCGGCTGTATTTCTCCAGCAGGATGGTGTCGATGCCCTTGAGGTGCAGCAGCTGGGACAGCAGCAGCCCGGACGGCCCGCCGCCGATGATACAGACCTGCACTTTCATTTTTGCGTCCTCCCGTCGGCATTTTTTTGCATATTCTACGCCGCAGACCGATGGAGGGTTTCGCCTTTGTCTTGTACTATTCGAACATGAGAAGCGCGGTCCCCGCCCCGGCGATCCGGGTCTACAATCTGTTCGGCGAGTCCGGCGATCTGCCTGACGTCGTGCATTGCGAGACGATCGCGTCGCGTTCGGTGCTGCACGACTGGACGCTGGCCGTGCACCGCCATGCCCGCTTGCACCAGGTGCTGCTGATCGAGCGCGGTGGCGGCGAGGCGACGCTCGACGGGCGCGTGGTGCCGCTGAGGCCGATGCAGATCGTCAACGTGCCGGTCGGCCACGTCCACGGCTTCCGCTTCGAGCCCGATACGCAAGGATGGGTGTTGACCATCGCCGCCGAGATTCTCGATGAGGCGCTGCTGGCCGCCGAGGGCCTGCGCGGTGCGCTGTCGCGGTCGGCGGTGGTGCGCGGCACGCCGCAGATCCGCGCCACCATGAAACAGATCTTCGCCGAGCACGCCGCGCGCGACTTCGGCCGTGCGCATGTGCTCCGCGCCCTGTCGTCGGCCATGATCGGGCTGGTGGCGCGCGCGCTCACGGGCGAGAGCGGCGGCAACGGCACCGCGGAAAGCGGGTTGTTCCGCCGCTTCGAAGCGCTGCTGGAGCAGCATCATCTGGAGCGCTGGAGCGTCGCCGGCTATGCCAGGGCGCTGTCGGTGACACCGACGCATCTCAACCGGATCACGCGGGCGGCGACCGGGGACACCGCCTCGCATCTGATCCTCAACCGCCTGATCCGCGAGGCGCGGCGCAACCTCGTCTACACCAACCTGCCGGTCTCGACGATCGCCTACGCCCTCGGCTTCGACGACCCCGCCTATTTCAGCCGGGTCTACGCCGCCGCCACGGGCGTGTCGCCACGCGCGTTTCGCGCGCGGCTCCATGGCGGCGAAGGCTGACGCGCCGCGGAACCGCGATATCTCTCGTTGCCACTACCTTCGTATATAGCGCCCCATCCTTTGGATAGAGGCGCCTTACCTCCGTACAATTGAGCGGGGCATGCCCAGGCCCTAGCGTGACGGCATTCGGCGCCCTGGCGCTGGTGGCATGCAACCTCCCTACCCTCGGCGCAAGGCGGCCAACCCTGTCCGGTCGTCTGCGCCGCTTTTTCGGCAAGCCATCGGCGCGCTGAGGTATTTTCCTGCCGACACGCCGCGCCATTTCGGCTGGACGGTCGGCTTTCGCGCCGAACCCGGGAGTTGTGGATAATGTCTTCGCTTGGGAAGAGCGCGCTCTTCATCGACGGCTCCAATTTCCATGCCACCGCCAAGGCGCTCGGCTTCGAGATCGATTACAGACGCCTGCTCTGTGAATTTCAAAGCCGAGCTACGCTGTTACGGGCTTTCTACTACACGACCATCATCGAGGATCAGGAATATTCGTCGATCCGCCCCTTGATCGATTGGCTCGACTACAACGGCTTCACCGTCGTCACCAAGCTCACCAAGGAGTTCATCGACGCCACCACCGGCCGCCGCAAGGTGAAGGGCAGCATGGATGTCGACCTTGCCGTGAGCGCGATGGAGCTCGCCCAGCACGTCGATCAGATCGTGTTGTGCTCGGGCGATGGGGACTTCCGTTCGCTGGTCGAGGCCTTGCAACGCCGTGGTGTCCGCGTGACCGTCGTCTCCACACTCTCCACTCAGCCGCCCATGGTCGCCGACGACCTGCGCCGGCAGGCCGACGCATTCATCGATTTGGTGGAGCTGAAACCAAAAGTGGGGCGCGATCCACCCGATCGGCCGGGATCGCGCGAGGTGCGGCAGCCGCCGCAATTCCTCGCGCGCGGAACGATCAAGCGCGACGACCAGGTGGAATGATCGGAGGACGGCCGCCCCGGCGCCTCACACGTCGAAGAACACCGTCTCCTCCGGCCCCTGCAGATTGATCGTGAAGGCGTACACGGTCTTGCCGGCACGCTCGCTGCGGGTTGCGATCAATGTCTTGCGGCGCGCCGGCTGCTCGATCAGGTTGAGCACGGGATCGGCGGCGTTGGCCGCATCTTCGTCCGAGAAATAGAGCCGCGTGTTGAGGCCGATGTTGATGCCGCGCGCGACGATCCAGATATTGACGTGCGGCGCGCATTTGCGGCCCGTCCTGTCGGTGATCGCGCCCGGTTTGATGGTCTCGAAGGTGACGAGGCCGCTGTCGAAGTCGGACCCGGCGCGGCCCCAGCCGCGAAACTCGTCGTCCAGCGCGCCGGCCGAGCGATCGGCCGGATGGTTGTAGCGGCCGGCCGCATTGGCCTGCCAGATCTCCAGCAGCACGTCGCGCAGCGGCGTGCCGGCGCCGTCGAGCACCTTGCCCTCCAGCGTGATGCGTTCGCCCCTGGTGTTCGGCGTCACCAGCACGTTGGAGAAGTTCTTCTCGAAGATGTCGAAGCCGGCCATGGCCGGGATCAGGCCGATATGGACGTAGGGCCCGGCGGTCTGCGAGGCGGTTTCCTTGAGGTAGTTGAGCGGCTGCGGCATGGGCCTAGTTCCCCGCGGTGCGATTTTCGAAATAGGTGGAGCGCTGGCCGCGCAGCACGATGTCGAAGCGGTAGGCGAGCGAGTCGAACGGCGTCGAGGCGTTGAGGTCGAGCGGCGCGACGAGGCGGTCGAGCGCGTCCTTGTCCGGAATCGTCGTTAGGATCGGGCAGACCGGGATCAGCGGATCGCCCTCGAAATACATCTGCGTGATCAGCCGCTGCGCAAAGCCCGAGCCGAACACCGAGAAGTGGATATGGGCGGGGCGCCAGCTGTTGACGTAGTTGCGCCAGGGATAGGGACCCGGCTTCACGGTGCGGAAATAATAGTACCCGGTGTCGTCGGTGAGCGCACGGCCGCAGCCGCCGAAGTTGGGATCGATCGGCGCCAGATAGGTGTCCTTCCTGTGCCGGTAGCGGCCGCCGGCATTGGCCTGCCAGAACTCGACCAGCGTGTTCGGAATGCCGCGACCGGTCTCGTCCAGCACGCGGCCGTGGACGATGATGCGCTCGCCGACGGGATCGCCATCCTTGGCGTAATTGCGGATCAAATCGTTGTCGAGCGGGCCGAGATCATTATGCCCGAACACCGGCCCTGACATCTCCGAGATCGAGTTCTCAAGGGACAGCAGCGACTGGCGCGGCGAGCGCAGCACCGAGGACTTGTAGCCTGGCGCATGTGCCGGCGGATGGATCGCGCGGTCGCGCTGGAAGAAGCCGCCGTCGCCGAGCGGCGGCGTGAACGGCTCGGGACGGTTGAGGCGGGGATCCCGCAAGGCTGGCGCCTGGGCATTCATCGGCGTTGTCTCTCCCTGGGAGCCCGGGGTCGGGCCCGGCTTATCGGGAGAGCATGAGCCACCCTATTCTCAAGATAAATAGATGAATTATAATGAATTACATGAAGGAAATCGATCATTTGGCCCTCGACGGCCACGCCCTCGAACTGTTCCTGGCCGTGCTGGAGGAGGGATCGGTCACCGCGGCGGCGACGCGGCTCGGCCTGACGCAATCGGCCGTGAGCCACGCCCTGAACAAGCTGCGGCGCATTGCCGGCGATCCGCTGTTCGCCAAGTCCGGCCGCGGCATCGTCGCGACGGCTCATGCCCAGGCGCTGGCCGGCAAGGCACGCGCGCTGATCGACGAGATGCGCAGCTTTGCCGGCGGCGTCAGCTTCGCGCCGGAGGAGGCTCAGCTGTCGCTGACGATCGCCGCCAACGACTTCCAGCGCGACCTGCTGCTGCCGCGGTTCTTCGATCACGTCGCCGCACGAGTGAAGAGCCTGAACCTGCGCGTGATCCCCTCGCAATCGCCCTCGCCGGCGATGCTGCGCGAGAACCGCTGCGACCTCCTGATCACGCCGCTGCCGCCCTCCGGCGTCGACATCGTGCAGAAGCGGCTGCTGAGGGATGACTACGTCTGTTACTACGACGCAAAGGCACGTGCCGCGCCGGCCAGCCGCAATGCCTATCTCGCGGCGCGTCACATCACCGTGGTCTATACCGACAATGAGCGGCTCGACTTCGACCGCCGGCTGGCGGCGAACGGGCTTCATCGCGACATCGCGATCTCGGTGCCGAGCTTCTCCGGCGTGCCGTCCTTCCTGCGCGGCTCGCAGATGCTGGCGAGCATGCCGAGCCTGCTCGCCTCCGCCGTGATGCGCGGCTTTGCGCAAACGCCGATCCCGCTGGCGTCCCGCACGAAGACCCTGGCCGAGCTGCCGATGTTCATGGTCTGGCACCAGCGCTACCAGAAGGACCCGGCCCATCGCTGGGTCAGGAACCAGCTCGAGGCCGTCGCTGCGACGGCCGCCAAGTCCTGACCTCCAGTTCTCAAGTCCTGATATTCTCAAGAGTCCTGATATCAGGTTCCGCGCTTCGTGGGGACTGCCCTTCCCAAACCCACTGGTTGCGCCGGGGGAGCCGCGCTAAAATCCCCTCATGACAGTGACTGACATTGCGAGCCGGACCTACAATCACAGCTGGCGGCTGGATCCCATCATCCGCAGCCTGCTCGATACCGACTTCTACAAACTATTGATGTTGCAGATGATTCGGGAGGATTACCCGGATCAGCAGGTGACCTTCTCGGTCATCAACCGCTCGCGCCATGTGCGGCTTGCCGAGATCATCGACGAGGGCGAGCTGCGCGCCCAGCTCGACCATGCCCGCACCATCCGCTTCACCAAGAAAGAGCTGATCTGGCTGGCCGGTAACACCTTCTACGGCAAAACCCATATGTTCTCGGCGGATTTCATCCGCTGGCTGGCGGAATTCCGCCTGCCCGAGTACGAGCTGCGCAAGGTTGAGGGCCAGTACGAGCTGCATTTCCACGGCCCCTGGACCCACACCACGATGTGGGAGATTCCGGCACTTGCGATCCTCAACGAGCTGCGTTCGCGTGCGGCCATGAAGGGCCGCGGCCGCTTCGAGCTCGACGTGCTCTACGCCCGCGCCAAGGCCAAGCTGTGGACCAAGGTCGAACGGCTGCGCCAGCTCGAGGGCCTGCGGCTCTCCGACTTCGGCACGCGCCGCCGTCACGGGTTCCTCTGGCAGCGCTGGTGCGTCGAGGCGGTGAAGGAAGGCCTCGGCCCCTCCTTCATCGGCACCTCCAACGTGCTGCTCGCCATGGACAACGATCTCGAAGCCATCGGCACCAACGCGCACGAGCTGCCGATGGTGGCGGCCGCGCTCGCCAGGGATGACGAGGAATTACGCTGGGCGCCCTACCGCATTCTCGACCAATGGCGCCAGACCTATGGCGGCAATCTGCTGATCGCGCTGCCCGACGCCTTCGGCAGCAAGGCGTTCCTGCGCGATGCGCCGGAATGGGTCGCCGATTGGACCGGCTTCCGCCCCGACAGCGCGCCGCCGATCCAGGCCGGCGAGGAGATCATCGCCTGGTGGGAAAAGAAGGGCCGCAACCCCAAGGACAAGCTGCTCGTCTTCTCCGACGCGATGGATGTCGGCTCGATCGAGGACACCTATCGCCACTTCGCAGGGCGCGTGCGGCTCTCCTTCGGCTGGGGCACCAATCTCACCAACGACTTCGTCGGCTGCACACCGGACGGCTCGATCAGCCTCGATCCGATCTCGCTGGTCTGCAAGGTCTCGTCTGTCGACGGCCGTCCGGCTGTCAAGCTCTCCGACAATCCGGAGAAGGCGACCGGCCTGCCCTCGGAGATCGCGCGTTACCTGCGCGTGTTCGGCGACGCCGGTCGCGTGCGCAAGCCGGTGCTGGTGTAGCCCCTCGCCAATTCTCTCCATCGGGTAAATCGCGCATGACGAATGCGCGGCAACGTTCGTCGATGCCGCGCCAGTTCCCCGTTCACCGCATTTGAAGCGAGTTGCTGGCGCCTGCTTCACAACGGCTTCACCCTGGTACGGAGTCCTCCGCGCCTTTCAGGTCGAGTTAAGCAACCATCTCGTCTACTTTGCGTTGCAGGCGCAACGCCCCTGCCGGGCGCGTCGATCGACTTGGGGACTAATGTGTTTCGCAGAACAGCGGCGTCGGCGAAGGGCGGCAACTTCCTTCACGTCATCAAGCTCGTCTTGCCTTTCGTGATGGTCGTCCTGCTGCAGGCGGCGATTGCCGGATTCAGCCTCGAGGTGATGTCGTCGGTCCGCGCCTATGTCGCCGGCGAAGCACTCTGGTCACGCTCGCAGAAGAATGCCGTCTATTTCCTCAATCTCTATCTGCATTCGGGCGAACCGAGCCAGTTCGCGCAATATCAGGCTTCACTCGCCGTTCCCATCGGCGACGAGTTCGCGCGCTGGGCGCTCGAGCGCGATCCGGTCGACGTCGAGGCCGCCCGCATCGGCTTTCTGCAAGGCGGCAACCATCCCGACGATGTCCCGGGTTTGATCTGGCTGTTTCGCTATTTCAACCGCGTCAGCTTCCTCCAGGACGCGATCAGGGAATGGGCCGCCACCGACCCCATGCTGCTGGAGCTCAGCGTGTTCGGCGAGGTCATCCGATCCGAGCTGGAGAAAGGTCCCATTCAGGACGACGGCCGCCTGCAATTCCTGTCGTCGCGGCTGTCGGAGCTCAATGCCCAGTTCACGGTGCATGCCAAGCGGTTCTCCACCGTCCTCGGCGAAGGCTCCCGCGCGATCAAGCTGACGCTGACGGGCATCAATGTCCTCACCGCCGCGATGCTGATCCTGCTCCTGATCTGGCATACGCGGCGGCTGGTGCTGCAACGGCAGTCATTCGAAGACGCCTTGCATGCCGAGAAGGAGCGGCTGGCCTGGCAGGCATCGCACGATTGGCTGACCGGCCTTTGCAACCGCCGCGCCTTCGAGGCGCGCCTGCAAAGCGAGCTGGACAATGCCGCAGCGGGTGCGCTCGCCCTCATCCTGATCGACCTCGACCAGTTCAAGAGCGTCAACGACAGCTGCGGCCATCTCGCCGGCGACCGCCTGCTCTGCCAGGTCTCGCGCCTGCTACAACAGGACCGGCATGTGCATGATCTGGTGGCCCGGCTCGGCGGTGACGAATTCGGCCTGATCCTGCCGCGATGCTCCCCCTTCGATGCCGTCGACATCGCCGAGCGCCTGCGCCGGTCGCTGGAGCGTTTCAATTTCACCTGGGACGACCGCGGCTTTGCCGTGACCGCCAGCATCGGGGTCGCCTGCATCGCCGACGGCAACATCACGCTCGAGGATGCGATGCGGCGCGCGGATGCCGCCTGCTACCGCGCCAAGGAAAAGGGACGCAACCGCGTTCAGGTCGAGAGCGGAAAACCGGACGTCGTCGTGGTCGCGCACCGGCCGCGCGAGGTCATCGCTGCAAAGGGCTGATTGCCGCCTAGCCCCCAAATTCATCTCCAGCGCCATCGCAATCAGGTTGAGGTGCCTCAGGCCCACCGAAGGCGCCCCGATCCATCCCGGCGCGCCCGACAATGCGGTGACGCAGCACAGTTGTGACGCTGCGGCCACATCGCTCCGAAAAAGCGGCGCCCTTCGCATTCGGACACGTCGCATTGCGCCCCGGTCCACGATGGCCGGAACCTCCCTCGCTAAGCATGGCTGCGCCCGATGCTGCGGGTGCGAATCCACCCGGATCGCGCCGCGAGAGGAGTTTGGAAGTGCCTTGGAATGATTTGATTGCCCCGCGCAATATCGTCCGCTCAACGACGTCCAGGCGGCGCGCGCTGCTCTTGAGCACTACGATCGGTGCCCTGGGCAGCGCGTTGCCGGGGTTCATCACGCCGGCACAGGCGGTGTGTGTGGTGACCGGGAGCGGCACGCTAACGACGCTTCAATCGGGCGATTCAATTACCTGCGTCGGGAGCAACACCCGGATCAAAACGGCAGCCGTGGTCACCGGCGTCACCGTCAACATCGGGGACGGCACTACCGCGACCACGGTGAGCGATCCCACCTTTGCGAGTATATTTCTTCAGTTCGCATCCAACAGCGCAGTCAGGGTCTTCGGCAACGCGTCGATCACATCGAGCAGCAACGACGGCATCGACGTGAGCGGTGGAGGCAACAACACCATAACGATCGATGCCGGGGCGGTGGTTGCATCGACAGCCTTTCCCTCGTCGAGCATCGCCCTCGCCAATTCGAGCAACAACGTTGTCGAGATCGCCGGCACGGTGGGAAGCGGCGCCCTCGGAGCTATCGGAATCAGCATCGGCGCTGGAGCGGCGAACAACCAGGTGAACATCTCGTCGAGCGGCCTCGTGAAGTCAGGCAATGTCGCTGCCATCGATCTCAGCGGCGCGGCTGACGGCAACGTCATCAACAACGCCGGCACGATCTCGAGCGTCGGCACAGCAATTACGGGCTCGAACAGTCAAGACACCATCGTCAATTCGGGCGCGATCAGCAGCAGCGGGGTCAGCACCGCTGTCGACCTCAAAGACGGGAGCGACGTCTTCGAACTGCGTGCCGGATCGAACGTCATGGGATATGTCAAAGCCGGCAACGGATTGGACACGCTGCGCCTGGGCGGGACTGTCAACAGTACTTTCGACCTCGCCACATTCGGCTTCACCAGCCAGTTCCAGGAATTCGAGGTTCTGGAAAAGACCGGCAGCTCCGCCTGGACGCTGACGGGCATCACGATGGACGCGGCCGCCATGGTCGTCCAGACCGGCACCCTCATCGTCAACGGCTCGATGCCCAACATCGGGACGGTCGTCAGCGGCGGCACGCTCAGTGGCAGCGGCACGATCGGATCACTCACAGTGGTGTCGGGCGGCAGGGTCGCGCCCGGCAATCTCGGTCAGCTCGTCGTCAACACCAATGCGGCGTTCCAGTCAGGGTCGACCTACGCGATCTCGGTCAATGCGGCCGGGCAATCAGACAAGATTGCCGCCGTGAGCGCGACGCTGACCGGCGGCACCGTCGCCGTCACCACACTTGCAGGCGCCTACAACCCCTCGACACAGTATACCATCCTCAGCACGACGGCTGGCCTCACCGGCAGCTTCGCGGGCGTGACCGTCAGCGGATACAATCCGCAGCTGTTCGCGTCCTCCCTCAGCTATGACGGATTCAACGTTTTCCTGACGCTCAACTACAACAACGCCGCGTTCCTCTCCATCGCACAGACGCAAAACCAAAAGGAAGTGGCCGGCGCGCTGAGCGCATTCGGCCCCAATCTGCCCTTCCTCTCGTCTTTCGCAGGGCAAAGCGACGCCCACCTCCGCTACAATCTCGATCAGCTCTCGGGCGAAGCTGCCACCGGCGCGCAGCAGGGCGCGTTGCAGTTCACGAGCCAGTTCCTCGGCCTCATGCTCGATCCGTTCGTGAGCGGACGCGGTACCACGAGCGCCAGCGACACTGCGCTCGGCTTCAGCCCCGAGCGCGCCGCGCTGCCGGAGGATATTGCCCTCGCCTACAACAAGGTTCTGGGCGCCCCGCCGAAGGCGCCGACCTTTGCCGAGCGCTGGACCGCCTGGGGCGCGGCGTTCGGCGGCACCAATCGCACCAGCGGCGACCCGGTCGTGATCGGCAGCCACGACCTCAGCGCCCGCGCGGCCGGCGTCGCGGCCGGCGCCGACTACCATTTCAGCCGCGACGCGCTGGTCGGCTTCGCGCTCTCGGGCGGCGGCACCAAATGGGATCTTGCGCAGGCAATCGGCGGCGGCAAGAGCGAGGCGATGCAGCTCGGCGTCTACACCGCGGTGCGTAGCGGTCCGGCCTATTTCGCGGCTTCGCTCGCCGTGGCCAATCATTGGATGTCGACGGACCGCCTGGCACCGTTCGGCAACCAGCTCACCGCAAAGTTCGATGCTCAGACCGTCGGCGGCCGCATCGAGGGCGGCTATCGCTTCGCCACGCCGATCGGCGGCTTCACGCCCTACGCGGCTGCGCAGGCGCAGGCATTTCGCACGCCGACCTATACCGAGACTGATCCGGCCGGCAGCGGATTTGGCCTGACCTATCAGGGACGCACGGCCTCCCACACGAGGAATGAGTTCGGCGCACGCTTCGACCGGGCGACGCTGGTCTCGCCCAGTGCGGTCCTGACGCTACGGGCTCGCGCCGCGTGGGCCCATGATTGGGTGAGCGATCCGACGCTCGTCGCCGCGTTCCAGGCTCTGCCCGGCGCCAGCTTCATCGTCAATGGCGCGACGCCGGCGAAAGACGCTGCCCTCGCATCCGCCGGTGCCGAGCTGAAATTTTCGAACGGTGTTGCCCTGTCGGCCAAGTTCGACGGCGAGCTCGCGGCTCACAGCACCACTTATTCCGGCACCGCGAGCCTGCGCTACACCTGGTAGCGGCGGCGCCTCATCGAGACAGCCCTGCACCGACCGGCAGAATGCCGAGACCTCTGAGATGGGTGTCGACGAACTGTTCGATCTGCTGGCGCAGCATCTGCGACGGCACCGCCACCATGCGCTCCTCGAGGCCGAGCGAGATGATGCCATGCACGGCGGAAAACAGCGTGCGCGACAGCAGCGCGATCTTCACGTCATCCGCATCCGGCAATAGCCGCACCAAGGGCGGATGCATCAGCGCGAACGCATCCATCACCATCTGGAGGATATCGTCCGGATAGGGGCGATCGTCCTCCATCCGATGCTCGAACAGGGAGCGCAGCAGATTGGCGTGCGCGGCGAAGAAGTCGAGATAGGTCTCGGCGAGCCCATAGAGCTGGCGAACCGGATCCTCGGCAGGAACAGCCCGGAGCCGGGCTGTGAGCGCCTGAACCGTTTCCCGGTTCACCGTCAGGATGACCCCGTCGAAGTCGCCGAACTCGTTATAGATGCTGCCAACCGAGCAGCCGGCCGCCTCCGCGACGTCCCGAACCTTCAATGATCTCAGCCCCTTAGCTGAGATGATGCCGCGCGCAATCTCGACGATCTGGAGCCGGCGCCGAAATTTTTTCTGGTCGCGTCGCGATTCTTCTTGAACATTGTTCATTTTCAAGCTACTCATGTGAACATTGTTCAATCTAACCTGAAGACCTGGAAAATGCAAACCCTTGCTGTCGATCTCGTCACCACCTTCGCCGATGACGCCGCTGCCCTCGCAACCGGGCTCGGCCGCGCCCTGCTGCGGTTCGCCATGGCGCCGATCAATCGCATCGCCACGGCCTGCGACGTTGCGGGCGTGCTCGCCGAGCGCCGGGCGACCTTCCGGATGTGGCGAGCGAGCCGCGCCCGTGCGCGCCAGGAGCGGCGGCGGTTCAGCCTGCTCGGCCGCCTCTCGCCGTTTCGCCACCTCGCCCATCTCACCTGAGGCGCGCGGGTCGGTTCGAATGCAAGCGCCGGCTGCAAGGATGGACTCACCATGTCTGGACCTGCGCGGCCGATCCGGCGGATTTCAGCGATGCGGTTCAGCTTTTCCTTCATCGCCCGGCGCCATATCCGGGCGAGTGAGGCTGCTCCCGCCCGGGTCCGCCGCGACCTCGACCAGATATTTGCGAACCTAACGAGACCAATTGAAGACCAACAGGATCGGAGGGACCGAGGGGACAGAGCAGGCCAGCAACTTCGTTGCCGCGCAATCGTTCGCCCCATGCGCTTCCGGTCGTGACGTTTCACAGACACGCAACAGTCTCAGGCTGCCTTTTTGGAACAGGACTAGTCATGATCAGGGAATTGATGTCGTCACGCCGCTTCGCGCCGTTGTTCTGGGCGCAATTCTTCTCGGCGCTCAATGACAACGTGCTCAAGAACGCACTCGTCATCATTCTGCTGTACAGCGCGGCGACCGGCCATGGCGATGCGCTGGTGACGGTCGCAGGTGCCGTCTTCATCTTCCCCTACTTCATCCTGTCCGGGCTCGGCGGCCAGCTCGCCGACAAATACGTCAAATCCGTCGTCGCAAGGCGGCTCAAATTCGCCGAGATTTTTGCCGCGGCCTTCGCCGCTGCCGGCTTCTTCCTGCATTCGGTGCCGCTCTTGTTCGCCGCGCTCGCGCTGTTCGGCACCATCGCCGCCCTGTTTGGACCCGTGAAATACGCGATGCTGCCGGACCAGCTGGAGCTCGGCGAGCTCGCGACCGGCAACGCGCTGGTCGAAGGCGCGACCTTCATGGCGATCCTGCTCGGCACCGTCGCCGGCGGCCAGTTCGTGGCCGGCTCCGCGCATATGGGCTGGGTCGCATCGGCCGTGGTCGTGCTGGCCGTGTTGTCCTGGGCGTTCGCCTCCCGCATTCCGCAGACGACGCCCTCCGCGCCCGAGCTGCCCGTCGATGCCAATCCCTGGACCTCGACGGTGAGCCTGCTCAGGACGCTCCATGCCGACCATCGCCTCTGGGACGGCACCGTGATCGTCTCCTGGTTCTGGCTGGTCGGCGCCATCGTGTTGTCGCTGCTGCCGGCTCTGATCAAGGAGGTCGTCGGCGGCACCGAGGGCGTGGTGACGCTGTGCCTTGCCATCTTCGCGATCGGCATCGCCATCGGCTCGCTGTTTGCCGCCAGCCTCAGCCATGTTCGCCCGAACCTGGCGCTGGTGCCGATCGGCGCCATCATCATGGGTTTTGCCGGCCTCGATCTCGCCTGGGCGATCGGCGTCACCGCCAAGGGGCAGGACATCACCGCGCTCGGCTTCGCCACCTCGTTCGCCGGCTTGCGCATGCTGGCCGACTTCGTCGCCTTCGCGTTCGGCGGCGGCCTGTTCGTCGTTCCGTCCTTTGCCGCGGTCCAGGCCTGGTCCGAACCTTCCGAGCGCGCCCGCATCATCGCCGCCGGCAACGTGCTGCAGGCCGCCTTCATGGTGGTCGGCTCGCTGTTCGTCGCGCTGCTGCAGGCGGCCGGTCTCCATGTCGGCTGGATCTTCTTCGGCCTCGGCGTCGCCAGCTTCGGCGCGGTGTGGTTCGTGCTGACCAAGTGGGGCAAGGAAGGTGTGCGCGATGCCGGCGGGCTGCTGTTCCGCGCCCTGTTCCGTACCGAGGTGCGGGGGCTCGAAAACCTGCCGCCTCCGGGAACGCGCATGCTGATCGCCCCCAACCATGTCAGCCTGATCGACGGCCCGCTGCTGCACGCCGTGCTGCCGATCGACGCGAGCTTTGCGGTCGACACCGGCATCGCCAAGGCTTGGTGGGCCAAGCCGTTCCTGCGCGTCGTCAAGCACTACACCATGGACCCGACCAAGCCGCTGGCTGCGCGCGACCTGATCAAGCTCGTCGCCGCGGGCGAGCCTGTCGTGATCTTCCCGGAAGGACGGATCACCGTCTCAGGCTCGCTGATGAAGGTGTATGACGGCACCGCGATGATCGCGGACAAGGCCGACGCTGTGGTCGTACCCGTCCGCATCGAAGGCGCGCAGCGCTCCTATCTCAGCTATCTCAACTCCAGCCAGATCAAGCGGTCCTGGTTTCCGCGCGTGACGGTCACCATCCTGCCACCGGTCAAGCTTCCGGTCGACCAAGCGCTCAAGGGCAAGGCACGCCGCAACGCCGCCGGCGCCGCGCTGCAGGACGTCATGATCGACGCTCTCGTCAAGAACGCCATGCTCGACCACACGCTGTTCGAAGCCCTCGGACACGCCTATCGCGACCGCGATACCGGCAAGGTCATCATCGAGGACGCGCTCGGCACCAAGCTCACCTATCGCAAGCTGATCCTGGGCGCGCAGGTGCTGAGCCGGAAGCTGGAGAGCGGCACAGCAATCGGCGAGAATGTCGGCGTGCTGCTGCCGAACTCCGCTGGCGTCGCGGTCGTCTTCATGGCGCTGCAGAACCTCGGCCGGGTGCCGGCGATGCTCAACTTCTCGGCCGGCCCGGTCAGCGTGCTCGCCGCCATGAAGGCTGCGCAAGTCAAGACGGTGCTGACCTCGAAGGCCTTCATCGAGAAGGGCAAGCTCGACAAGCTGATGGCTGCGATCTCGGCCGAAGCGCGCGTGGTCTATCTCGAGGACGTCCGCGCCTCGATCGGCACCGCCGACAAGATCAAGGGCCTGCTCGCCGGCACGACGCCGCGGGTGCCACGCCAGGCCAACGATCCCGCCGTCGTGCTGTTCACCTCGGGCTCGGAAGGCACGCCGAAGGGCGTCGTGCTGTCCCACCGCAACATCCTCGCCAACGCGGCGCAGGCGCTGGCCCGGGTCGATGCCAATGCCAACGACAAGGTGTTCAACGTGCTGCCGGTGTTCCACTCCTTCGGGCTGACCGGCGGAATGATGATGCCGCTGCTGGCGGGCATTCCGATTTACATGTATCCCTCGCCGCTGCATTACAGGATCGTGCCCGAGCTGATCTACCAGACCGGCGCGACGATCCTGTTCGGCACCGACACGTTCCTCACCGGCTATGCCCGCTCGGCGCACGCTTACGACTTCCGCACCCTGCGCCTCGTGATCGCCGGCGCCGAGGCGGTCAAGGACCGCACGCGGCAGGTGTTCATGGAGCGCTACGGCATCCGCATCCTCGAAGGCTACGGCGTCACCGAGACGGCGCCGGTGCTGGCGATGAACACGCCGATGGCCAACCGCCCCGGCACCGTCGGCCGTCTCTCGCCGCTGATGGAAAGCCGCCTCGATCCGGTCCCCGGCATCGAGGACGGCGGACGCCTCTCGGTGCGCGGCCCGAACGTGATGCTCGGTTACCTCAGGGCCGAAAATCCCGGCGCGCTCGAAGTGCTCCCCGACGGCTGGCACGACACCGGCGACATCGTTTCGATCGACCCGGCCGGGTTCATCACCATCAAGGGCCGCGCCAAGCGCTTTGCCAAGATCGCGGGCGAGATGGTCTCGCTGTCGGCCGTCGAAGCCATCGCGGCGGCGCTGTGGCCGCAGGCGAGCTCGGTCGCGGTCTCGATCCCCGACCAGCGCAAGGGCGAGCGCATCGTGCTGCTGACCACGGAGAAGAATGCCGAACGCAGTGCGATGCAGGCCCAGGCCAAGACCATCGGCGCGTCCGAGCTAACCGTGCCTGCGACGATCATGGTGGTCGACAAGGTGCCGCTGCTCGGCACCGGCAAGACCGATTACGTCACGGCGACGGCAATGGCCCGCGAGCAGGCGTCAGCGCCAGAGCGCGACGTGGCGTAGGAGGTTCACCGGGCCCCGAGACGGGCGGTGCGCGGGTCACGCCGCCGTCCGCCGCTCCTGCGCGTAACGCACCAGCGCGGCAAAGCGATAGATGCCGTGCACGAACTTGCCGTAGGGCATGGTGATGAACAATGCGAACACGGCGCCGAGATGCAGCGCGAGCAACGGTCCCATCGCGGCGGTCTCGCGCAGCACCAGCAGCAGCACGCCCGTGACGCCCGTCAGGAACAGCATGGCGATGAAGCCGACATCCATGCCGTAGCTGAACTCGTCGAGCAGCGCGGGATCGTGCCGCATCTTGGCGGCGAACAGGCCGATCGGCCCGACGATCAGGCCGATGCCGCCGAGCGTGCCGAGCACCACGGGCAGGTCCCACCACGGATACGGCGCCTCGCGGCCGAGCAGATAGTGATAAAGCGTCGCAACAGAGGTCGCTGCGAAGCACAGGATGAAGCCGTAGAAGGTCAGGTGGTGATAGAGCTTGCGCCGGTCGGTGGGCTTGTCGTCCTCATTGTAGCAACCGACGCCGCCGCCATGGAGATAGCGCAGCTCGCCGGCATCGCGGATCGCCTGAAAGATCGAGCCGCCATCGGCACGGTTGCCGATGGGCGCGCCGATGTCGCGCCAGAACGCGCGTACGCTCATGACGAGGGCGATGATCGCGTACAGGAATGCGGCGCCAAACAGTGCGGCCATCGCGTTGTGCGGCATCAGCTTGTAGAAGGCGCCGGGCCCGGTGTGCACGCCGAACAACACGCCGCGGTCATTCAAGGCGGCAAAGCCGAGAATGAAGGCCGCCATGCTGAGCGCGGCGACGATGCTGATGACGAGGCCGTTGCGTGCGAAGGCGCCGGAGAGCGCCTGCGGCCAGGCATAGGCGGCGTAGGACTCGGCACGCGCGACAGCAAGCGTCTTTGGGACGTTAACGTTGAACTCGTGCGGCGGCGAGAACTGGCAGTCGACGTAGCAGGCGCCGCAGGCATGGCAGAGATTGGCGAGATAGTTGAGATCGCCGTCGGAGAAGGCGCGGCGCATCTCCATGGCGGGAAACACCGCGCACAGGCCCTCGCAATAGCGGCAGGAATTGCAGACCGTCATCAGACGGTCGGCTTCGTCCAAAATCCTAGTTCCGTGCATGTTTCGCCGCTTCCCGTCCTGCGATCCGCCCGAACACGCTGCCAATGGTCATGCCCATGCCGGCGGCGTATCCCTTGCCGAGCACGTTGCCGGCCATGATCTCGCCGGCCGCGAACATGTTGGCGGACGGCTTGCCGTCCTTCATCAGCATGCGCGCCTCCTTGTTCACCCGCGTGCCGAGATAGGTGAAGGTGATGCCGGGCCGCACCGGATAAGCGAGAAAAGGCGGCGTCTCGATCCGGCGCGCCCAGTGCGTCTTGGGGGGTGTGATACCCTCCGTCACGCAATCATCCAGAATGGTGTGGTCGAAGGTCCCGGGCCGCACCGCGGCGTTGAATTCGGTGATGGTCTTCTCCAACGCGACCGGATCGAGCTCGAGCTTGCCGGCGAGCTCCGCGATCGTCTGCCCGGCAATCGGCGGAAACAGCGTCGGCATGAAGCTGGTGACGACGGTGGAATCAAAGATGATGAAGGCGATCTGGTCGGGCTGCGCCGCGACCAGGCGTCCCCAGATCGCGTAGCGCTTCGGCCAGATGTCCTCGCCCTCGTCGTAGAAGCGCTGCGCGTGCTTATTGACGACGATGCCGAATACCACGGAGTCATGGCGCGTGATGATGCCGCCGTCGAATTTCGGCGCGCGGGCATCGATCGCGACCGCATGACATTGGGTGGGATCGCCGACCTCCTGCACGCCCTTGTCGAGCAGCATCTTCAGGATCGAGCCGCGGTTATAGGGCGTGCCGCGGATCAGGAAATTGTCGGCGGCCTCGCCCCAATATTGCTTGAGCCATTCGATGTTGGCCTCGAATCCGCCGGCCGCGGCAACCAGCGAGGCGGCGCGGATCTCGGTCTCGCCCCTGATCGGCCGCTTGAGGCGCGCGGCGAGGAACATGCCGTCCTCGATCACGAGGTCGGTGACCTCGGCGTCGTATTCGACGGCGACGCCGAGCCGCTCCGCGGTGAGATACAGCGCGTTCAGCATCGCCCGGCCACCGCCGAGGAAGAAGGAGTTGGTGCGGCCGAGGCTCAGCGTACCGCCGAGGGAAGGCTGCCAGCGCACGCCCTGCTCCACGATCCAGTTGAGGATGTCCTTGGATTCGCGGATCATGTGGCGCGCCAGCACCTCGTCGGTCTGCCCGCCGGTGACGCGCAGCAGGTCCTCCCAAAACTCCTCCTCGGTGTAGGGGCCGGTCAGGATTTCGGTCGCCGCGTCATGGGCGCAGCGCATGTTGCGGGTGTGGCGGGTGTTGCCGCCGCGGTAGAATTTTGGCGCGCCTTCGAGCACGAGCACGGACGCGCCGCCGCGCCGCGCGCTGATCGCCGCGCACAGGGCCGCATTGCCGCCGCCGATCACCAGCACGTCGTATTTGCTGCTCATCCCGTCTGCCCGATGCGGCGAAGTTGGAGACATTCTGCCCGCCGGCGGTCTCGATCGCGCCGATCCGCCATTGCGTACCTTTGTATACAAAGATATACATAGATCGCGCAAGCGGCATCTGCATGGGCAGGAGACGCATCGAGGGACAATGGCCAGACGCCCGGCAAATTCAGGTGGGACGATCACGCGCGGCGGCGGCGTTGCGCTCGGCGAAGCCGTGTTCCGCTCGCTGTGCGAGGCGCTCCAGGCCGGCAGCTATCGCGCCGGCGACCGTCTGCGCGAGGAAGAGGTCGCCCAGCGGCTGAAGGTCAGTCGCACGCCGGTGAGGGAGGCGCTGGGCCGGCTCGCCGCGCGCGGCTTCGTCGCGCCTGCCGGCGGCCGCGGGCTGATCGTCCGCAATCTCGACATCTCCGAGGTGCTCGAGCTCTACGCCATGCGCGAGATCATGGAAGGTGCCGCCGCGCGCCTCGCCGCCGAGCATGGCTCAGCGCCGGAGATCGACGCGCTCCGCGATATCGAGCAGGCCTTTGTCGAGGCATCCGCGACCGACGCCGCCGAGATGGCAAAAGAAATGGCAAGGCTCAACCGCGCCTTCCACGAGGCCATATGCCGCGCGGCGCGCAACCGCTATCTCGACAACGCCTCGCGGGAATTGCAAGATTGGATCGCCCTGCTCGGCCCGACCACCTTCACGGTCACAGGCCGTCCCAAGACGAGTCACGGCGAGCACCAGGCCATCATTGCAGCCATCGCCGGGCGCGACGGCGACAAGGCTGAGAAGTTGGCGCGTGCGCATATCCGCGAGGCGCTGCGCTGCCGGCTCAAACTGTTGCAGAAGCAATAGCCGATCGCCGACGCGATCACGCCTCGAACACACGCCTCAGCAGCCAATATCCGCCCAGAAGACCGATCCCGCCGGACATGGCGTACACCACCCCCGCCGCCCGCACCGGCTGCTCCCGGCCGACCGCGGTCAGCCTGTCCAACACGCCGAGCGCCGGCAACATCAGCGCGACGATCGCGATCTGCCCGATCTCGACGCCGACATTGAAGGCGGCCAGCGCCGGAACGATCGCATCAGGCGGCAAGCCGATCTCGCGAAGCGCGCCGGCGAAGCCGAAGCCGTGGATCAAGCCGAACAGAAAAGCCACCCGCCAACGCCTGTCGACGTCGCGCGAAAAGAAGTTCTCGACGGCGACGAACACGATCGAAGCCGCAATCGCGGGCTCCACGATGCGGCTCGGGATGACCAGGATGTTCAACGCCGCCAGCGACAACGTCAAGGAATGCGCGATGGTGAAGGCGGTGACGATCTTGATGACCGGAACGAGCCTCTGTGCCCACAGGACGACTGCAACCAGAAATGCGATGTGATCGTAGCCGAGGAAGATGTGCTCGATCCCCGTCACGAGATAGCGCTGCGCGGTCGAGACCAGCGATGGTGGCGCGGTGGAGAGCGTGACCGTCGTCGCGGTGGCGTCGAGCAAGGCCTGAGCCTCGGACTTTCCTTGCGCGATCAGCACCACCTGGCGCGCCGTCTTGTCCTGCTCGGTCAGCACCGTGGAGCGATAGACGATGTCGCCGGTCACGTTCGCGCAGGCAAAGCTGTTGCGATAGACGATGCCGTCACCGTCCGCCAGGATCGCTGCATTTCCGGCGGAGCAGGCCCTGGCACCTCCTGTAACAGCCAGATGCGTGCCCATATAGGCGAGGATCGCGGGCTTGGCCGCTTCGACGGCGGCGGGATCGACCGCATCCCGCCTCGCATCATAAATCTTCGTGCCGAACAGGCGGTCGACATCGCTGCCCTTCAATCCGAGCTCGGCGCTCACCGTGCGATCGGGACTCAGCGCCACCCGTGCCGTGATGAGGTTGACCTCATGTGCCTCCGCCGGAAGCGCGAGGCCGAGCAGCACCGCGAGCCACGCCAGGAGCGGCCGCCTCATGATCCCGCTCCATCGCGCTCACGCCAGCACATCCGCCACGGCCGCCTTCAGAACATCCCGCACATCGGTAGGCTTCAGCCGGACCTGCAAGCCGCGCTGGCCGCCATTGAGATAGACCAGGTCATGGGCGAGCGCGCTCTGCTCGATCACGGTGCGCACAGGCTTGCGCTGCCCGAACGGGCTGATGCCGCCGACCTTGTAGCCGGTGACGCGCTCGGCTTCGGGCGGCTTCATCATCTGGGCCGACTTGCCGCTCGCCGCCGCCGCCAGCTTCTTCATCGAGACCTCCTGGTCGGACGGCACGACCACGCAGACCGGCTTGCCGTCGACCAGCGCCATCAGCGTCTTCAGGACGCGCGCCGGATCCTCGCCGAGCGCGGCCGCTGCCTGGAGCCCGATGCTCTCGGCGTCGGGATCATAGTCATAGGTGTGAACGGTGAAGGCAACACCGGCGGCTGCGAGTGCGCGTGTGGCGGGGGTGACTTTGGACATGGACGGTATTTAGCACCGTCATTGCGGGGAGCGAAGCGACGTGGGAAAGTCGGCACCACACATTCCCTGTCATCGCCCGGCTTGACCGGGCGATCCAGTACCCCGAGACTTTGCGATTGAATCGATGGGCCGCGGCGTACTGGATGCCCCGGTCAAGCCTGGTCAAGCCGGGGCATGACATCGGTTTGTGTGGCAAGCCTCGTGGGCGATGACGAGGCTTTTCCCTACTCCGCCGCGTCCCGCATCTCGGCGCGCTCGGCCCGTGCTGCGCAGAACTTGAACTCCGGGATCTTGCCGAACGGGTCCAGTGCCGGGTTGGTGAGCAGGTTCGCAGCCGCTTCGGCGTAGCAGAACGGCATGAACACCATGTTCTCCGGCACGTCGCGGTCGGAGCGGACCTTGACCTCGACGGCGCCGCGGCGGGTCTCCAGGCGAATGAAATCACCGGGCACCAGCTTCTTCTTGCGCATGTCCTTGGGTGACATGAACGCGACCGCCTCCGGCTCGATCTGGTCGAGCACCTGGGCGCGGCGGGTCATCGAGCCGGTGTGCCAGTGCTCCAGCACGCGGCCGGTCGAGAGCACCATCGGATATTCGTCGTCGGGAATCTCGTCCGGCGGGACGACCTTGGCCGGCACGATCTTGCCGCGGCCGCTCGCGGTCGGGAAGCCCGTGGTGAAGATGATCTCGTTGCCGGGCTTGTTCGGATCGTCGACGGGATAAGTGACCGCGCCTTCGCGCACCAGCCGCTCCCAGGTGATGTTCTTCAGCGACGGCATCAGCTCTGCCATCTCGGTGAAGACGTCGCCGGGACCGGCATAATTCCAGGGCAGGCCCATGCGCTTGCCGATCTCCTGGATGATCCAGAGATCCTGACGCGCATCGCCGGGCGGCTTGATCACCTGACGCGCCAGCTGCACGCGGCGATCGGTGTTGGTGAAGGAGCCGTCCTTCTCGGCGAAGGCCGAGGCCGGCAGGATCACGTCGGCATGGAACGCGGTCTCGGTGACGAAGAGATCCTGCACCACGAGATGATCGAGCATGGCGAGCGCATGGCGCGCATGCTGGAGATCGGGATCGGACATCGCGGGGTTCTCGCCCTCGATATACATGCCCTTGATCTCGCCGGCGTGGATCGCGTTCATGATCTCGACCACGGTCAGGCCGCGCACGGGATCAAGATCCTGCTGCCAGAGCTTTTCGAAGCTGCCGCGCAAGTCATCGCGGCCCACCGGCTGGTAGTCCGGCAGGAACATCGGGATCAGGCCGGCATCGGAGGCGCCCTGCACGTTGTTCTGGCCGCGCAGCGGATGCAGGCCGGTGCCGGGACGGCCGACCTGGCCGGTGATCAGGGCGAGCGCAATCAGGCAGCGCGCATTGTCGGTACCGTGGACATGCTGGCTTATGCCCATGCCCCAGAAGATGATCGACGATTTTGCCCGCGCATAGGTGCGGGCGACCTCGCGCAGCGTCTGCGCCGGGACGCCGCAGATCGGCTCCATCTTCTCCGGCGTGAACTCCTTGATCTTCTCCTTGAGGTCCTCGAAGCCCTCGGTGTAGCCGGCGATGTACTGGTCGTCGGTCAGGCCCTCGGTGATGATCGTGTTGATCATCGCGTTCAGCATCGCGACGTCGGAGCCCGGCTTGAACTGCAGATGCCTGGTCGCGTGACGCGACAGCGACTGCCGGCGCGGATCCATCACGAACAGCTTCGCGCCGTTCTGCTTGACCGCGTTCTTGATGAAGGTCGCGGCGACCGGGTGGTTCACGGTCGGATTGGCGCCGATCACGACGATGACCTCGGCGTCCATCGCGGCGGAGAACGGCGCCGACACCGCGCCCGAGCTCAGGCCTTCGAACAGCGCCGCCACCGACGAGGCGTGGCACAGGCGGGTGCAATGATCGACGTTGTTGGAGCCGAAGCCGGTGCGCACCAGCTTCTGGAACAGATAGGCCTCTTCGTTCGAGCCCTTGGCCGAACCGAAGCCGGCCAGCGCCTTCACGCCCTTCTCGTCGCGGATCTTGACGAGACCCTTGGCGGCGATGTCGAGCGCTTCCTCCCAGCTCGCCTCGCGGAAATGCGTGAACGGATTGGCTGGGTCGACCTGGTCGTTGGCGTCCTTCTTCGCGTTCGGCAGCCGCACCAGCGGCTTCGTCAGGCGATGCGGATGATGGATGTAGTCGAAGCCGAAGCGACCCTTCACGCAAAGACGATTGTGGTTGGCGGGGCCGTCGCGGCCTTCCGCATAGATCACCTTCTCGTCCTTGACCTCGTAGGTGACCTGGCATCCGACGCCGCAGAACGGGCAGAGCGAATCCACCTTCTTGTCGGCATAGGTGACGCGCGTCTGGTTGTCGTCGAGCATGACGGCCGGCATCAACGCGCCGGTCGGACAGGCCTGCACGCATTCGCCGCAGGCAACGCAGGTGGACTCGCCCATGGGGTCGTCGAAGTCGAACACGATCTTGGCGCCGGCATTGCGGTACGCCATGCCGATGACGTCGTTGACCTGGACCTCGCGGCAAGCGCGCACGCATAGGCCGCACTGGATGCAGGCATCGAGATTGACGCGCATTGCTGGATGGCTGGCATCGGTCGCCCAGCGCTCGGCGGCGGGAAACCGGCTCTCGGTGACACCAGTGGTCTCGGCCCAGTGCCAGAACTTCGAGTCCGGATCGTGCGAGGTCTCGCGCGCCGGCTGGTCGGCGACCAGCAGCTCCATCACCATCTTCTGCGCCGCCGTCGCGCGGGCGCTCTCGGTCTTCACCTTCATGCCGACCGACGGCGTGCGCTTGCAGGACGCGGCGAGCACGCGCTCGCCCTCGATCTCGACCATGCAGGCGCGGCAATTGCCGTCGGGGCGATAGTCCGGCGCCGGCGAATAGCAGAGATGCGGAATGTCGCGGCCCTGGCGTTTTGCGACCTGCCAGATCGTCTCGCCGGGCTTGGCCTCGACCTGCTTGCCGTCGAGCTCGAACGTAATCTTCGTCATTCCGCCGCTTCCTTGAACTCGTCAGGGAAATATTTGATCACGGAGGACAGCGGATTCGATGCCGCCTGTCCGAGCCCGCAGATCGAGGCATCGCGCATCGCCTGGCTCAATTCTTCCAGCAAGGCACGGTTCCAGACCGGCCTTTGCATCAGCAGCGCCGCCTTCTGGGTACCGACGCGGCACGGCGTGCACTGGCCGCAGCTCTCGTCCTCGAAGAACTTCATCAGGTTCAATGCGGCAGCGCGCACGCTGTCCTTGTGCGACAGGATCACGATCGCAGCCGAGCCGATGAAGCAGCCGTATTTCTCCAGCGTGCCGAAATCGAGCGGAATGTCGTCCATCGATGCCGGCAAAATGCCACCGGACGCACCGCCCGGCAGATACGCGTAGAACTGATGGCCGTCGGCCATGCCGCCGCAATATTCCTCGATCAGCTCGCGCACGGTGATACCCGCGGGCGCGAGCTTCATGCCGGGATTTTTGACGCGTCCCGAAACCGAGAAGCTGCGCAGGCCGTGACGCTCGTGCCGGCCATGGCCCTTCCACCAATCGGCGCCCTTCTCGACGATGTCGCGCACCCACCACAGCGTCTCGATGTTGTTGATCAGCGTCGGCAGGCCGAACAGGCCGACCTGGAACGGGTATGGCGGCTTGTGCCTGGGCAGGCCACGCTTGCCCTCGATGCTCTCCAGCAGCGAGGATTCCTCGCCGCAGATGTAAGCGCCGGCGCCGCGGCGCATGTGCAGCGTCGGACCGCCCGGCGGGAGCTTTGCGATCTCGCGCTCGAGGATCTCGCGCGAGGCCGGATATTCGTCGCGCAGATAGATATAGACGTCGCTCGCCTGCACCACATGGGCGCCGATCAGCATGCCCTCGATAAAGCGATGCGGATCGGTTTCGAGATAATAGCGGTCCTTGAACGTGCCGGGCTCGCCCTCGTCGCCGTTGATCGCCATCAGCCGCGGCCCGGGCTCCCCGAGCACGGCGCGCCATTTGCGCCCGGTGGGGAAGCCGGCGCCGCCGAGCCCGCGCAGAGAGGCGTCGTCGAGCGCCTTCAGGAGATCGTCCTTCGACAGTTCGCCGGAGCGCAGGCGATTGAGCAGCTTGTAGCCGCCATCGGCGACGTAGGCATCGTACTCGGTATATGTGGGCAGATGCGCGTGCGTGTCGCCGGCCTTCGCCGTCGCCATGACGTTGCCGACCGTCGCGTGGTCGACGAAATTGTGCCCGACCTCCGCTGCCGGCGCTGTGTCGCAGCGGCCGACGCAGGGCGCGCGCACGACGCGGATGCCGGGACCTGACGCGCTCTGCAGATCCTCGAGCAGCTTCTCGCCGCCAAGCATAGCGCAGGTGAGCGAATCGCAGACGCGGATCGTCAACGGGGGAATGTCGGGCTCACCTTCCTTCACCACATCGAAATGCGCGTAGAATGTCGCGGTCTCGAACACCTCGGCGAAGGCGAGCTTCATCTCGTCGGCGAGCGCGGCCAGATGCGCCGCCGAGATCTGGTGGTACTTGTCCTGGATCAGGTGCAGATATTCGATCAAGAGATCGCGCCGCCGCGGCCTGTCGCCGAGCAACAGCTCGATCTCGTGCGCGGCCGTGGGATCGACCTGCCGCCCCTTGGGGGTCGCCTTGGCGCGTCGGCGTCCCTCACCGGGATGCTCGAAGGAGCGGACCTTGTGCACGTCCTCGTGGCTCATCGATTCGTCTCGATCTCGTCCTTATCAGGACTCCACTTCTATCCTCTGGCATGCCAGATGCCAAGCGAATTGTGATGTTCGCGGAAGCGGTTAAGCGAAACCCAGGGTAGACGTGACTGCCCAGACACGGCCTGCGTTTCGTCCCAACGGGCCATTGATGGAGCGAAGCCCGAATTGGTCGGGAGATCAATAAAGGTGTCCCGTGCTGCGATAGCGAAGTCCTATCGAATGCCCGGTCCGAGGCCACGGCGGGAGCACAAAGGCCGCCGCCGTGGACGTTCGCCCTTCTACGGGGCGTCACTCTTTTCGACCAGGAACACGATGCGCGCCTCGTTGCGCTCGGTGATCTCGACCTTGTCGCCGGTCTCGCGGATCAGATTGGGAATATCGATCACCGAGAGCGGATCGGTGCAGTGAACTTCGAGCTGGTCGCCTGCCTTGAGCGGCTTGAGCGCCTTGCGCGTCTTGAGCGCCGGCAGCGGGCATTTCAGCCCGGTGAGATCGAGTGTCGTCCTGGTCATGGCTGCACCATGGCGGCGTGGAACGGCTGCGTCAACGCGGGGAGGCCTCAGATCAGGCTGGCGTAGGGCAGGAAGCCGACATCCTGCCCCGGCTCGACATTCGTGATGTCCTCGCCGAGCTCGACGAGGCCGTCGGTCTCGACCAGCGAGGACAAGAGCCCGGCCCCTTCGCGCGGGAACTTGATCGCCTCGAGCCCGCCGTCCTGCGCGCGCCGCAGCGAGGCGCGCACATATTCACGTCGCCCGGCCTTCTTCTTGTAGGTGAACGCAGCACGCACTGGAATCGGCAACAGCGGCTCCGGCAGCCCACCCGCCAGCGCCAGCACCGTCGGCCGCACCACATGGACGAAGGTGACAAAGCTCGCGACGGGATTGCCGGGCAGTCCGATCAGCGGTGCGCCGTCGATGATCCCCATCGCCACGGGACGGCCCGGCTTGATCGCCATCCGCCACAGCACCAGCGAGCCGATGCTCTCCACCGCCGCCTTGACGTGATCCTCCTCCCCGGTCGAGACGCCGCCGGTGGTGAGGATCAGGTCATGGTCGCCTGCAACCTGCTTCAGGCCGCTCGCCAGCGACGTTCGCTCGTCGCGCAGAATGCCGAGATCGCTGACCTCGCAGCCGAGCCGCCGCAGCATCGCCATCAGCATGAATCGGTTGGAATCGAACAGCTGCGAGGCGGCGCGCGGCTCGCCGGGCGTGGCGAGTTCGTCGCCGGTCGAGAACACGGCGACACGGATGCGCCTGACGACGTCGAGCCTCGTCAGGCCGAACGCGGCGGCAAGCGCGACATGCTGCGGCCGCAAGCGCTGGCCGGCGCGGAGCGCGACGCGTCCTTGGGGAATGTCCTCGCCTGCGGGGCGCACATTGGCGCCGGGCTTCAGCCCCGGCGGCAACACGATCCTGCCGGACTCATCGATGCGGACGTCCTCCTGCATGAAGACGGTCTCCGCATCCGGCGGCATCGGCGCGCCGGTGAAGATGCGCGCGGTGTGGCCGGGCTTGATCGGCGCTTGCGCAAGGCCGCCGGCCTGGATGCGACCGTCGAGCGGGAACGCCTGCTCTGCGCTTGCCGGAAGGTCGGCGTTGCGCACGGCGTAACCGTCGACGGCGGAGTTGGTGAACGGCGGCAGCGGCAAGGGCGCTGCAATATCGCGCGCGAGCACGCGCCCGTCGGCATCGACCAGCGCCACGGTCTCGAGATCGGCAATCGCGTTGACGCGCGTCGTGATGAGGCCAACGGCCTCGTCGACCGACATCATCGGTCCGCCGAAGGCAAAGCAATCGTCCGACAGTTGCGCCATGGTGCCTCGTCAGCGTATCGCGGCGCTTCTTGCCACCGCTTCCTCGACCGGCATCGCCGCACGCAGCAGCAGCGCGGCCACAGCGGGGATATCATCGAGATGGACGGTCGGCAGCCGCGTTTCAATGGCGGTGTCGGTCGCGATCCCGGCAATTCCGGGATCGTCGGGAAACAGCAGCGGCTTGCCATTGGCGGCGCGATGCACCTCGATCTTGCGATGCGGCTCGCGTTTGAATCCCTCGACCACGACGAGATCGACCGCGGAGAGCTTCTCGAGCAGCTCCGGCAGCCGCGGCTCCGCCGCCCCGCGCAGCTCATGCATCAGTGCCCAGCGTTTCGACGAAGCAACCAGCACCTCCGCCGCGCCGGCCTCGCGATGGCGCCAGGAATCCTTGCCGGGCACGTCGACGTCGAACTGGTGATGCGCATGCTTGATCACGGAGACGCGCAGGCCTTGCGCGTTGAAATGCGGAATCAGCCGCGTCAACAGCGTGGTCTTGCCCGCACCGCTCCATCCTGCAAGGCCGATGACTTTCATTCCAGCTCCGTGTCCGCGAACGACCCAGGTCCCTTCTGGAACCGCGGCCCCCTCCGCGTCATTGCGAGCGCAGCGAAGCAATCCAGACTGCCGCCGCGGAAGGATTCTGGATTGCTTCGCTCCGCTCGCAATGACGAGCGGAGGCATTTTGCCCATTCCCGGCCATGCTTATATCGGCTTGACCCGAATGTCATGCTAACCTCGCCGCCATGATGAAGATCGACAAAGCCCCGGTGCCCCTGATCGTCCCCAATCCGGACGATCCGCGCCTGACCCAGAGCGTGACCGGCACCGACCAGACCGGCGCCAGGGTCGAGATCAAGGTGCCGATGGAGCGGCCGCTGACGCTCTATTTGAACGCCCAGGAGATCGTCACCATGATGACGATCGGCGACTATCCGGAATATCTGGCGCTCGGCTACCTGCTGAACCAGAACATGCTGAAATATAATGACGTGGTCACCGAGGTCGAGTACGACGACGACCTCCAGGTGGTCGTCGTGCGCACCTCACACCACACCAATTTCGAGGCCAAGCTGAAGAAGCGCACGCAGACCTCCGGCTGCGCGCAGGGCACCGCCTTCGGCGACCTCCTGGAGGCGGTCGAGAGCGTCGCGCTGCCCAAGGCGGAGCTGCGCACCTCCTGGCTCTACCAGATGACGCAGACCATCAACACCATGCCCTCGCTTTACCTGGAGGCCGGCGCGATCCACGGCTGCGTGCTGTGCAAGGAGGGCACGCCGCTCTGCTACACCGAGGATGTCGGCCGCCACAACGCCGTCGACAAGATCGCGGGCTGGATGTACCGCCACGGCGTCGACGCTTCCGACAAGATCCTCTACACCACCGGGCGCCTCACCTCGGAGATGGTGATCAAGACCGTGCGCATGGGCATTCCGATCCTGGTGTCGCGCTCCGGCTTCACCGCCTGGGGTGTCGATCTCGCAAGACAGGTCGGCCTGACGCTGGTCGGACGCACGCGTGGAAAGCGCTTCATCGCGCTCGCAGGCGAAGAGCGTATCGTCTACGACCAGAACCTCGCTTATGTCGAAGAGGAATCGGCCAAGCACAAGCGCAAGGGTGAAGGCGGTGACGACTGAGATGTCCGCGGCGCGCGTTCCGCCGACCCTCGGCGTGCTGCTCGCCGGCGGGCTCGCGCGGCGCATGGGCGGCGGCGACAAGCCGATGCGCACCATCGGCGGCCGCACCATTCTGGAACGCGTGATCGCGCGCCTTTCGCCCCAGTGCAGCGGGCTGATCCTCAACGCCAACGGCGATCCCGCCCGCTTTGCCGCGTTCGGCTTGCAGGTCGTCGCCGACGACGTGCCCGGCTTCCCCGGCCCCCTCGCCGGCATCCTCGCGGCGCTCGACTGGACCGCGGCGAACCGGCCGGGAATCGAATGGGTGCTCAGCGCCGCCGGCGACTGCCCGTTCCTGCCACGCGATCTCGTCGCGCGCCTGCATGAGGTGCGCGCGCGTGAGAACGCGCAGCTTGCGGTCGCCGCGTCAGGCGCACAGTCGCATCCGGTGATCGGCCTGTGGCGTGTCGCCTTGCGAGAGGAGCTGCGCCACGCCCTCGTGGTCGAAGACCTCCGCAAGATCGACCGCTGGACCGCGCGCTATCCGCTCGCGACGGTGACGTGGCCGACCGAGCCGGTCGATCCGTTCTTCAATGCGAACACGGTCGAAGACATCGCCGAGGCCGAGCGGCTGGCTGCGCTGGACGACGCGTCCTAAGCCGGTGCGTTGAGCTGCTGGCCGTGAACCCGGCCGGGCAAGGGAACGACCAATGATTGGTATCTTGCTCCGGGATGAACCATGGCCGACTCTCTCTTGGATGTCGTCTTCGATGTCGTCGATCTTGCGCTCGATGTTTCGGATGTGATCGATCGCACGAAGCAGCTGAGCAAGCCTGACACCGTCGAGGTCCCGCCCGATCCGAAGCCGTTGCCGGCCGCCGCGCAGCGTGCGCTGGCCGAGGCCGAGGAACGGAAGCGCAGGCGCGAGCAATCCGATCAGGCCGCCAGCGCCACCGACCAGGCGTCGCAACCGTAGCCCTCGCTGATTTCTACGCTGGCCGGAAACCCGCGCGCTCGAGTGCGGCGCGCGCTGCGCTCGAGCCGAGCGCATCAAGAAAGGCCCGCACGGCCGGCCGGTCTTTGCGCGCGGTCACCAGCGCGAAATCGTAATGCTCTTCGGCCAGCGGAATGAAACCGAGGCCCGCGGCGTGGGCGACCGGCGCAATGGTCATGCCCCAGTCGGCGCGATGCTGCGCCACGGCCGCCGCCACCGCATTGTGCGAACGCGGCTGGTTCCAGTAGCCTTCCGGACGCGCCCCGCCGAGCAGCCGGTCGATCAGGATGCGCGTGCCGGCGCCCTGGTTGCGGTTGACCATGATGCAGGTGGGGTCGGCGAGCGCAGCCGCAACAGCCTCCTTTGCGCTCAGGCCCTCGAAACGTTTGTCGCCCTTGCGGAAGACAATGCCCTGCATCCGGCGCCAGCCGGCGACGAGCTCGAGTCCTTCGACGAGATAGGGCGTGTTGTAGGTCTCGCTGCGCTCGTCGAACAGATGGATCGGCGCGAGATCGCATTCGCCGCGCTTTGCCGCCGCCAATCCTCCAAGGCTGCCGACCGCGATCGAGCGCACGGTCAGGCTGGCATGCGCGAGCTGTGCGGTGACGAGATCGAGGCCGGTGCAATGGCTGCCGACGATGACGAGATCCGGCACGCGCACATGCGGCGTGAACAGCGTCACCTCCGTTTCGGTGCCGGCCGGCATCTGGTCGGCAAGTGCGTCGATGCGCAGAAAGCCGTCCGCCTGCGCAAAGGACGTGATCGCACCGGACCCTTTGCCGGTGGGGTAGGCAATGAGGCCCGCCCTGCCCTCGACCAGCGAAACCATGACGAATTCGGTGCGGCCGAGCTCGGAGGCGATGCGCACTGGCACGGTCGCGTTCACCTTGGCATCGGAGCGCGGCGGTAGTCCGGCCATCCTGCGCAGCACCGGCACGATCATGTCGTGGAAGGTGAACATCGCCGAGGTTGGAAAGCCCGGCAGGATCACCACCGGCTTGCCATCGCACACCGCAAGACACAGCGGCTTGCCGGGCTTGAGGGCAACGCCATGGGCGATGATGCCGGGCGCGCCGAGCCGGCCGATGATGCGATGAGAGAGGTCGCCCGCGCCTTTCGACGTGCCGCCCGACAGCACCAGCATGTCGGCATCCGCAAGCGCGTTGCGCATGGCGGCTTCGAGCTTGGCTTCGTCGTCCGGAATGGCGCCGAGGAAGACGGCCTCGCCACCGTTTTCGTCGATCGCGGCCGCGACGATGGCGCCGTTGGTATCGTAGATCTCGGCGGGCCCGAGCACCTGGCCGGGCTGAACCAGCTCGTCCCCGGTGGAGATGACGGCAACCCGCGGTCTGCGCACGACACTCACCTCGGCGATGCCGCAAGCCGCCAGCATGCCGATCTCGCGCGAGCCAATGATGGTGCCGGCGCGCAGCAGCGCCTCGCCGCGCGCGATGTCGGATCCGGCATAGGAGACGAATTGCCCCGGCGAGACGGCGCGACGGACATCGGTCGCATCCTGGCCGGCCGGCTGAGTGTGCTCGACCATGACCACGGCATCGGCGCCGCGCGGCAGCGGACCGCCGGTGGCGATCGCCGTTGCGGTTCCGGCCGCCACCTGCAGTATCGGCGCGGTCCCGCAATGAATGGTCTCGCCATTCAGCGCGAGGCGCACGGGCGCGCCCTCGCCGGCCGCCGCAAGGTCGGCGGAGCGCACGGCGAAGCCGTCGACATTGGAGCGGTCGAACGGCGGCACGTCGATCGGCGCCGTGACATCTTCGGCGAGGGCCGCGCCCAGCGCAGCTGCGAGCTTGCGCGTTTCGGTTCGAAGCGCGCGCGGGAACAAGGCCGCCTCGAACCGGCCCAAGGCCTCCTCGCGCGACAGGATCTTGAGGAACTGCTCCTGCTCGAGCGCGCTGCGATCTGGTGATTTCGGGATCATCGTCATGTCAGAACCATATCACGCCGGCATCAGATCGGCATCGATCGGTGTACCTGCCGCAAATCCCTCGTCGCTGGCGGAAATCAGCAGCCATGCATCCGCACGGGCGATCGCCTGGAGCGGCCATTCGCCCACGGCAAGCGGCATCCAGGCACGATGTTCCTCGGCCAGCAAAGCGATCTCCGTCAGGCCGACGCTGGAGGCGATCTTTCGCGCGAGCGGCAGCGACGCTTTTCGGCGCGGCCGACGCGCCGACAAACGCTCGACGAGCGGCAGCACGAGTGCAAGCCAAGCTGCAAGCGCATGATCGGGCGAGCCGGGCAAGGCAATCACGGGAACCTGTCCCAACCGTCCGACCGCCGCGGTGCGTCCCGGCTGCAGCGCAAGGCCGTGCGCCATCACCTCGCCGCGCCTGGCGAGGGCCGCGATGGCAGCGTCCTGGCGGCCGACGCCGCTACCGCCGATGGTCAGCAGAGCATCGCAAGACGACGCATCGAGCGCATCGGCGATCGACGCTTCATCGCGCGCACGCGCTTGACGCGTTTCCACATCCAGTCCCGCCGTGTGCGCGATCCCGGCAATCATCTGCGCCGTGACCGTTCCACTCGGCACGTTGACGATGCGCAGCCGCGGCCGCCTGACGGCGAGTTTCTCCACGCCCGCCACGCGCGCGAGCAGCAGGTCCGCCGCACCGATGGGATGGCCCGCGTCCCCCACGGCCCCGCCCGCGGCAATGTCACTGCCTGCGCGCCTGACACCCTGCCCCGGCGTGCCCTCTGCGAGCACCTGGGCAAGCGGCCCAGACATCTCCACGGCGTCGGCATCGAGCACGCAGTCGCATCCCGCCGGCATCGCGTCACCGGCCTCGACCCATGCAGGGGCCGTGGTCAGCGGCACCGGCGAATAAGCGGACGCGCCGACGAGATCGTTGGCCGATAGCGCCCAACCGTCTACGGCCGCAATGTCGCGCGAAGGATGGGCGGCGAGCAGCTGATCGCCAGTCGCGATGCAGCCGATCGCCTCCGCCAGCGGCACCTCCACCGGCGCGACGGGATCAACGCCCCGCAGCAGCGCGGCGAGCGCGGTGTCGAGCGGCGTGAGCGAGGGCGGCAGGCGCTGGGTCATGCGCCATGAGGACCATGCATCGTCCGGTTTGGCAACCGCCGGCGATGCCGGCTTCAGCCGCCCGACCTGTCCGAATTGGGGAAGAACAGCTGCTGCGCGTCGACCTTGTAGCCGGCGATCGCCGTCTGACCCTCCGGCGACGTCAGCCAGTCGACGAAAGTCTGCGCGAGGTCCTTCTTCACGTTCGGGAACTTCGCAGGGTTCACCAGCATCACGCCATATTGGTTGAGCAGCCGCCGGTCGCCTTCGACGACGATGTCGAGATCGCCGCGATCCCTGAAGGCGATCCAGCTGCCGCGATCCGCCAGCTCGTAAGCATTGGCGGCGCGGGCGGCCTCGAGCGCCGCGGCCATGCCGGGCCCGGCCTCGCGATACCAGGCGCCCTTGGCGCCGGCGATGTCGATGCCGGCCACGATCCAAAGCGCGAGCTCGGCGGCGTGGGTGCCCGAGCGATCGCCGCGCGTCACGAACGGGGCGCCCTTGGCTTCGATCGCCTTCAGCGCCGTCGCGATGTCCTTGCCCTTCACGCCCGCGGGATCGCTCTTCGGCCCGATCAGCACATAGTCGCTGTACATCACGTCGTAGCGCTTCACGCCGAAGCCGTCGGCAACGAACTTCTCCTCCTGTGGCCGCGCGTGCATCAGCACGACGTCGACCTCGCCCCGCCGCGCCCCATCGAGCACCTCGTCGGCGCGCCGCGCGATCACGGTGACGTCGATGCCGGTCTTGTCGCGGAAGATCGGCAGCAGATAGTCGAGCAGCCCGGACTCCTGCGTCGCCGTCGTCGAAGCGAGGACGATTCTGCGCTCCTCCGCGGATGACGCCGCAATGCCTGCGGCAAGGCCGCAGAGGAGCGCAAGTGCAACGGACAGGCGGCCCATGATCGGGTTCCCTCAGGTTTGACGCGATCATGATGATGATCGATTGCGCCGCACTCGTGACGCGTTTTGCGCTGCCAGTCGGGAAATTTCGGCAATTTCATCGAGACGTAGCGCGCGAACGATCGCTTGGGATCGTTCACCAAAGCGAAAATCGCGCGTGCGGATGTGTTGCAAAGCAGCGAGATGATCGGGCATGGTTCCCGCGACAAAAATCTGAAATGCAGAATTCCACCTGCGTCGGACGTCAAAAAGAAGCAAGAATTTGCATAGGAATGCAGGATGGAATTCCTGACCACCAGCGAAGCCGCCGACTACCTTCGGCTCGGCGAACGCAAGCTCTACGAACTCGTCACCACCGGTGCGATCCCCTGCAGCAAGGTGACGGGGAAATGGCTCTTCCCACGGCACGAGCTCGACCTCTGGGTCCTGTCGGGCCTGGCGCGTCCGGCCGGCATGTTGATCGCCGAGCCGCCGCCGGTCGTCGGCGGCAGCCAGGACGAGCTCTTGGATTGGAGCCTGCGCGAATCCGGCTCCGGGCTCGGATCGATGAGCGAGGGCAGCGCGCGCGGGCTAGAGCGCTTGCAGCGCAACGAGGTGATGGCCGCGGCTGTGCACTTCCACGCCCTGGATGCCTCCGACAATCTCGCCGGCGATGCCAGTATGGAAGCGCTGCGGACCACGCCGGACCTGCATGATGCGGTGCTGGTCGCGTTCGTCCGCCGCGAAGAAGGCCTCGTGCTGCCGCACGGCAATCCCCAGCACCTGCACAGCCTGACCGACGTGCTCGCAGCCGGCGCCCGGATGGCGACGCGGCAACAGGGCACGGGCGCGCAGATGCTGCTCGACGTGCTGCTGAAGCGTGCGGGCGCCTCGATGCGGGACCTGCGCCGCATCGAGACGCCGGCTTTGACCGGCCCGGATCTCGCCGAGTTGGTTCGCGCCGGCCAGGCCGATTGCGGCATCGCGACGCGCGCCGCGGCGCGCTCGGCCGGCCTCGATTTCGTGCCGCTGGTCTGGGAGAATTTCGATCTTGCGATGCGGCAGCGCAGCTATTTCCGCCCCGCCATGCAGGCCCTGCTCCGCTTCATGAACGAACGCCGGCTGCGGCAGCGCGCGGAGGAGCTGACCGGCTACGATCCCTCGCCCGCAGGACTGATCCGCTTCGCAGCCTGACATTGACGCCTGCCCCCTATTAGTTGCAAAAGAAACCAATTCAGCCGGGCCATACCCGGAACAAGCAACACCGGCCAACGTGCCGGATCAGGGGAGGAGAAACGTGTATCCAACGAGATTTGGACTGCCGGTCGCGGCTGCACTTGCGGCAGCGCTGCTGCCGGGCGCGGCCACGGCGCAGGTTTCCGACGACGTCGTCAAGATCGGCGTTCTCACCGACATGAACGGCCCGGCCTCGGCGCCGACCGGCCAGGGCTCGGTGACCGCGGCGCAGATGGCGATCGACGATTTCGGCGGCAAGGTGCTCGGCAAGCCGATCAGCGTCGTGATCGGCGACCACCAGCTCAAGGCCGACATCGGCGGCACGATCGCGCGGCGCTGGTACGACGTCGACCAGGTCGATCTGATCGTCGACGTGCCGGTCTCCGCGGTCGGGCTCGCGGTGCAGAACGTCGCCAACGAGAAGAAGCGGCTGTTCATCACCCACTCCACCGGCACCGCGGATTTCCACGGCAAGTTCTGCTCGCCTTACGCCATCCAATGGGTGTTCGACACCCGCGCGCTCGCGGTCGGCACCGCGGACGCCGTCGTCAAGCGCGGCGGCGACAGCTGGTTCTTCATCACCGACGATTATGCCTTCGGCCACTCGCTGGAGCGCGACGCTTCCGCCGTCGTCACCGCCAATGGCGGCAAGGTGCTGGGCTCGGTGCGGCCGCCATTGGCAACGCCCGATCTCTCCTCCTTCGTGCTGCAGGCGCAGGCCTCCAAGGCCAAGATCATCGGCATTGCCGCCGGTCCCCCCAACAACATGAACGAGATCAAGACCGGCGCCGAGTTCGGCGTGTTCAAGGGCGGCCAGCAGATGGCGGCGCTGCTCGCGCTGATCACCGACATCCACGGCCTCGGCCTGCAGGCGGCGCAAGGCCTGCTGCTGACCACCTCGTTCTACTGGGACATGGACGACAAGACGCGCGAATGGTCGAAGCGCTATTTCGCCAAGATGAACAGGATGCCGACGATGTGGCAGGCCGGCGTCTATTCCAGCGTGATGCACTATCTCAACGCCATCAAGGAGACCGGCACCGACGATCCGCTGAAGGTGGCCGCCAAGATGCGCGAGAAGCCGATCGAGGATTTCTTCGCCCGCAACGGCAAGCTTCGCGAGGACAATCTGATGGTGCACGATCTCTGGCTGGTGCAGGTGAAGACGCCGGAGGAGAGCAAATATCCGTGGGACTATTACAAGATCCTCACGACCATCTCCGGCGACAAGGCGTTCGGCCCGCCCGACCCGGCGTGTGCGATGGTGAAGAAATGATGATCGCTTAAAGCGATCGTCATCCCGGGGCGGTGCGGAGCACCGAACCCGGGATCTCGAGATTCCGGGTTCGCGTCTTCGACGCGCCCCGGAATGACGGTCGCCTCAAGCGACCGTCACTTCACCACCCCGATCTCGCGAAAATACTTCATCACACCAGGATGGATCAGCTCCACCTTCGGCGCTGCCGCGACCGTGTTTGCGGCGGTGGTCTCGCAGCCCTGGGCGAGCTTCTTGCAGAATGTCGCCTCATTGCCGTGCAGCGTCTTGGCGAGGCGATAGGCGACCTCGTCGGGCAGATCCTCGCGCGTGAGGATGAAGCTCCAGGAGCCGAGCGAGGCGATCGGCTCGGTCTGCTTCGGGTAGGAGCCGGCCGGCACCGTCAGCGGCTTCAGGAACGCATGCTTGGCGCGGATGCGCGCAATCTCGTCCGCTACTGGCGCGATGAAGCGCGCGCCTGATGCGCTCGATGCGACCGCGGCAAAGCCGGGCCAGCCGATGCCGGCGCCCCACAGCGCAGCGACGCGGCCGTCCTCGACCATCGCGGGGCCGTCGCCGGCGCGGTCGAGATAAACAGCCTTGAAGTCCTCGTCCTGCTTCAGGCCGAGACCATCGAGCACATAGCGCGCCAGGATCGGCAGGCCGGAGCCCTTGGCGCCGAACGCGACGGGCTGACCGACGAGATCGCGGATCGTCGTGTAGGGGCTGTCGGCGCGCACCACGAACATGCCGGGGTTGGAATAGATCGCGGTGAGGATCTTCAACGCGACCTTCGCACGGCCGATGCCGGCGAAGGCCTCGTAGGCCGGCTCGCCCGCGACCAGCGCGAGATCGAGCTCGCCCTTCTCCAGAAGCGGAATGTTCTCGTTGCTGCCTTTGGTGTTGCGCGGCGCGATGGTGAGATGCGGATCGGCCGCATTCATCACCTCCGCGAAGGCGTTGCCATAGAGCGGGAAGCCGCCGCCGGGCGTCGCCGTACCCAAGCTGATCGTCGTGGTCGGAATGTCCGTGCCTCCGGTCTGGGCGGCGGCGGGGCTGGCGAGCAGCGCCGCGCTGATGATGATCATCGCGAATCTCATGGTCACTCCTGACGGACCTGCGTCAACACCGACTTGCGGCGATGTAGGCAGTGACCTGATTTTGTGAAAGCATGCCGCGCAAAGACAATAGAACAATGGGAGATGTCATGTTGCGAATTTTGCGTAAGGGTGTTTTCGGCCTCGCAGTCCTCTTGGGTCTTTTCAGCGCCACCCCTCCCGCAGCCGCCGCCTATCCCGACCGTCCCGTGCACTGGCTGATCGGCTTTGCCGCCGGCGGCCCGGTCGACATCGTGGCGCGGATCATGGCGCAGTGGCTGTCGGACCGGCTCGGCCAGCAATTCATCGTCGAGAACCGCACCGGCTCGGGCGGCAACATCGCCGCCGCGGCCGCGATCAATTCGCCGCCGGACGGCTACACGCTGCTGTTCGTCGCGCCCAACAACGCGATCTCGACCTCGCTCTACAAAAAGCTGCCGTTCGACTTTTTGCGCGACACCGTGCCGGTCGCGAGCATCATGCAGCTCACCAACATGCTGGTCGTCTCCAACGCGTTTCCGCCGAAGACGGTCCAGGAGTTCATCGACTATTGCAAGGCCAATCCCGGCAAGATCTCCTATGCCTCCTCCGGCAACGGCACCTCGGTGCACATGTCGGCCGAGCTGTTCAAGGTGATGACGAAGTGCGACATGGTGCACGTGCCCTATCGCGGCTCGGCGATCGCCTTCCCCGACATCATCTCCAACAAGGTGCAGCTGATCTTCGACAATCTGCCCTCGGCGATGGAGCAGGTGAAGGGCGGCAACGTCCGCGCGCTCGGCGTCACCTCGCCGCAGCGCTGGCCGAGCGTCCCCGACGTGCCCGCGATCGCCGAGACCGTGCCGGGCTTCGAGTCGGTCGGCTTCTACGGCATCTCCGCGCCGAAGGGCACGCCGAGCGAGGTGATCGAGATCCTCAACAAGGCGGTCGGCGAAGCCTTGAAGGATCCGAAGCTTGTGGCGCGCCTCACTGAGGTCGGCGGCCTGCCCAAGCCGATGACATCGGCCGAGTTCGGCAAGCTGGTCACGGACGAAACCGAGAAGTGGCGCAAGGTGGTCGAGTTCGCCGGGGTCTCGGTGGACTAAGGCGGGGGCCTGCCGCCCGGCGCGGCTGCACCACGAGGGGGCCGACAGGCCCTCTCAAGCAAAGTTGCGAAAACAACCCCATGCACAGTAGACGAGGCCAGGGATTTCAATGGGTTAGCGCCCACCTCGAAAAAACCTCCGAAAAGGCGGTTTGCTTCGTCGGGCAAAACAGGGTTATACAGGCACCATCGCGAATTTCGGGTATTCGAAAATGATCCGTGATGCCGTGCCGTTGCTCCCAATCCCCCGAGCCAGCATTGCACCCCCGCCTCAGGCCCTGTAAACGAACCGCGCACCGTTGCCGGCCGCGCTCAAAGCGGCCGCCTCGCGGCGGGGCCTGTAGCTCAATGGTTAGAGCCGGCCGCTCATAACGGTCTGGTTGCAGGTTCGAGTCCTGCCGGGCCCACCAAAGAAATCAGTGACTTAGGACGAGCCGTTTCGCCTCATCGGGATGACCGCACCAGATATCGCACCAGATACGTGCATCTTTCGTTCGCCGGCTGGGTCCCGTTTGGCGATCTTCGCGACTGCGTCAGACAAGTAGTCAGGATGATGGTGACCATAGGTGTTGAGCAACACCTCAAGTGACATTCCAAAATAGCCTGCTGCCTGCCAAGGATCCGCCCCTCTCTGCATGAGCCAAGTCGCTGCGGTATGCCGCAATGTGTGAGGGGAAATGCCTGGTCCAAGCCCCGCGAGTCTTACGGCACTTTTGAATGCCGTCTTGACTGAGTTAACCGGCTTGCCGTTGTATTCAACGAAATGCTTCGCCTCAGGATCGATTCGATGCCAACGCCGCAGGTGAGCAAGCAAGCGCAAGGGAATGGGAACCGTTGGCTGCCGCTTATTGGTCTGCGAGGCCCCCTGCTTCAGACGGTAGTAGCGGCCGCGCTCCAGATCAACATATGAGCGACCAAGGGCGGGCACAGGAGATGCGGCTGCGATGGCGCCGGCGCGGGTGCCGCTGTAGATTCCCAACAAGATGAAACGAGCAAGATGCCGGAGTGGACGTTTGCTCGTCGGCAACTTCGTCTCATCCGACGACCGACGTGAACCCTTCTGCATTTCGCGATAGCGCCAACAGGTCCAGATCAGTTTAGCCGCATCGCTGCGCGTCAACCACTTGTCTCGCGGCTGGCCCTTCTCGGGCAGGGAGACCTTCACGATCTCTCTATGGTATCCCTCGGCTGCATGGTGGCCGATGGCAGCACGGAGATCTTCCAGGTCGCGGCGAGCCCCACCCTTTCTTTGACGTCTCTTGGTGTAGGACCGGCATGCCTCGCCATTGACTTCGCCAAGCATTTTTCCGCCCCACCAATCGTTCAGCCGTTCGATCCGCTTCTTGAACTTTCGGATGTCCGAAATGGAGTCTTCGTTTTCGGCGTCGACGCTGAAGCGACTGCGAAGTTTGTCTAGTTGGGCATCCAAGTAAATCGACAGGACATCCGCAATCGGGATATCGTCTATATGGCGAATTCTTCGCTTTGGTTTGTGCTTTGAGGTGATGTAGTCCCTTAACTTTTCCTCCGCGGCTGCAATTTCACCTGCAGCGCAGCCTGTGCCGACATCCCGACCGTTGTCTCTGATGATCCAGGTTGCTTGATGGGTAATCTTTCCATATTTGTTTCGACGGGCGGCTTTGAGCTGAAGTCGAGCCCCCTTGCTTCTCCGCGGCATAGCTCTCGCATCCGTTCAATGTGCGCCAGCGTCGTGAATTCCTTGCCGGCGATTTTCTCAATGACTAATCGGTTGCGATCGCGCTCACGGCGTAGCCCCGCGACCGTCATCCCTCCCAAAGGAAACGCAATCTTCACGGCATCAGCAAGGCGAAGCGGCGTGTCTGGCAAAATTTCTGGTTGTGTATTACAAGTCATCGACGCTCGGAATTTTGCGATAGGACCTGATGGTCATGGTGGTAAGGTCTCGTTGCGTAAAGGCACCAACCTTCTCCTGGGAAGGATCGGCGGTCATATCGCAAAATCGGGAAGCCACTGAACATGATAGCCCAGACGCATATCCAAATCGTTTGAGCTACCGGTCTCGTGAGGATAGACGGCCTCGCGTAGCACAGCGTGTGGAAAGACCGACGCCCAGCCTCTCTACCGGCGTGTCGTCGTGAACGTGCTGATCTCGAATGCCGACGACCACCCGCGCAACCACGGCCTCCTATGGCTCTGAAAGGCCAGCTGGTCGCTGTCTCCGGCCTATGGCCTCATTTCAGTGCCAAGCGATGTAAAGGCTCGCGTGTTGACCACAAACATTGATCTGGATGAATGCGCTGCTCGCTCGACCTGCTCGAGGCGGCATCAGAACATTTCGGGCTGACGCTGGCGCAGGCTCGCACGATCATTAGAAAAGTCGCGAAGGTTACCGCCACATAGCGCAGCGTCGCCAAGTCAGCCGGTGCCCTTCGTCCGAGATCAACCTCATGGCAAGCGTTTGAGCATGGCGGTCTTGGGCGAGCGCTGGCGCTGGACCAAACGTCTATTCACCGATTTATCCACCAGCGGCAAGACGGCCTTTACCTTCGCGGTGAATTCGTCCTGCCGCACCTGGTTAGGTTTCTGAGGGTATTCGTAGTCAAAGCCGACAAGGCAAATCCCCCTCCATGAAACTCTGTTGAACGCTGCAGAGTGAGGATTGATGGAGTCGAGGATCAACTTCTGCAGTTCAGAGTCTGCCAAGTCCATGTAATGATCAAGCAGTGCGAGCTCTCGGCGCTTATCTGAATCTCCCGCTCCTGCCGACAACAGAAAAGGTTTCAGACCATCAAACGCTTCGGATAGAGCTCGATCTAGATCTTTATGAACTTTCGACTCACACCAGTAGATTGCCAGCTCATCGGGCCCGCTTCCTGGTCCGCAATGGACACCATCAAGGCCATGAAAATGCATCTCCCTATCCGTTTTGAGGTCCATTTTGCAGAGGAGCTGCGGTAGCTTGAGCAGGCTTTCGGCCAAAACGAAGAGAAGCATCTCTCCTTGTTCTCCAGACATGCCATAAGGCTTGAAGGTGTCGATCGCTTGCCGGCGGAGGCGTTCGTTTTTTAGTCGAGCTTCTTGTTGATTTGACGAACTCGCAGCCATCAAAAGCCTGCGAGGGGTCACATAGACGAGCAGCTCTCGGGCAGATAAGCTTGCGCGACAGGCCTTCTGTGACACAGAAGTTGCCTTTCCTTGCATTGACCTGCCACTGCATTTTCATCCAGCGGCAGTTAGAGTCTCGGGTTTTGTACGCCAAGTGGCG
>NZ_LBJW01000091.1:0-77551 GCF_028128865.1 Bradyrhizobium sp. CCBAU 11357 | reverse complement strand
CAAGGTGGGGCCCGACGCCGAGACCTGATCGACGTCATCCTGCGTTCGCGGCCGCATCGGGAGCAGGGCTTCCGCTCGGCCATCGGCATTCTCGGGCTGGTCAAACGCTATGGCCAGGAGCGCGTCGACGCCGCCTGCGCCCGTGCCCTTTTGCTCAATGCCCGTTCCTACAAATCGGTCGCTGCCATCCTCAAGAACGCCACAGACAAAACCGCGCCTCCGACCCAGGACGCACCCATCCTCTTCCACGCCAACATCCGCGGCCGCGGTTACTACAAGTGATCAGGAGATCATCGTGCTCATTCATCCGACCGTCGAACGCCTGCGCGCACTCGGCCTCACTGCCATGGCAGATACCGTCATGGAAGAGGGGGGACTCCGGCGTATCGTCGCTTGCACACCACGTGCGCTTCAATCACCCGGCGAGCCAATTCGTTCTGCAGGAACTACATTCATGGCGTGACCGACGCTGAGGCCCGTGTGGACTGCTTGACCAAGCTGATCGAGGAGCTGGCGCCACAATGGTCAATGACGCCATTCGTAGAGGCCGTGCAGGCCATGCTCGGCGTCGGCTTCATCGTTGCCGTGACGGTGGTTGCCGAGGTTGGCGACTTCTCTCGCTTCGACAACCCCCGTCAGTTGATGGCCTTTCTCGGTCTCGTGCCGTCGGAGTATTCGAGCGGCGCAACCATCCGACGCGGCGGCATCACCAAGGATGGCAACGCTCTGGACGGGCGGGCTCTGATTGAGGAGGTATGGACCTATCGCATGCAAGCCCGCGTCAGTCGCAAGCTCCATGACCGTAACGAGCGTCTGCCTCAAGCTATTCGCGATATCGCCTGGAAGGCCCAGGTCAGGCTGTGCGCGCCCGCTATCGCCGCTTGTCGGCGGCCAGCAAACCCACGGTGATCATCACCACCGCGATTGCACGCGAGATGGTCGGCTTCCTGTGGGCGATGACTCGTCAAGTACAACTCGGGCTGATCGCCTGAAGAGCGCTGCTCCACCATATCGGTGCCCCGGGCAGGAGGCAGGACGCGATGGGATTCGTCGTGGCCCGTTATGAGCCGGCATTGCTGACGCTCGCCCCTTAGACCGAGCGAGCCCCAAGACGAAACCACGATCATGCGGTAGCCAACCCGCGCATGAGAGCCTGATCAACCGTCGTCTTTGGCCCTTGGTTCCTGCCGTGGGCTCCTTCGAAGTCCAGCGTCCGGGCGCTCAGCCGGAAGCGGCTCCGCTTGATCGAGTCCATTGACAGCAAACATGAGAGCAGGCTGTTAAGAACTCAGCCGCGGTCGCAAACGAAGGCAGAATCGTCGCCATTGTGGATGTAGAAGTGTGGCCGACGAGCCTGTCTGCAGTGGCGATCATAGCTATCCGCGACCGCAGGACGGGTCGTTCTCGTCGTGCCCTTTGCGATGACGCTTGGGACAGAGTGGCGCATTGCAGCCGTGCGAATCGTAAACCCGCCAGCGCGTCGCACCGGTCCGACGCACCACTTCGGTCGCGATCCGAGACAGAGGGGCTCCTCTTTTCCCTGCTGCCTTGCTGTCGCGCATTCTCTTCAAATCGACGATTGATTCGGCGATAGCGTTTGTCGTGGAGATCTCACGGCAAGTCGCAAAGGCTCGCTGGCGCGAAGCTCGACGGAAGTCGACAGCGACGAACCCGGGATGGGGACGTGGGAAATTTTGCGACCCGATCTCAACTGACGGAACCGTTGAGGCCGACGGACCGATTCGACCGCGTCATGATCCGCTCGCGTCGCCAGGCCGGCTGATGAGAATTCTCGGACCCGATTGTTGAGAGATTTGTGCTGCGGACGTGAAAGGCCATCTTCGCCCCTGCAGCACCGTACGAACGGAGCTTGTCGCTGATCATCATCACGCGGGGCGACGTGTCGGTGGATTTCAAGAGCTTCTTCATGAGCCGCTGCGCAGCGCGCCAATCTCATTGGCGCTCGATCACGAGGTCGAGAACGAGGCCATTTTGGTCGACAGCGCGTCAGAACCAATGTTGCTCGCCGGAATCGAGATAGCGACTTCGTCGAGGTGTCATTTGTGGCTGCGAACGGAGCTGGCGAATCCAATCGGGGTGGATAACGCAAGTACGTTAGATGTCCGACAACGTCGGATGAGTGGAATCGCAGTGTTAGGGCTAGTATATTGACAGAGAACGATTTCTCCTTTGGCACGATACATGCTTAATCGCCCTATAAAGGCGCATTGACTGAGGAGAAGTCGTCCGATGATCTCGCTCACCGGAAACTCAGACCAGGCTAAGGTGGCAGCTGCGATTCTGCCGGAGACGATATCTGGAGGCGTGGGGCCTGCCCGCGACATTGAGAGGATCTGGGCTGCGCGCCAGAGTTTGGGCACCGCCAATATCCCCCCCCCCCCCATATTGTGCAAGCGACTGCGGGCGCGGTTATCCCGAGCAAATTGAACCAGTGTGGCTGATTTGAGTCGCTACGTGGCGCGACGCCCATGGTGGGAACGCCGAACTTCATGGATGGACTGCAGGAGCGGTGAAGATGACATATCGGGCATCTCCGGCGCGCGGGAGCGCCTGTCAACCAGGCGAGCAGGGCAGGCTACCTGAAGCGCGATCGATCTCCTCTACCGTCGTTGCCGGCAGTGGTACGCTAGCTATCAGATGCGCTCAGCTGGCAATTGAGATGGGCCACGTCATTGGTGCAGCGTTGTGTGCCGACGGCGTATTCCGCGATTGGGCTGTTCGTTCGAACATCCCGTCTGTAGCAAGCGTTGAAGAGCTCTCTTCCTTTTTGAAGGAAGCGCCTGTAGATTTGATTTTCTCAGTTGCCAATCCGTTCATATTGCCAGCGGATGTATTGGGGCGGGTTCGTCGAGGTGCTTTTAATTACCACGACGGTCCACTGCCACGATATGCGGGAACGCGCGCGACGTCCTGGGCGCTGCTGGCGCAGGAGACCGACTACGCCATCACATGGCATCGGATCGATGATGGCGTTGATACGGGAGACATCGTGGTTCAGCGCCAAGTGCTGATTGCGCCCATCGACACGACGCTGACCCTGAACCTCAAATGTTATGAAGTCGCGATAGAGGGCTTCCGTGAGCTTTTAACTGGCTTAGCGAAGGGAGGGCTTACTACCTATTCGCAGGCGCTGATGAGCCGGAGCTGCTTTCCGAGACGTAGACGCCCGGATGCGGCAGGCTGTCTGCGATGGGATCGGCCCGCGCAAGATCTGTCAGCGATGACGCGTGCCTTAAACTTTGGGCCATATCATCCCAATTCATTGGGGCTGTCCAAGCCCAGAGGCAAGATCGATCATGCGCGGCTGGGACCGCGTTTTGAGTGGGGCGGCCATTCATGCAGTTTCAATTCCAGGCAATCACGTAACGATGATGAGCAACCCAGAAAACCGCGATGTTCTGGCACGCATGTTATCAAGAGCCTTGAATGGTTCGCCAACAAACACGCTGAACTTCACCCCGTTTTCACCGGACACCCGCGTTAGCCGGAGGAGCTAGGCCTGGTCCTAGGCATGCGCCTATGTCTGAGATGTTTTCGACGGTGGAAGTCAACACCGGCGTTGCCGTGCTGGCGTCGGTTTACGATGGCTTCCACGGAACTTTCATCCAGCGCCGGTTGGAGGTTGGTACGCCAAGTGACACGGGTGGAGCAACGGACGATCGGCGGAGCTGGTCGACCCGATAGCGATTTCGCAATCGATGCGAAGAAGGAACCAACATATGGTCGCGTCTTTGCGCGGAGTTTCCATTTCAGCTTTCCTGGGACCGATCGCATGGATGCGATTGTATAGACCATGAGCCGTTTCCATATTGGCCCGCGCGTCGACGCTTTTCGCGACGTTCTCGCCTTCACTGGCAGCCACTGGAGCTGGCAGCCGGCCCGGGTCGCGATTATCATGATCGCGATGTTCGCCTGCACATTGGCTGACGTGCTGACGCCGCTCTATACGGGCCGGCTGGTCGACGCAGTTGCAAACGGAGCTGCAACGGAGGCCGTCGCATGGCATGCCGCGCTTGCCGCGTTCTACATGCTGGTTGGGCTCGCACTCGGAGCCATTGTTATGCGTCACGTTGCCTTCACCTGCATGATCGATCTGACGCTGAAGATGTTGTGCGGCATCTCGAGCGACGCATTTGATCGGGTCCAGCGCTTTTCGACCGATTGGCATGCCAACGGTTTCACCGGCTCGACGGTACGCCAGATCACGCGCGGCATGGGCGCGCTCGACCTATTGAACAGCACGATCCTCATCGCGTTGTTCCCCTCGCTCATCATGCTCATCGGTTCGGCCGTGCTGCTCGGTTGGCACTGGCCGATGATGGGCCTTATCATTGCCTGCGGCTCTCTCGCCTATGTCGGATTGACGATCACGCTATCACTCAGATATATCGCGCCGTCGGCAAGCCTTGCGAACAGCTGGGATAGCAGGCTTGGCGGCGCGCTCGCCGACGCGATCAGTTGCAACCCGGTGGTCAAAGGCTTCGCAGCCGAACAACGGGAAAACGAGCGCCTCGCAAAGGTCATCGCGAAGTGGCGACGTCGGATGCGTCGGAGCTGGGTGCGTGGAGCGATCAGCGGCACGATGCAAGGCGTAACTCTGCTCGCGCTCCGGGCGGCGGTGATCTGCTATGCCTTGCTTCTGTGCTCACGCGGCCAGGCAACCGCGGGCGATATCGCCCTCGTGCTTACCTCTTTCTTTGTGCTGCAGGGCTACCTGCGCGACGTGGGCGTGCACATCCGCAACGTGCAGCGCTCAGCGAATGATATGGAGGAGCTGGTCTATATCCAGAGACAGCCGCTCGACATTGCTGATTGTCCCGAGGCTAAGCAGATCCGGATCATGAAGGGTCGCATCGATTTTAAGAAAGTCCATTTTCACTATGGAAATGATGGATTGCCGCTCTTCAGGGACTTCTCAGTGTCGATAAAGGCCGGCGAACGGGTCGGTCTGGTCGGCCCCTCCGGCTCCGGCAAGACCACATTTGTGAAGCTCATCCAGCGGCTTTACGACGTGAACGGCGGTCGGATCCAGATCGATGAGCAAGACATTTCGAAGGTGACGCAGGCTTCGCTGCGCTCTCAGATTGCGGTTGTGCAGCAGGAATGCCTCTTGTTCCACCGAACGCTAGCCGAGAACATAGCTTACGGCCAGCCCGGCGCCAGCCAGGCCGAGATTGAGGAGGCAGCACAACTCGCCAGCGCGCATGAATTCATCGCGCGCCTGCCGAAGGGTTATGGTACGCTGGTCGGTGAGCGCGGCATAAAGCTTTCCGGTGGCGAGCGCCAGCGGGTGGCGATCGCGCGCGCCTTCCTTGCGGACGCGCCGATTCTAATTCTGGACGAGGCAACCTCGAGCCTTGATACGGAGTCGGAAGTGCTGATCCAGAACGCGATGGAGCGGCTAATGGTCGGGCGCACCACGCTGATCATCGCGCACCGGCTCTCGACGGTGCGCGCGCTCGATCGGCTACTCGTCTTCGATCGCGGCCGTATCATCGAGGAGGGCGACCACGCCGCGCTAATTCATCTAAACAGCGGCATCTACCGCCGTCTTTTCGAGCGGCAGCGCTGGAGCGTGGCTAAGGAGCTGCTTTGAGGCCGATGCGAAAGGGTCGGATGAGGCGTGATTCACTCGTTTTTGCGAGGGATCTCAACGGTTTTGTGAGGCGCGGCGACGGGCTCGTGAGTCAGCGGTATGAGCTCCCACGTCCGCGGTCATCAACGTGCGTGGCGGATCCTGCATCCACTATCGGCGCAACGCCTCGACGGCTCCGCTGGGATATCAAGGTGAGAGCCACGGAGAAAGTCCTCGGTCTCGCGGCCGCTTCGCGACGGTCCGAGCAGCGGACGGCTCTGATCGTCGCGACTGTGCCACAGGATGAGCGTCAAAGGAACTCCTTGGTGTATTGAGGCGCGAAACTAACCATGGTGCAGCGGTTTCGCCCGATCCGCATCCCTGTGACGCCCGCTGCCTTCTTGGCGCATGTCGTGTTCCCGACTGTTCGATTGGTCGTGTTCGCAACGTGATGGTCGAGCGGCCTGCTGCACGTGCCCTGTCAAGCTGCAAATGCTGCGCGCGGTTGGCCCGAGGCTTGCGTCTCCTGCGTTCTCGGCAGCAGCAGTTGCTGACCGGCAAGAGTGCGAAAGGAGAAAGCATGGAAAGCGATGTATCAGCCTATGGCGTGAACGAATTGACCCTTGAAGAAGCATGTGCGACTTCGGGAGGTCACGACGTGATGCCGCCCCATTTGTCACCCCGGTGATTGGAACGTCCCAGGCTGCCCGGAGCTCAATAACTAAGCGCAAACATTTTGGCGAGCCGGTGAGCGGTACGCGATACCGTTCACCGTCTCATTTCAGTCCGATGAAATTACAGACGTAGTGCTTCGCCAAGATTAAGAAAACGGCTCTGTCTCGGCTGCGGGGCCAAGGTGTCGCCGGTGTGCGGCGAGGCTCTTAGTTGATCGGATGAATGAGTGCAAAACGGCTTTCCTTGGTATTCGGCGCAATTGCGAGTCTCTTCTCTCTCGTCTAGCCGAAGAACGGTATCCCTCCGGCGGCGCCGGCGGCGAGCGGCTTGGTGACGACGTTGAGCGGATCGACGATGCGGCCAGCCGTGCCCGCGACCTTCGCGGCCTTGCCTGCGAGCCCCGGCAAGCCCGCCAGCACGGTCTCGCCGCCCGTGAGCACGGTCGAGATGTCACCAAATACACCGGCAGGGTCTTCCGCCAGCGCGCGCTGTGAGCTGATCAGCGCCAAGCGGATCAAGGCCTACAAATTCGACACCCGGACTCTCGTTGACCTAGATTCCATCGATACCATGTTCGCCTCACTGCCGGAGATGTAGCAGTGGGGACTGCCATGATCCATGTGAGCTGGATAGATCGCGGCAGCGAGGCGACGCAGCCGCCGAACCCCGATTATCTGGACGGCGTCGACCTTGATCTGATGCGCGGCGCCAACCCGTTCTGCGAAACGCCGTTGCCGTATCCGGCGGAGCGCTGCGGCTATTACACCATCGTCTGCGACGTGTGCGGCTTCACCGCCATGATCACGACGGCAGGTAGGCCGGACGATCCGCGGAGCATCAAGTTCCCTTGCAAGCTGGAGCCGGTCAAATGGCGCTGACCGCGTTCAAGCGCCTGCGGGTGTCAGCGAGCGGGTTCTATGTCCCTTGGTTCGTCGCGTGGATCGACAGAGAGCCCGATTTCCGTGTGATCGGTCCCGGCAAGCTCACGCAGGCCGTCAATCGCAAGCTCTGCTGGGTTTGTGGCCAGCCGCTCGGTGTCTACAAGGCGTTCCCCATCGGGCCGATGTGCGCGATCAACCGCAACATCTCGGAGCCGCCGTCGCATTGGAAATGCGCCGAGTATGCGGTGCAGGCCTGTCCCTTCCTGCCGAACCCGCGCATGCGGCGCAACGAAAAGGATCTGCCGCCCGATCACTTCGAGCCTGCGGGCCACATGATCCGTCGCAATCCCGGGGTGATCGGCATCTGGGTGACCAAGACCTATAGCGCGGAGCGGGTCGGCCATTCCGGGCGTCCTCTTCCGGCTGGGCCATCCGGAGCGCGTCGGGTGCGATGCGCCTACATTCACCGGAGGAGGCTTTGATCTGCAAGAAGTCTCGCTTGAAGTCGTCCGCAGTGCGGTCGGATGGGTCTCAGAAGGGAAGTACGACCCCGGCACCTGGCAAGTGTATATCCTGACACTGCAAGGCGAAAACGGAGTACGTGTGCTCCCGCGGCTGGGAAGCGTTTGATTGCCCCCCACATCCACGCTGTTGTGGAGCCGGGCCTTGCCCCCCTTGAGAATGGCGGAGTTCTCCTCGGCTGGCGCGCGGGGGAAGACCGGGTGGTAATCGACCTTCGCGGTCCCGGCCCGCACGCCCTTCATGGGCCGACACTGTTTCGTGCCTGATCACGCTTGGCATCTCGCAGAGATTCGGCGGGCTTTTCAGGATAGCGGGTGTGACGTTGATTACCTCAGCGATTGGCACTCGCATCCCGGTGGCGTCGCGGCAATGAGCGATCTGGACTCGGCTACGCTGCGGCGCATTGCTGCCCGCGTGTCTCATGCTGATCGTGGCAGGCAGCGATATCAATCAAGACTGGTCAGCGCGTTGTTGGAAAGGGCGCATTGATGGGCGATTTCCGAGGCGCCGCTTGGAGGCACAACCACAGGAGCTAAAATTGTTCGATCCGCCACACGGTTGGGCAACCGTCCGTCACGATGTGTCAGCCGACGTTTACTCGGCGTGTAAGTTGCCGGCGAGCCCAACGCCTACCAGCCGAAGAAGCTGACGCCCTGAAGCGCGGTCGTTAGGGCAGAGTGTGATTTTCGAGGTCAAGGCCGAACATGGCTAATGTGCGGATTGACACGTCGCAGTGGGAGCGCGAGTACGGGAAGAAGCCAAGTGGACGCCGCTATTGGCGCTTCCGGATCGTCTCGCCCCGTACTACGGTCAAAGAATATGAGTTTAGGACGGATTTCCCCGCCGCGCGCATGCTGGCGTGGTCGCCACTTGAGGGCGCGATCGCGCCGGCTGAGGTGCTGCGAACGCAGTGTATACCTGACACGCAGATCGGCATGCGTTGGCAAGACCTTGAACTGTCTGCCATCGACCGTGGCGAGAAAAGCATGGCGATCACCCGTCCCGAACCCCATCCGGCGCCTGATCGAGCTGGGTCTGAAAGTGCAGCCCAAGTGAGGCCAAGTGAACCTCATAGTTGAGGAGCTCGTCGCGAGGGATGAGCCACCGACCGAAGTCGTCGCTTTCCGCCATAGCGGCGTCAAATGGAATGAGACTGAGACGCCGCGCCAAGTCGCGATGGCCTGATACGAACGCTTGCCGCTGGCTTGCCTGCGGCAAGCAGGCGCGGCGCGGCAATCCGCTGCTTCCTTGAACTCACGACCACGGAAGATACAGCGCGGCGAACAGCACCAGGACGATTAGAATGCACGCCCACGCAATTGCTAGCGCCTTATCCATCGGCCGACTCCCCCGATCTCCTCGGCCGCCCGCCTGTCTGAGCGGTCCTCGGCAAGCCGACGCGCGCTTCAGGTCCACCATCGTGGCGATGAGCCTGCTACACAAATGTGTCCTGCAAGAGGCCAGCTCGGCCCCCATCCAATCCGGTAGTTGAGGCGACCGCGTCAGGTTGCAAACTCCCTCCCGGCGTGGACACGCGTTTCCAGAACCTGGGGAGAAAGACCTTATGGCTCGTATTCAACATATCGTCACACTCCACAATGACGAATGGAGGGTTTTCGTAAATGGCAAGCACTCCGCCCCATACGCTACTCAGAAAGAGGCAATCCGCGCCGCCGTCGATACCGCCCACGTGGACGGAAAGGCGGGGCACGACGCTCAGGTTCTGGTTCAAGCGAAAACCACCAATTTAGAATCGAGTGGACATATGGCCACGACCCATACCCACCAGCCGGCTAATCGCGGACGACATATGGGATCGGCGCCGACCAATCCTGGTAGGTTGCCTTGCAGTTCTTCTCCGCGATACTTGGTAGTACCCTTTGGGAGTTCAGCCTCTCAGCGGGCCGAGGTGGCCAGCCTTGCCGAGGGCGACGGCTGATGGTAGGGACAGTGCTTTCGGGGGCGTGAGCGCCGAATCACGTCCGCGCTGGCCGTTTTTCTCAGCTTTGATGGCGCGGCCGTCCATACATCGACGATCAGCCGCGCCCGTTGGCGAGCCCCGGGCTAGCCCCCGAAGTAGTCGATTGGCCTTCGCATAGCTTTCGCGCCCGCATAGGTTGAGCATAAACGCCCCCTGAGCACCAAAGGGCTGGAGCATTTCCAATGAACATCGATCTCGCGGCGGTGCTTACTAATTTCAGAGCATCTCGCCCGGTGCGTTTGTCAAGCTCGATGTCTCGATTGAAGGCGGATCATTCGGCATTCTTGTAGAGGAGGCCGCGGCAATCAGGGCATGGTTACCTTTCCCGCCACGCCCGCCCCACAAGACCAAATCGCGTGACATCAGCAGGGCGGAATATCACACCGAACACTTATCCACTTTCCGACCGCGCTTCTGAGGCCGGCCCTGTCGAGCGCTGCCGTGCCAGCTTCTGCGGCGGTCGTGCCCTTGGTCGGCGTGGGGAACAAGGCGTTCGTCGCCGGTCAACAAGATCGGCATCACCGTGAATACTTCAACATCGATACGGGCAAAGCCGAAAAGGTGGCTTTAGATGACGCGGTGTTGTTCACGGAATGGGCCGTGGGGCATGTCGTCGACGGAAAATTCGAAGAAATCTACAGATACCCTCAGCCTGGTACTTCTTAAAGAGGAGCGGCAAGCCGCTTGAAGTCCCCGCCTTTCAATCCGCTGAATCTGCACCAACGGTGCGAGCTGGAGTCACTGCTTCCAATCACAGTCAAAGGAACCTGATATGATCCTATTGAGGAGTCCTTTATTCAAGCGATACCGTTGCTTGACGACCAAAACCGACCGAGCAACGGGCTGAAATCGTCGCCCACCTGGATACTATTATAGACTATGCACGCGATGATGCCGGAGGAGCGCCTAGCCCATAGTTTCAAAGCGATGGCTCCTGAACCACCTCGACAGTATCGGTCGAGGACGTCGAGTATTGTTAAGGCAAAAATGGAGCTGGCTGTGATCGTCGCCGAAGAATTGATTATAGCTATCGTCGAGCGAAACCGGCGCGGACCCGCCGACCTGAACCGTTGCCTACGTTGGCGAGAAAGTTCCTAGGATGGCGGAAACGTCAATCCTCAGGATTGGATTGAGAGCTGTTATAAAAGATCGCCACTTCAAATAAGTGAACACGTCGTCCTTGGTGCCATTAGCGACTTGTCCATAGGACAAACGAGCACAGCCAGAGCAGGAAACGACGGATCTGCCAAATCGATCGACCTTCCCAGACGTTTTCCATTTCTGAGTTCTCCCACCGGTTTTCTTGAATATCATTGCAACGCCTCTGCCAATGAGCCTCCTGATTTGAGCTGCTCATATCGAGCGAGACCATGGTTCAGGTGATGGCCCGTGAAGAGCTTAGCGCGTTCAACCGATCGAAAGTCAGAAAGGGGCAAGAAACCATCTTCTAAAGTAAAGGAAAGCCTTGAAACACTGTCCAACTGATTTGAAAATCCCAAGAGTCCGCACCACCTAGAGCGCGACCGGCCGAGGCGATGAGTTGCCCGTCGTAATCGCCAGGTCGTCGGCTACGCTGCTCGGGCCGACGAAGCAGGCGATCGTTCGCCCATATGGGCATCAACTTCGCGAAGAGCAAGGCAGATGCAGGCGCGTGCAGTCACCCCCACCTGACGTGTTCGCTAGACTTCTGGCGCCCGGTGCGATTGTCGCAAGCGCTGCCTCGCATGGACAAGTCGGTGCCTAGGTTGCTTTGACGTCAATCTTCTTGGGCGGCTTCTGAGCTTCCGCATTTTTCGGCAAGGTCACCCTAAGGACGCCGTTCTTGACAGAGGCCTCAATCTTACTGGCCTCCACACATTCCGGTAAGCCGAAGTAGCGCGTGAAGGAGCCGTAACTGCGCTCCGAGAGGTAGTACTCCTTGTGCTTCTCTTCCTTGTGTTCTTTTTTCTCACCTTTAATGGTCAGTCCGCCATTGATGACCTGAACCTCTATGTCCTTTTCATCGAGTCCAGGGAGTTCGGCTGTGATCTCGTAAGCCTTGTCGCTTTCACTAAGATCCACTGCGGGGCTTGTGGCGGCCTTCTTGGCAACCGACCTTCCAAGACTAGCGTGCGCGGGGAACGAGCGGCGCCAGAAATCGCCGCCAAAGAAGTCTTCGAACAAGCGATCCACCTCGTTGCGCAATACTTCGAGTGAGCGCCATGCTTCAGGAAGAAACGCGGGCTCACTAGCCTTCCTGGTGACGGGTAGTCTCGTCTCATTCGCCATGCTCTAACTCCATGTTTGAGATCATTCTGGGCGCAATCCTCTGACTGCGCTGAGCGACCGGGTGGTCATAGACGTAATAGCAACCGATGTCCCAACTCGCCTCCTGATTGAGCGCTCATGTGTGAGAGAACATATTTGAGGCGATGGCTACGGGCGACCAGTCGAAAGTTTGGAAGATTGAGCAGGACCCATCTGAAATAATAGGTGGTCCCGGGGAATGCTCCCTAAGAATGCGACGTCCGCTGTCTAACAAAGACGACCCACAGTGTCTGATTTCTGCCAGTGTTGGTTTTCGATCAGACAAAACCTGTGCAGCAGAACAGGAAGACGGAAGTTGCTTGGCCATACTTCGTCACGGCAGCAACAAGATGCCTGGCATCGACTTTGCATAGAGCGATTCGGGAACATCGTGGAAAGTCACCCCTGCTCGCAAAACGTCCTCTCGAGGTTACGCTTTCTTGGTCACACTGACCTCGCTTGCGAGCAGTTTGCCGGATGAAAGACGCCGTAGACAGGCAATCCGGCACCACAGCGTGAATCAGCACTACGGGGCGGCATCGACTCTAGAACAGAGGAGGTCAGGCCATGTCTGACTCGTTCCAGCGCTCCAACTTGGCCCAGTCAATGGAAGCGCAACATGCAGAACTCGAGCACGCGCTCACCCGCAGCCCATTCAGACTCCACGCTGATCGCATCGTCCAACAGGGCGCGAAGACCATCAACATTCTACGCTTCAAGGACATCCGGGCATTGAACGACAACTATCGCGATGAGTTCCCTTTCGGTGCTGTTGACCGGGCGTCTCAACTTCAGGCACAGATCTATCACACAATCGCCCGCCCCTTCGTCAGAGCTGCAGTCACAACCTTCACGGCCCAAGCTTGCCGACATGATGTATGAGCTGATGTTCCACAGCATGTGGAACACTCCTTTTCAGCCACTATTTTGGTGATCGCTACGAAGTGCAGGCGAGGCAAATGGCGCGGGCGAGGCGGGAGACGCTCGTCGTCGACGCCGTGATCGAGCGAGACAGCACTATGCGAACAATATGGGGCGCCGTGGAGGGTAACAACGCAGCCCACGAAACTGTCCTCGTGGTAAGCCACAGAGACGGTACAAACATTGTCGAGGAGAGCGGTCACATCGGTTTGGTCGAACTCGCGCGCCGCTCGACCGTTGGCACGCACAGCAATCTTCGTGTTAACAGCTGGACACCTTCGAATCCCGGCGGTCACTGACGATGGCCAAGCCACTTCGCGCTGGTTGCGGGACCACCCGCGGTGGTGGGCCGGTGGTCCGGGAAATCGCCACGCAGTGGCAGGTCTGGTGATCGAGCACCTCGGTGCTCGGGAATACCGTGACGATCCTCTCAAAAATACCTGTGGCCCGACAGGCAACCCCGAACCCGAACGGCTCTACGCCTCCAACCCGGAGCTGACGGCGCTTATCGAATCAGAGTGGCGTACAACCGGGCAAGCGCCGAGAGTGTCGGCCCCAAACGCGCTCATTCAGTTGGGCGAAGGCCAGCCGGTCTACCTAAAAGGCATCCCAAAAATCGCGCTCGTCACCGTGCCGCAGTACCTACTTAGTATTGAACCGGGCGACGCGTCGCTCTTCTGGACAGACAAGTCAGCAGCTTCGCGCGACTGCTGCGACGAATTGACACCATGCCCAGCAACGAAATCGGAACCCTCAAGGCGATTACTCCACTCGCGAAGGCGGCTGCTGCGCTGCGCGCGATTGGTATTCTGACTCGTAGCTCGTCGCACTGGCGATGAATCGCTTGCAACAAGCTGCAAGCGTACCGAGAACAGTAGTTATCCAAAAGAACGATAAGAGCGCCTTTCGTGTCCCCTTCTGGCACGGAGCTCAAACCACTCTCCACCCTTTATGGTCACGGGTTCAAATTCGGACAATTGGTAAATTACTCGATGGTCGAAAAGCCGGATATGTCCGCCATTCATGACAATCATTCCGCTGCGGCTGCTGCTCGCCGCATCCGACTGAGCGCAACGTTCGTTGGCGGGATATGGCCCACTACCGAGCCGCCCGGCCGATTGCCGGGCGCTGATCGGTCAGCTTCCCGGTCTTCGGGGTCGAGGCCCTCTGCATTCCGCGATGGCCTGCCAATGAGGAGACCCGGGAATGACGAATTCAGAGACCGGCGCCACGCCGTTTGCGACGCCGCAATCACTGACCGACTGGCGCGCGCGCTTCGGCTATTCGCAGCGACAGGCCGCCGATGCGATCGGCTGATCGCGCGGCGCATGGGCCGGTTATGAGCAGGGCGACCATCCGATCCCGAAATACATCTCGCTCGCCGTCGCGGCCGTATCGCTTTGAGTTGGCCGTGACGTCTGATGAGATCGAGACGCGGGCAGTCGCGGCGATCCGCAAGGCTGATCATTTCACCGCATCCATCTTCCTCGGTCGCAGCAAGTACCGCATCGAGAAGCGATCGACGTCATCGCCGCAATGCAAGCCGCCCGCCAGATCGAGAACGATCCCGCCGCCTTTACTCGGCGCGCCCTCATCTACGCCATCGCGACCGACGGCCACGCCACGCTGTTGACCGCGGCGCTACTCGCAAAGCTGCTTTCGCTCAAATCGTAAGGCCATCCCGTTTACCGCGGTCAAGCCACACAATAGCTGAACTCTTCTAACGAACGCGATGTGCAATGAGCGTCCCAACTCCGCCCCTCGGCACTGCAGCAAAGTTGCGTCACGGTCTAGGTTTTCGCGGCAGACCGCAGCATCTCGGTCTCTGGGCCGTGACGTAAAGTGTCCGCCAACAGTCCCGCAGCTCCGGGGTGAAAGAGGCGCCTACCTTGCACTCAAGGCTCCACATCAAGGCCTCTCCCATTGCGACGTGGTGCGCTGGCTGAACGCCAAGTCTGGCGTGTTTGTGACCTGAAAGCGCGATCAGCGATTGGAAGATCGGTCTCTCGTCGAGCGAGGCGACCAGCGCGGTGATCATATCCAGCACCTTCATGCGTTGCCGCTCGATGTCTCCGGCGAGCAAATCTCTTGCATCGGGAGCTAGTTCGACGAACCGTGTGTAACATAGATTACCGATGTCACGATGGATCGGCCACATCGCATCAAACGACATCCTTATGAGGTCGACCGCTCGGGTGCCATTGGTCAGACGAGCAGGCTCGTAATGATTGGCTTTGTGATCTGACACATCGCCCTTGTCATCATACGTGACGACGGTGATAAATTCGTGGACTTCGGGCGCATTTGGCTTTCATGCCACTCGAGGTGGACTAACCCAGAACCGCAGCGAGGGGTGGCTCAGCGAGATTGATGGCATATGGCACCTCGGCTCCGAGGCGCACATACATCCTTACGTCAATTCTTGAACATCAATGACTACTAGCTTGAGAGGAGAGCAGCGCGCCAGAAATATTCAGTTTCCGTCTCCCACGCGATGCAACGCTTCCGCCCTGGGGAAGATCAGTATGTCGTGGCGATCGCACTACCCCAGCGGTAGTTCACGCTGACCAAACCGATATCGACGTCCTGACTGATCCGGGCAGTCCCTGCAAAAGCGCCCGCCGGAACACCCCCGATTCCGGGTGAAAAAAAGAAATCGACATCCCGATGGCCCATGAACAGGTGATCGTATTCAATGCCGACGGACCAGTTCGGAGCGAAGCCAAATTCAAGGCCGGCCCCTACCGTGCCGCCCCACCGGGTTTCGCTGCCGTTGTCGATAGTCAGCCCAGACGTAGAATCGAAGACCCGGTATTTGTCACGGACGACTGCAGCCCCACCTTTCACATAGACCAGCACATTATTCCAGGCATAACCGACTTGGCCCGTGAACAGGCCGAGTGCATCAAGCTTGGATTCATCCCGGACGCCTGCGAAAGCAAGGTTGGCATTGGAGCCCTTGAAATCGGCCCAGTTGCCCTGCGCCTCTAGGCCGAACACCGAGTTCGCTATTTGCCAGCGGTATCCGATTTGACCACCGACCGTGCCTCCAGTCCCATTATGGCACCCCATGGCAAGGGGCGGAGCGACGACAACGCCGCTGGCGTTGACTAGGTCCCAGCACTTATGCGCAGAGCCACCGCCGCCATTGATGCCGACGTAAAAGCCGCTCCAATCGTAGATCTGGATGACCGGCGGAGGCGCTTTGACGTAGGACCGGGCGGCCAGATCAGCAGCAGAGGCAGGAGCAGCCAGCGTGATGAGGGCTATCGCGCCCAGCGACAATTCTTTCATTCTTCTCGACCTACTTTCGAATGCGACTTCCTTGACGGTGTATGGACGACGACTGACATGTGTCCGTCTGTCCAGCAATCGCCAAAGTTGGTAGTTGACTGCGGGTCCTAAGAGGCCGGTGAAGTTGGCGCGATTACGTTGGAGCGTGGCGGTCGCCGCTGCCGCGCCGCTGTGCCGAGGGGACCCCGGCCATCGCCTGCTTGCCACGCGCAATTCCGCGATACATCCCGGCGCCGCGCCGCTCGATTTCGGCATAGGCGATCTCCTTCGGCACGAGCCGCGCCCGCGCCACCGGATCGAGAAAATAGATGTACCGCATCTGGTAGCCGTCGAGCGGCGTGCCCTGACCCGACCATGATCCGCCAGTCCTGGGAAGCCGGGCCCGCGGTTTTTGCCCGTCACCTGCGTCATCTTGTGCGTGACGGTGCCGACGGGTAGCCGCAGAAGGGTCTTGTTCACCTTGATCCCGGTCAGGACAAAGCCCGACGCTGGCGGTTGCGAGAGCCGTGCGATCGTCGGGGCTCATGCACGAAGATCGTGTCGTGCTTCTGGAAAAGGCGCGTGAAGCGGCCGCAGCGGCAGCGGACCGCTTTGAATTCAATAAGGCTGTTCTCACCGCTTACTGTGGGTTGGATGAGCCATAAAGAAGCTGACGGACCGAGACGACGTTTTTGTTGCCGCCATAGCTCAGTCAAAAGATGCAGGAGATAAGACCGGAGATGCGGACATAAGTCGCCGAATAGCCCGGCTAGAGACGCGTATGAGAAATCGAAGCTTAGACATCAATACCGAGGCCGGACCGACTGAGAGTGAACTCGAAGACTAGCCGGGTCGACCGATCGTAAGGGATCAAAATGCCCGGGGCGCGGGACTTGTCCGATTCGATTAGTTCGAGCTTGAGCGGCTTGGTCCCGGTAATCGAGCAAGACAAGCGCATTGTGGGCGTGGGTTCAAGACGTCGTGCAAGCGACGGATCGCTCGACGATGTTGCGATAGTAGGCGCGCCATTGCGCGAGGTACTCGGGATCGAGGAGGGTTGACCGCCCGATCTCGCGCCATGCGCTGGATCAGCACGGCCTAGTCCTTGTAGGGCGGCGCGCCCTGCGGGGGACCATCCGGTGTCGTCTGCTGCTGTTCGATTTGATCCGCCGGCGGCTTGTCCGCATGGCGCCGGTCCTCGTGCTCGTCCTCTTTCGGCTTGCCTGCCATGGTTCTCTCCCCGTTAGCGGCGCCGCGTGGACATGGCGCGGATGACCGCGATTGCGAGGTTTAGCGTCATCTCTTGCCGTATCACCTCGGCGAAGTCCTTGTAGAACGGCACGTCTTGCCGGATCGGGACCGATGGCCGCAGCGAATACATCAGCTTGATGCGGCCCTTCGCCCTGCGCGTCGATCGGCCCTGGCGCTGGAAAATGAAGCGCCCGCCCTTGAAGCTGCTCCGCAAATTCTTCTGCTGCTGCTGCGGGCTGACGGGGCCGCCGCTCGTCCGTTGCACGTTGGCCGACGAGGGGATCGAAAAGTTGCCGCCCTCGCCCGACGCGTGCCGCCCTTGGCATGCAGGGCGAGGTTCGCGCCGCCGAGCTTGTCGTAAATCTCAACCGTCAGATCGCCCTTCGTCGCGCGCGATCCTTGGTCGTCAGCGCGGCCTTCATGAACGATCGATTGCGGACGGTGACCGACGACGGCCATGTCGTCTCGATCAGATACGACCGGGTATTCTCGGCTGCCATGTTGAGGGTGGTCGCCATGATGTAGGGCATCTGATCGGCGGTCGCGCCGAGAGCCAAGGCCCGCTGCTCGATTTGCGAGAAATCGACCCCGAGTGTTGGCATGGACAAGGATCAAAAAAGACCGATCCCGCCGCTGGGATCAGCTTGAAGTGGTCGGGTTGTGGGAAAGCCACGGCGTGCCCGATCCGGTAATCATGGCTTGGCCTCGGCGCCTGCCCACAGCAGAAGCTAGGATGGTTGGTACGCCAATGTCTCGCAACGTCGCGCCACCAAACAACACTTCCAATCCAGTTTCGGGTTCGCCGCGCGCTCCCGCCTGAATTCCGTCGTCAGTTCGCGGCGCACCTTCGCGGGCAGCCGCTGGAAGTCTGCAATGGCTGTGCGGCTTGCATCGTGCAAGTTTCTTCGCGCAATGTTTTTGGCAACCGCCCGGTCGCTCAAGCTGCCAATGATCGCATTGCGTGGTGCTGCCATTTACCCGGCTCACGCCGGAGAAGCGCTGTTGCTTCGCGCTCTAAGGCTTTCGACGTTTGCCGCTGGATTGCCATCTGCGCATAGCTGTGGCCGATGCACGCGCGATGAAAAGCACCCACGTTTTTGCTTCGTAACGTAAATTTCCGCGCCGAAGTTTTGGCAGTTCGGGAAAAAATCGGGCAAGAGATCAGCATCCAAATTGATTACCTCGAGAGTAATCAGCCGCTTAGTCACCGCTTTGCGCAGCCGCGCGAGCGCCTCGGCGTAGCTCATGACGCGTCTAAAGTGTCTTGCCTCGATCCGCCAGGCACGATAGGCGGCGTTGAATCAAGCGAGGCCACCGGTTGTGTTTGCGTGTTGATTGTCTCTTGCACATGGTGAACCGCTGCACGCACCCGCGACATCGCAGCATCGTGGTTCGTCAGCGTGACCTTCCAACGGGCGGCGACCGTCTCGACTTGGCGCTGGGCGAACTCGGCCCTGATCGCAAGCCGCCCCTCGGGATCACGCGGCAGCACCTCGGTCGCCTCGGCCACGATCGCCTCGGCGGTGTCGCGATCCCTTGACCCAGAACGCGCAGCCGATCTCCGACCACGGCCAATTGTCCCGGATGCCATCAAAGGTCTGGGCGAGGTCGCGGGAGACGCCGACGATGCACGGCTCGCCGCGCGGGATCGTCGCGATATAGATCGCCGCCACGCCGAAACGATCAGGTACTCCCTGTCCGCGCCATGTGGGATTTCAAACCCCGTCATCCGGACCCCTAGAAGACCTGCACGAATTCGGCGCGCAGACCATCGGCGATGACATCGCAACCGCCATCGTGGTTCGCCCGCCATGTGTCGGCATAGCCGCCGCGCTTGACCGCGACCCATCCCGCGTCGCGTTCGAGAGAGTGCGCCAGGGCGACACAGTTGACCGCCCGGAGCAGATGCATTTGGCCGAGCAGGTAGCGGGCGCGCCAGCAGATCGCCGCCTCCATCCGCGTGACATCGCTGAAGGACGGCAGCAGGCGCGTGCGGTTCTGCATCCGCATCGTTTTCTCGAGTTCGCCTTGCGCCTGTTGAGCGAGCAAGTCCTCGAACTCGTAAGTGTAGGCAGGCCACGGAGCGCCATAGCCCCCGACCGCGCGTATCGGGATCAGACGCAGCGTTCGCATCGCCTCGGCGAGACGCGTGCCCACGTGCGGGCCGCACCAGACCGAAGGCGCGACGTCCCCCATCACGGCCTCTTCGAGTGGGTTGTTTCGGCGGATCGTCGCGCCGGATCAGAATGCAGTCCATGTTTTACCTCTGTTTGGCGCATAGAGCTCGCGAATAAGCCGTTCACGATGCGCCTGTTGCTTCCGTGTTTGTCGATCAGCGTCGGCTGCAGACGACAGCCCATGCTCCAGCTTGTGGCAGTCAGCGCAGACCGCTTCCAGGTCTTCGAGGCGCTCGCGAAAAATTCGCTCATAGTCGCGGTGATGCATCTCCCACGCCGAGTCGCCGCAGCGCTGGCAACCGCCGTGCTCGCGCTCAATGACGGCGTCCGCCTTGGTGCGCCATTGCTCTGATCGCAGATAGGCGTCGTAATCCGTCATTCGCCGCGTCAAACATTATAGCTTGCTGTTGCTGCTTTGCGAGCGTTCTCTTCGCGAGGTTGCAGTCGGCAAACCGCTCGGTGTCGCTCTGAAACTCGAGTCCGAACTTGGTTGCGTACCCAAGCTCTTCGAACCGAGATTTCTTGTGATGCAGCTCGGTGTAGAACTCGCGCTCGCCCTTGTCGTTGAACAGCCGACGCCGATGCACCACAAACCCCGGTCGACCATGTTGTCCCAGTGCTTCGATCCGTGGATGTGCTCCAGCTCCGGCGGATCGCTGCGCCTGTAGCCATCTCCTGCCTTGGCCGGATGCGCGAGGATCTGCACATGGCAGTCGAGGTCGACGGCGAAATTGTACAGCTCGCGCAGGCACCGGCCGATATAGTCGGTCTCGCTTTCGCGCGGCTCGCGGCTCGCTTCGAGCCGATTCCAGGGATCGATCTGCAGGAATCCGGACGCTGTGGCGATGCACAGCAGCCTCCGCCTGCGACAACAGCCATTGGAGATCAGGCCACCGGTCGGGATGGGCCATAAACAGATAGTGCTCATTGATCCAGCGGTCCGCATCGGCTGTCGGTCATCACCCACAAGGTGCCAGCCGCGAGCTTGCAGCGGTGTCCCCAACTGTTGAACCCCGGGGGCCAGATCGTCATCGGCGGCGGATCCGACAGCTCGCTCATCCGGTACAGGCCGCTCGTCGGCCACGGCAACGGGCCATAGAGCACCAACTCGCGCACCGCCTGCGCGCCATCGCTGCGCAGATGATCGTTGGCGTCCTTTGAACTTGCGGGCCAGTTGACGAAATAGAACCGCGCGATGCCGAACAGTTGGGCCATGGCCGCGCGCAGCTTCAAACCGGCGCTGTCTTGATCGCCGCACCAGATGATCCGCTTAGGCCCACGAGCCCGGGTGCGGGTTCGCCCAAACGGCGTCGGAAGCGATGGTGGCCAGCCCGTCCTCGAAGTCCGAGGCTGGCCGCCTCTACTCCCGAGAGAGTCGGGCGACACTCACCTCGTCCCCTCTAGAAGCGCGCGTATGCGTGCAGCGATCCGCCGCGCGTCCTTCGGCCTAAGATTGGGCGTCACGCTATCGAGTATGCCCAACACTGCCTGAGCCTCCTCGGCATCAAATGTCGCGACTTGGCGATCTGCCAGGCTCAAAAACCGATCGGCGACCCGGGCCTGATTGGCTGCAAGCACCTCAAGCGCTTGCGACCGTAGGGCCGTGATCTGCCGCTCGAATATATACATCGGTTGGCCCCCGGCTGAAGTTTAGCGGCCACGTGGCTCGGCGCCCGTCTGGAGAAAAAAGCGTTGTCCCGATCCCGCGCCGCTAACTCCACCGCCAGCCTCAAAACAGCGGACGAAGCTGACGGTGGGATACATTCATCGAAAAAAGCCGTGCCACAACTACCAGAACCGGTTGTCGCATCATAGCCGCGCGTCGCTGGGAGTGCGGGCGGGACTCGGCGCGGAGAAGGATGCGAGACACCTACTAGGATTGGTCGGCCACTAACCAACGCCCGAGGTCTAAACTGAGGCTCTTTTTTCTTGCAGTGAGGCTCTTTTTTCTTGCAGATGGGAGAGACCCCAGTGACCAGCCGCATACGAATTCAATGCATCAACAAGACTGACAGGCAGAACCCTCACGAGCGAATCAAAAACGTTGTCGGAGTAAATTCGGACGGGTCCAGGTGGAAGCAATCCGTCGATGCCACGATCAAAGAAATCGAAAACGGTGTATGGGAGTTCTATGTCGAAGAAGAACACAAGGCCAATGTGATCGTGGCCGTCCACAACGGGCACAAGTACATCAAGACGAGGGGGGCAGGCGGCGGCGGACAGAACGACGTAGGCGGGCGGCAGCTTCTTGCCTATGGCCTTGGCCCCGGCCGCCGTGACAACGAAGACGCGCATCGAGCCGAAATCGTGTTTGGGGTTGCGGACCATGTAGCCCTTGCCGACAAGGCGCTGTGCGACACCGATGTCTTCGCCGTTATCATCAGCGGCGACGAAGTTGCGGCTGATCGAGTTGCCGTGTTCGAGCCCGAGCACGCGGCGCGTGATCATCTTTTCCTGATGCGTGAGCAGGTATTCGGTCACGGCGCTCCCCTTCAGCTGAACAAGGCGTTCTGATCCGAGTGCATTGCCTGCGGCGCGGAGCGAAGCGGTTTTGCGGGGGTGGGCTGCGGGAGATCGACGGCGGTCAGGCTGTCCTTGTGGCGAAGGACGTGAGCCGTCATGCCGCTGACGTTCTTCCGGCGGTCGTGCCGATCTTGACGAGTTCCGAGACGCGCGGACGGATCGCCAGGACGCTTTCCTTCAGTTGCTTGGCGATCTCGTCAGCCGTCAGGCGGTAGCCGTTGAGCATCAGTTCGATGATCGCGATGCGGAGCATCGCTGCCCGGCTGACAATCTTCTTGGCGGCGTCACTCGAAGCGCCACCGCCCTTCGATCCCGGCGTGTTGAGATACTTTTGAGACATACACAAAGCTCTCCCGTTCGCCCTGAAAGGGCGTTGTTCAGATCAGCGATGTGCGCTGTGGATTTCTCGTCCCCGTCCGGCATGAATCACGCTGGTCCCGCCGGAATCAATGGATAGTCGACGGATTATCCGTCACGCAAGAGTTTTGATAGGCATCTTGACGGACGGCCGCTGGCCCATCGTTAGCGAGCCGGAAAGAGCACGCCGATCTCGCGCATGGAAATCGCCAACTCCATATTATCCTTTGGGGCCGGTTTGGGTTATGCGCGCAAACGTCCGCAAAACTAAACCCCTGCTTTCGATAGGGCCTGCGAGACCATTGGAGGGTATCTCCTATATATAAGATAGAAATATATAGTCGTAATATATTCTGATGAAGATATGTGTGTAGGGGATTACGTCTATGTATAGGAGCGAAACCCCGGAATCGTCAGTTGATGTTTTGCTGGATGATGGATGAGTCTGTCACTTCGACGGATGGAAGTGGATATTATCCGATGCGCAGGAAGGTCATGTCGGAGTGGGACGCCAAGGCGGCGTTCCTCAAGGTGCCGGACGATGGTTGGTCCTTCGTTGGCTTCGCCAGCGCCTTGCCGTGCCATCCTAGTGAGGCAGAGGCCATCGCGCGGTATCTGCACCGGAAGAAGCTGATCTGGCTCTCGATGCGCGCTGGATACGGCAGAGTGTTCCCGGCGGCGATGCGTTCCGGTCGAGGTCGCCCGAGGGCAAGGGGAGTCGAGCAGCCGCCGTTGATTGATCCGGAACTGGCTGGCTTCCTCACTCAGGCGCATCCCACGTTCCTGAAGATCAGGCTCTTGCTCGGCCGCGATCCCGGCGGGGCATGGAACGAGCATCAGGCGCTCAAGGCCGAGATCAAGTTCGCCATCGCGGTCGAGGCGACGAACCTGATGAACCTCTGCCGGACGTTCGCCAAGGAACACCCCGCCATTCCCGTTGCGGCGCTCCGTGATGCACTCTGGCTCGATAGGCCGCACACCATGCCCATCGTCGCGCAGACGCAGCCCGATCTTGCCCCGGCTGGCTCAGAGCAGTTCGCCGAGCAGCCGAAGGGGAAGCGGCGGCTCTCGAAGAACCTGACCGACGAAGAGCGGATGATCTCATACATCGAAGCCGCCGGCGCATCCGGCATTGCCGCCTACGAGATCGCCAACAAGGGCAAGATCGCTCGCGACCGGGTCGCCATCATCGGCGAGCTGTTCGAGAACATGGGCACCATTCGGTCGGCTGTGGTCCGCACGTCGGATCGTGGACGCAAGGGGACGCGATACTTCATGCGGAAGTACGGCCAGCCGGTGATCGGCGAGGGCGGCAGGCTACTTTACTGTCGCGACTTGGCGATCTGACAGGCGCAGAGCCTGATCGGCCGCGCGCGCCTGATTGGTTGCAAGCACCGCACGCGCTTGCGACCGCAGGGATGTGATGTGCCGATCAAAGCTCAACGAGCGAAGGTTTGAAGGGTTGATTGTCACCGCCCATGCGGACCCATAGTAGAAGTTAGCGGCACGTGACTCGGCGCTTTGTCGGAAGCGCTGTCCCTGCCACGCACCGCTAACTTCACCACGGTCAGCCTCAAGCAGCGGAAGAAGCTGACGGGGTGTGGTATCATTCGGCGAACGCCCTAGCACAACTACCAGGACTGATCGTTATCCCTTGTTCATCAGTATCGGTCCTGAAGTCGCGCGAGCGCGGCTCGTCACTTTGACGGCAGGCGATGTCCTACCGCGCTCACACGGCGGGGGAAATTAGCGGAGACGTGACCCTGAACGCCTTCCGCTGAGCAAGGAAAGCGCTGTCCCTATCACGTGCCGCTAACTTCAGTAGTCAGCCTCGGCGTCAAGAGGCCAACCACCCGGCTTTCCCGTGAGGGCTGTCACACCACGGGATAAAGCGGATTATAGCGGGAGAGGGGTCGTGGGGGGACCTACCAAGGTTAGTGCTTGCCGGTGCCCACGTGAAATCTCACAGTCTTCATCGCTCTAGGCGGCGCAGAGTCGGCGCTCTAGGGCCGAGCGGAAATCTCACGATCAGACCCGACATTACCGCGTATGACCCCGGAGCAGAAGTCGCAAAGTACGAGGCCGAAACTCTTCTACTAAGAGGATCGAGGAAACAATGCCTTTGTACCACTACACGTCCGCCGCAGGTTTACATGGCATCATGGCCAGTAGATCGCTGTGGACCTCGCACTACCGATATGTGATGTCGGCCGCCCACACCTGGTTTGGCCGGTCGATCGTCAAGTTGCGCGACAAATAGGATAGATCTTGTGGCCCGGCGCCGGCATCGTCGTGTTCGGCCTTGGTCCCAGCGCCGCGATGCCCATCTTGCGCATCAACCGCTGCACGCGCTTGCGATTAACGGCATGGCCCCGGGCGCGCAGCATTGCGATCACCCGCCGAGCCGAGGAACGGCCAATTCATGAACAGTTCATCGCCCCGCAGCATCAGCGCCGAATCGTCATCGTCGCTGGGGGCAGAGCGCGGCCGATAAACGCTTGAGCGCGCGACGCCGAGCAGCTGGAACTGCTGACGCACCGACAGCTCTCCATGATTGCGGTCGACGAGCACGCGGTGATCCGGGGCGCTCATGGTCCGGGGCTCTTCGCTAAACACCCCCGCCGGAATGATCAACTGGCCGATCCTGGCGTGCAGCTTCTCAATCTCGCGCTCGCGCGGCTGCGTCGTCGCCGTTGCTCTCGAACGCCCCGCGCTGCCTAATCCAGACGCTGCTTCTTCCAGGCGTAACTCTGGTTCGGGTGCAGCTGATATCGCTGCGCCAGATCCGCCACCGTCGCGTGCTCCCGCCAGGCAACTTGTGGGCTAGACTCAACTCGCTGAGGCGAGGGCAGTCAGTGAGCTGCTGCCGGTTTGATGGACACCAGGTTAAGCTAATCCCACCTTCTCGAACTCAACCGGGCTAAGACAGCCGATGGTCGAGTGCCTGCGGATCGTGTTGTAAAAACTTTCGATGTAGTCGAACACATCGGCTCGTGCCTCGTCTCTGGTTCGGTAGATCTTGTCGGCGGTCCGTTCGATCTTGAGCGACGAGAAGAAGCTCTCCATCGCTGCGTTGTCCCAGACGTTGCCGGAACGGCTCATGCTGCAGAGAATGCCGTGGTCGGCCATCAAACGCTGGAACTGCTCGCTGGTGTACTGACTGCCCTGGTCGGAGTGGTGCAACAGGGCGTCCGGCTAGCCGCGTCGCCAGACGGCCATCAGCAGGGCATCGGTTACCAACTGAGCTGTCATGGCGGCGCTCATCGACCAACCCACCACCCGGCGTGAGAACAGGTCGATCACCGCTGCGACGTAGAGCCAGCCCTCGGCCGTCCAGAGATACCTAAAGTCGGCGATCCACTTCTGGTTCGACCGCGAACTGCCGGTCAAGGAGGTTCGCCGGCACGGTCTCGAGCTGTCGAACGCCGCTGTCCTTCGGCAAGCGCCGGCGGCGCGGCGCCCGCAAGCCTTGCAGGCGCATCAGCCGTTCGATTTGGTGCAGGCCACAGTCCGCCCCATCGGCGAGCAGATCACGCCACACCCGGCGCGCACCATAGGTGCGGTCGCTCGCCATGAAGCTGGCCTTCACCTTGCCGCCGAGCTCTTCGTCGCTGCGGGATCTGGCGCTGGGCGAACGATTCAGCCAGGCATGGAAGCCCGACCGCGACACCCCCAGCGCATCGCATAGCCATGCCACCGGCCAGATCGCCCGGTGCTTCACGATGAAGACGAACTTCATGTCGCTTCCTTCGCGAGAAGGCTGCGGCCTTTTTTAGGATATCCCGCTCGGCCTTCAACTTGGCGACCTCACGGCGCAACCGCTCGATCTCCTGCTGCTCCGGCTTCATCTGCCCGTGGCCGGGAAAGGCCTGCACCTGATCGGAGCCGAACTCTTTCACCCATTTGCGCAGAAAGTTCTCATGAACATCCAGGTCGCGTCCGGCCTGCGCCACCGACACCCCACGCTCCCTAACCAGTTAGACCGCCTCGATCTTGAACTCGCGACTGAACTTCCGTCTCTTCATCGCCCACCTCCGGCTTCATGAAACACCTAATCTCGGTGTCCATCAAACCGGCAGCAGCTCACAGCTTTGCACTCCCGGGTAGGCTGGCCACCAAATTAGTGGGGAGTGATAGGGACAGCTGCTCTTCTGCAATGGGCGCGCCGAGTCGCATCGCTTCTAACTCCACTGGCACAGCGGGCGCGGTAGGGACAGCGTAGGTAAGCATTGTCGACGCCGGGCCGCGCCCGCGCTCCTTCCTGTTGTTGTCGCACTTGCGACGGCAAACAATAACTGTTGAGCTGGGGAGTCACTACAGCTGTGATCTGGCTATCTCCCAGGTGCTCGGGACATCGGCAGAGATCCCTGCTATGATCACATCAGCGGCGCGGTCGTATTGGTAGTGTTTAGCGCCGGTGCAAAGATCGCGCGGCACGTGGTTGTGTCTTGCTTTCGACCTTAATCCCCACAGCGACTGACTTCGTGACGCGCGCCTTACCTACATACTCTTGTAGTTGACCAGTTCGTGCTCTCTTGGCTGAATCGCTGTCGGGACGCACCGTATGCCAGTCGCGAGCCCAATCTCCGGATGGAGTGTAGCCATGACGAATGAGCCGGATGTCGGACGTATTGCTCAGATCGAACTGAATGAAACGGCCGCGATCTGTATTGAGCAGATGGATGACGAAATCACGCTCGTCATTGCAAGCATTGTCGGCGTTCACTTCCAAGTGACAGTGGAGCAGGCGCTTGAGCTATCTCGGGCTCTCGCTGTTTCCGCGGAGAAAGCGCGTCAGTCGCTGCTTTCAACGAGGTATCATTGCGCGTTGCCACCCCACGGCGTTGATCGATCCTGTTGAAAGATCCGCTCGACCTGGTTGCGAGCTCTCAGGAGACGATCTCCAAGGGGGCCATGGAGCGGAAAACGGGGTAGTTCTTTGAATGAAGACGTCAAACGTGTCGTAATTAACGACTTCGATAACGCGCTATTCGACTGAGTTGACTTATGGCATTCACCGCATGTTGGCGACCGTCGACGAAATTAGGCGGCATCAGCTTCGATGACCTGAAGCCCGAAACTAACACCTCGTGCAGCAACCCCGCTTCGGGCTCAAGTGACCAAGAACGTCCATTGGTCATGTCCTTTGTCGCAGGAGCAAAGATACCGAGTCAACAACAACAGTTCGTTCTTGACGCTCGTCAAGCAAGGCAGTGCGAAGGTCGTGAAGCTCGTCAAGGTACTCGGCAATCGAACGCTGCGTCTCCTGCCATTCGAGATGGCGGCAGTGGTGAAACGACCATTAGCGCCATCAACCGCGCGGGGGAAATGGGGCCTCTGGCGTTATGTCATCACTGAATCTCCGTCTTGACCAACCAAATCAGGTAGGCTCGCGACGAGCGGCTTTGGCGCTATAGTTCTTGCCGGTCCCTGGAGCTTGACGGCACCCCAGGGAAGGAGCGGTGGTCAGGCGGCAAGTCTGGCCATCAAGCTTAGCCGCGCGTGGCATGGACAGCGCTTCGTTATGCGACGTCCAAGGCGCCGAGTCATGTCGCGGCCAGCTCTCCGGCAGCGCGGGCGGGGTAGGGACAGCGTCGGCGCGGGAGTTATCTCGATCCTTAGCTGTGGCCGCGGAGAATGCGGAACACTTCCGTGCGTCAGCCAAGACGTAGCGGCCGATGTCCTTCAGCGTAGCCTGATAGTGTTCGTCGTCTCCGATTGCCATTTTTCGCCCACTGCCAGGATTATGTGGATTGTCGCCTATCTGGGCAACGTCCTTGCCTCCGACCTGGACGAGCAGGTGTTCGGTGACGGGATGGCCACCGTTGGCGGTGCCGTGTCCCGCAGGCTTTAGGACGACTGAACTGGACGTGCCAACCGAGGCGACAAAATAGAAGCGCCGTCGGGCGGCACCCAATGGGACTTCACAGTCGCGGGGGTGGGCGGCAACAGGCCGAGCGGCTATCGGGCAGCCGGCGTCACGGGTGCTGTCCTAATTAGGACACCCGCAGAGGGAATTAGGACAGCGCAGTCGCTTCCCAGTTTCCTTGAAGGTGCATGTGACCCACGCACTTTCATTTGAAGCGCTATCTGCATACCGGAAAGCTCTTCCTCGAACCTATCAGACCCAAACAGGTGAGCGCCTTCCCCCCTCTAGAAGCTGGCTTATGCGTGCAGCGATCGTCCGCGCCTCCTTCGGGCCGGGGTTGAGTGTCACGCAATCAAGTTATGCCTAATACTGCCTGAGCCTCCTCGGAATTAAATGTCGCGGTTTGGCGATCTGCCGGGCTCAGAGACCGATCGGCCGCGCGGACCTGATTGGCTGCAAGCACCTCAAGCGCTTGCGACCGTAGGGCTGTGATGTGCCGCTCGAATACGTGCACTGTTCGTCCCTGTGGTTGAAGTTAGCGGGCAAGTGACTCGGCACCTGATTGCAGACAAGCGCTGTCCCTACCACGTGCCGCCAACTTCAACCTTGCCAGCCTCGCCGGGAGAAGCTGTGAGCGAATATTCGCTCTGACGAATGCCTAGCGCAACTATCAAGACAAGTGGCGGCGACTTTGGTGATCAGCCTTGGATTTCAGGCGGTGCGGGCACGACTCGGCGTCGATCGGTTGCCCTGGAGCGGACGCTGTCCCTGCCACGCGCCGCTAACCCCCAAACGGCCAGCCCCAAAGCATCGGAAGAAGTGATCTTTCCCCGAAAAAGTGGACGGGTTAAGCGGCTTTTAGCTCCACTTCGATCGGGGCGACATATCCGATGGCGGAGTGGAGTCTTGTTCGGTTGTAGAAACCCTCGATCAAGGCGAAGATATCGCGCTGGGCCTCGGCACGGGTGTTGTAGTCGCGATGATGGACCAGCTCGGTTTTCAAGGTATGGAAGAAGCTCTCCATCGGGGGCATTGTCGTAGCAATCGGCCTTGCGGCTCAATGATGCCATGATGCCGACGCCGGTGAGGACGTTGCGATAGGCGTGTGAGGCATACTGCAACGATCGGAGTGGTGGATCAATCCGCTCTGCGGCCGTTGCTGCTGGATGGTGATAGTCAGTGCCGCGGATGCGAGTTCGACCTGCAATGATCCCGCATCGCCCAGCCGACGATCTTTCGGCTGAACAGATCCATGACGGCCGCCAAGTATAGCCAGCCCTCCGCGGTTGGACTGTAGGTGATATCGACGAGCCAGACCCGGTTCGGGGCGGGAGCGGTGAGGTCAGGCGCGATCAGGTTCGGTGCGATCGGGAGGTCGTGACGACTGTCGGTGGTGCGCCGGCGCGGCGGTACCATGATGGCTCGAATGCAGTGCCGGCGCATCATCCGCTCGATCCGGCCACGGCTGGCGCCACGTCCCTGGTTGCGCAGGACGGCATGGACGCGAGGACTGCCGTAACGCCCGCTGCTGTCTTGATGGACTTGCCGGATCGCGACCAGGAGACTGGCATTGGATCGAGCGCCCACTCAAAGCCAACTCAACGGCCTGGCGCTTGTACTCTTCGGTAAATGACCGACGTTGACGTTCCATTCGACACCTCCGGGCTCAATGAGCCTACTAAAGGTGTCCACTCATTCGGAGGAGGTTCAAAGCTGACCGGGAAGGTCATCCCCCGCAGAGTGAGCGTATCTACGGGCATTTTCCCGTGATTTATAAGTGGTGCGAGCCCGAGGGGGAGTCTACCGGCCGGGGAGGGAGGCTGAATCACGTGTCGCGTCTCGATTGCTTGCTCCCGTTCCAAAGTGGCGATGATTGCAGTGAGACGGTCATAATCGCCAGAGCGGAACGGCTCGTTTCGCGCCAAGACGTGCGACCAGCGATCAAAATGGGCGCCGCGGATGTCGCGACAAAATCCCGCCGTTGTACACCTAGACGGACCGGCTCGATTGCAGACTATCTCCCGAACGTCTCTGCAGAAAGTGGCGGCGCTTCTTGCCAAATATGAAAAGCTCACCGGCATTCCGCTTCTTTGCAACACGCTTTTTTGGATGTCGCCGCAGCGTGCCACCGGCGGCAAGGACGGAGGCCGCGCCTATTCGTGTCATGAGTACCAACGCCTCGTCAACTGAACGGCCCCATATTCCCATTCGAACTTCTGCTTCGCGCCCGAGTACAGCCGAATCGTCTCTCAAGCAGCGATGCTGCGCCTTCGAAGAGCGCAGTGGACCAGTGCCGAAAAATGTACCTCGTGGTTCTCCCCGCAATCTTGGTCTGGCCATCGAAGAAGGACCGCCAGGTCGACGCAGGCGTTTTGCTACCGTGGTGGTCACCAACAACCGGCTGCCTAGTGGCGCTCGCGTGCAGCTCCCTCTCTCCCGCCAGTACCAGCTTGCTTCGCTGACTCGTCGTATGGCGGCCAGTTGAGCTCTACGGCGGCAGCGGGTTGATCATTTCAATTCGCTTTGCTTTAGATATGAAAAACCTCTTTCCGCTCTTCGGATAAGGCACGCAGTCGGATGCTGCTAGTCACATAAAATGGTGCACGGCGCCCTCGACGCGCCGCCCATCCGGCAGACAGTCAGCTAAGTTCATCGAGCTCAGCGCCGGGCCTCATCTCGGCGCGACAGCCTGGCAGCCCCTTTCAGGCCCCATGGGACCAAAGCCGGTTGGGGAGGGACTGACGGCGCACGCCTGTGGCATCGATTCGAATCCAATTGGAGCGGGTTTTTACCTGAGCTCCCGGGACAGGTGCCCTGCGACGTCAACTGCACCCCTGCGTTCGTCGGAGAGACGCGTTGTGCCTCCTCGAAGAGCGGCAAAACGCTTGCTTCGTGAGAAGTCGAAGTGTTCGTGTCGGGCTAACGACCACTGTCGGTGAAACCAACATCGAACACAGAAACCCTAGACCAATTCACTCGGGCGCGCTGGCTCAGTTCCTGCATGGCAGCAGCCATCCATGCAGTGCGCGCCTTTTCTGAAGAACTGTTCTTCGGTAGCGGCGCCGCAACATCTGGAAGTCTCACGTCATGCGCAAGGTATCGATTACTACCGTTCTGATGCTCGTCTCATGCAATGCTATCGCAAACGACGATTTGATGATGACAGCCAGACAGATCTTCAAACCGATCCCTTCTGCTATCCCCGCCCTAAAGGACAATCCCGTGACGACCGAGAAAGCGGAGCTCGGGAAGATGCTCTTCTTCGACCCTCGTCTGTCGGCGAGTGGGATCATTAGCTGCAATACGTGCCACAATCTTGGAACCGGCGGCGTCGACGCGGGTCCAACGTCAGTTGGTCACGGTTGGCAACGGGGAGCGCGGCGGGCGCCAACCGTCTACAATTCCGTGTTCAATGTCGCGCAATTCTGGGACGGACGCGCGCCGGATCTTAAGGCGCAAGCCAAGGGGCCCGTTCAGGCGAGCGCCGAAATGAATGCGACTGCGGATCACGTAACGACCACACTGAATTCGATGGAAGATTATGTTGGCAGGTTCAAGCAAGCATTCCCGCTTGATACACCGCCGGTCACCTTCGACAATTTCGCGAAAGCGCTCGAGGCTTTCGAAGCGACGCTCACGACACCAGCAGCTCCGTTCGACCAATACCTGAACGGCGATGGCAACGCGCTGGATGGCAACCAAAAGGCGGGATTGCGGCTGTTCATGGACAAAGGCTGCGCCTCCTGCCACAACGGAATCAATATTGGTGGGCAGGAGTTTTTCCCGTTCGGCGTGATTGAAAGACCAGACAGCAAACTGCTTCCCGCAGCCGACCAGGGGCGTTTCGCGGTCACGAAGGCCTTCCGCGACCGATACGTGTTCCGCGCCGCCCCTTTGCGCAACGTAGCCTTGCGAGCTCCCTACTTCCATTCGGGTCAGGTTTGGACGCTCCAGGAAGCCGTCGGCATTATGAGTGAGGTCCAGCTCGGCGCCGAGCTCACCGAGAAGGAGACGAACGATATCGTTGCGTTTCTTAATTCACTGAGCGGCCGTTTACCCAAGATCGAATATCCGATACTGCCAACGCGCACAAAGGAGACGCCGCCACCGTCCTTAGACAGATAGTGCCCTTGTTCACTATCCTGGGTGTTCTACGGTTTAGTTGCGGCGACGCAGCTCCGCTTTGTAGCTGCCGCAAGCCGGAGCGCGTTCAGGCTCATCGAACCGATCTCTGAGGATCGCACTGCTCCTGTCGCGGAGCACTGGATCAAGTGAAGAGCGGCTTCGGTTCACGATGCAAGTGCAACACCTGCTAAGGTGTTGTTGCGATGGGACGATGTTATGGCCAGCTCAGCCTTGAGCAGCGCGTGAGATATACCGCAGGCGGTATATCTCAAAACCAAATTGCGGCGGCCCTGGGCCGGTCGCCACCCATGATCAGTCGGGAACTTAGGCGCAATTCCAAGCGAAGGAAAGCTTTGGCTGGCGGCTACGAACCGATCCGCGCCCACCAGTTGGCCGGCGACGGCGGTTCCAAGGGGATGGCAGAACCTGCTTGGCAGCACAGTGGAGGGTTTCCCCAGAGCATCGTGTCCGGATTACAACTAAACAATTCGCCTGACATAGCGACAGCGAGCCCTTGTTTTTGGCACCGACAGAACCACCAGCGCCGAGCTCTCCAGCGTGCCGCGTCGACGCAGCGTGCCTGTAGGTCATCGGGAAGACGACATTTTTCTCGTGCTGCCCAGCAAAGCGATGACGATCTGCTCGAAAGCGACCGCGCGAGAGTGCACTGTGCGTGGTCGCGAATTGAGGATGATCTCGAATAGCACGGACGCACCTGATGCGCAATTCAGACGACCAGCTCTACTTGGTCGAAGCGCACGAGCCAGGAGAGCGTGAGGTCGTCAGGGCGGTCAGTCTTAAGCGTGCAGTGGTGCTGATCGCCAATCCGGCCTGTTGTCGTGGGGCGGCTGCCGCTGATCGTAAGCAGGCCGAACGCCTTTTGTCTGCGGCCTGAACGTCTTCATTGTTCTTGACGACAGGTGGCCCACGCGGGCCGCGTTTCGTTGGGTGAATTGCACGCGGTCTCGTCAGCTTTCAGTCAGCTGGCCCCGGTACAAAACCGTTGGGTTTAGCGAGGCGCGGCAGCCCGCTAAACTCATCGGCAGCGTGGGTGTGGCAGGATACGGGCCTTGATGCCTCCCTGGCTAACCGGCTCCGAGCCGCGCCCGCGCTGCTTCCGACTGGTGGGCAGGGATCAAGTAGTTAGGCTCGTCCTGATGACCTCGCGGCCAGCTTCCTCCGCTGCTATGAGGCTGGCCGTGTGGGAGTTGGCGGCTCGTGGCAGGGACAGCGCTTCCTCCGTGTATGCGTGGGGGATAAGCGCCGAGTCACGTTGCCGCAAACTTCAAAGGGTGGTGCGGGCGGGGATAGGGACAGTGTCTGATCCAACGCAACCGAACAGCGCCGAGTCTCGCCCGCACTGCCTGCGACAGTCACCCTTACCTGTCTTGGTAGTTGAACGAGAAGCATGATGCTGCGCCCCCATGCCTTCGGAGCGGCGCGGCGAGGCTCTCGTCGGCTGCCCCGCTGACGTTCAGCCGTGATGAGTAATTGAAGTCGTTCAGCTGCGGCTAGCAGCTCCGGGTCGAGGTGGATCGTTTCGCTCGGCTTAGGCTCGGTCGCGATGGCGCGCTCGCAAGCCCTCAGCCAGGCCGGCAAAGACCGGGCCACGGTTGGTAGTTCATTGTGGCAGGTCTCTCTTGACGGGATTGGCGATCGGCCAGTGAGGCTCCGGACCTCTCAGCACAGAGCCTCACCACGGAAAGGAGGACGACGCACTGCCCGCAACAGCGCGATCCCACCCCTAGGCAGACTCGCCGCCACTAATTCTGCGATGTCCCGGTAAACCGTTTAGGCTGAACGACTGCCCGGCCGAACGACTGAACAACTGGGCGCCTTAAAGCTCCGAGAGCGACTCGCCCGCCCGACTAAACGCGTTTGTTGGGCCTAGAAGGCTCCTAGTTTGATCGCGGTTGCTTGAGAGAAGGGCCGAGGCATGCGAGAGGCGGACTGCAGCCTCTAAAGCCCGTTCGGGCTATGCTCTGGTCAGTAAAAACGCGCTGCCCGCTCACCAGCTCGCGCGTAAGCCATTCCAAACGAAGCTCGGCTTCTAAAGCGCCGTTGCCTTCGCAGATGGCCGCCGCGACGACTTCAATTTGATCTCAATAAGCTCCCGGAGGATTTGGATGCGAGGTTCCATTGTGCTGCTCTCCGGGTGATAGAAAGTCGCCGACCATCTTACGCTCTAAGTTTCCGGCTGGCACCCTGCCAGAAATGGTCGGCTGCCATCACGTTGAAGGTCGCGGCGCACGCCCTGACCTCCGCTCCCACCTTGCTCATTCAAGCGGAGGGCCAGGGCTACCTGCTTTCAAGTCGATCAGGGGCTTTTAAGTCGGACAGGCAGTAATTTTCTTCTCTCGACCATGCGGGTAAGGACACCACAGCCGGTCGCGCGGCAGCTACGTTATCTATGTGGACGTCGCCTTCGAACTTGAGCTTATGACGCACGAAACGGCCCAAAAAGAAGAAGCTCAGAATTGAGATGAAGCCCGGCTCAATCGCGGTCCTCTCGGACAAAATGCGCGAGGGCGCAAAGGCGGCGTGCATTTGTTCGAGCTGGAACTTGTTGAGCTAGGGCTCAACAAACCGTGTTGCCACTTCAGTCGTGGCGCGGTCCCTGTAGAGCCGTCTTCGGCCGGTGAGGCGTTCGGTGATGTGTCGTCGGATGCTGGACGCGACGATGTTCGGCTCCGCGCGGGAGTTCGCGGCCTAGCTTGGCCTGACGTCTATCGCGTCTGCCGATGGTTTTAGACGCCTGCCGTTCGCTCATCCCGAAGGCGTCTCGGAGATGGACGACAGCTTTCCGCTGGGCCGCGGGCATCACCATTTCTTTCCCACGAGTTCTTTCCCAGGAGGCCCTTCAAGGCTGCGTTGTCCAGCATGGCGTCGGCGAGGAGCCGCTTCAGCTTCGTGTCTCGTCCTCCAGCGTCCTCAGCCGCTTGGCCTCGGAGACATCCATCCCGCCGAACTTGGCCCTCCATTTGTAGATGCTGGCGTCGCTGACGCCATACTTGCGGCACAGACCCGGCGACCGAAACGCCGGCCTCGTGCTCCTTCAAAATCCCGATGATCTGCTCTTCCGAAAGGCGGCTGCGCTTCATGCTCTGTCCTTGTCGTGGGCCAGAGCGAACTTCACACTGGATTAAGCCCGTGGGGCAAGGTCACTTAGCTCAATATTCCGTCTTCAGACCGGATTAACACGCGCCGCTTGTCACTACACAACCGCAGAGAATTTCAAGCTCAGCGATGGACTCCTGAAAGAGCAGAATTGGGAACGCACAGAGGGTTCATGCGGCGCCTAGCGGCGGCAGCCCGCTAAGCAGTTCGATATTGGTCTCTCCAACGTATATGCGCCGGAAAGTGCCCAAGTCCGCCTGGGCACACAACGTGATCACACCACATTAGCGCTGTTGGATCACCGTTCCAATGTTCTGAGGACGGAAGCCCCAATGGATGTCGCGCTTCTTCCTCGCAGCCAACGCTACCAGATAAGACAGGTACAACGTGTTGATGGTTGTGGTACCTCTGGTGCTCGAAAACCTGCAGCGAACCACTCAGCTCCTAGTAATCTTTTCGGGAGATATGCAATGCCAGAGACCTTAGGCGAAGACGGAAAACGCGAACGGCGACCACGTGGAGGCCCCGAACTGGCCGAGGCATCGCGCCCTGGAGCAGGTGGCCCCACGGATGAAACTGGAGAAAGCGCCGCAGCTGCATCGCGCATTTCATTTACGGTTCCGGAATGGCAAAAATCCATCGAAGCGACAACAAACCTGTTCGCAGCGTCGCTCCGCGACGCGCTAAAGCTGGCTGCTTCCTCTTTGCACGATCAGGCCACCTTCATGAAGACTCTTGCGGACTCCAAAACTCCTTCTGAGCTACTGAAGTGCCACCTGGATTTCGCGGAGCAATCCTGCTCGAAATTGTTTGGCGAAGGCTGGAAGATGTTGGATCGTCTCAGGCACAGCCATCGGTCTTCGGTAAGTTAAGAGACGCAAGGCGTGAAATAGGCTGACGGCGGGCAAATCATCCGGCGTGCGGCACGTACACGCCGTTTAGAATTAAGCGGGAAAAAGAAGAACGATTCCGCCCTTGCTCCGTCTGCCTTTCCCCAGCGACCAGGCTGATCAGTGAGGCTGGTCGAACTTTCGCCGAAAGTAGTGCGAAAGAGAAAGTGACAGTTCGACGCCTTCAATAATTGTGGACCCGCTGGGCCTACATTTTCATGCTTCGAGGCGGGTCACTTCTGCCAATGGCAGATGCTGCCGCTTGGCGCAAACCGTCCGGACGTATCAGTGCCCCCGGTATCGGACAACGCCAGCGTCATCCTGCATTGGTCCGAAGTTCGGCGGGACCACCAGGGACGGACAGTGCCGAGCATCTGTTTTCAGACCAACGCGAACAAATTTGACGCACACGAAGCGCCTGCAGACCCTCCAATTCTCGATTCAGCACGACCCTTGCTCGGTTCTGGGCAGCATCACCGAATGTTCCAGATGCGGTGAGTTAGGGGCGGGCTCGTTGCAGCTAGCGCCTGGTGCGCCCCGCCGGTTTGCTGTGAGGCGAGGTGAATCAGATCAGGATATTCAACTGGTGGCGCTCGTTCGCTCACGCTCGTCGCCGTCATGTCGGACGACGGGACCAAGAGGCAGGTAAGTAACACAGCATCAGCCTCACCTAAGCGGGAGAGCAGATGGCCAATCCACGAGTTCCGCGTTCGAGACGGGTTAACGGCGGAAAGTGCACCCGCAGCTCCGGAGCAGCAGCCCGCGATCTCAACTCACAAGATAATGGAAGCAGAGATGCGCACTGGAACGGTGGCTGGTACAACGCTGAAGAGGGCTGGGGGTTCATTCGCCCTGACGTGGCGACCAAAGGATTTGTTCGTGCACATATCGGACCTTCGCGACTGCGCAGGGTCTGATCTGGTGTCGGGCACGCGCGTGACTTTCGAAATTCGCTTCAATAAACACCGCCCGAAGTACAGAGCCGTCCAGGTCAGGCTGATCGATTGAAAGATCGCGTATCCCTACTGCGGGCGTGCGCATTACATATCATTCATAGCGCAAAGGCAATAATGGACGATTTCATAGGCCTCATCTGATCAGAAACAAGTCGTGGACGTTTACGACGGACATCGCGCTCGGAAGCGCGACGCTAAGCTGATCGATATGGATGGTCGTCTGCCATCTTTCTGGCCATCGCGACCTTTGCACGCTTGCTTCCTTGCCGGTGGGCAACACGCACCGCCCAGGCCTTCATCGGAGACCATCGGGTTGATAGCCTGAGAACAACGTTGGCAGCTTCGAACAGGGCGTAAGCATCCGGTGAGGCCTTTGAATTACCCATAACTTTGACTACTCGGGATGATCCGCCGATCGGCGAAATCTTGAGTCGAAAGAATCACTTGTGATTCCTTGCTGAGCACCTGATTCGCGAGGGGGTGCTCTATGGGGCTGACGTTAAGGGATCGATCGGCAGAAGGCCCGTTTGCGGTCCTTGGAAGGTGAATGTTGGATTGATCGAGAGAGTAGTGGATGCGAGTTTAGGGAAGCGGCTTGGCGACATATTCCGCAAATTGCTCACGCCGATTGGAGGCCCCATGGGCAATTGCGGCTCGTGCCGACATAATTTCATCACAGCTTACTTCTTGCGCCTTGGCCGACTTCGGCTTGGTTTCGCAAGAGGCTGTCATGGCGCTCTTGAACAAAGCACCTTGGCTCGCTTTTTATGGACGGAACGTTTCGTTCGGCAACTCTGTTGATTGCGCCATTATCAGCTATGGGACTTCCCGGGCAAAGCACGGATCATTGCAGCTACCGCTTAAGACCACTTTTTCAAGGGCAGCTATGTTGATCTCTGGGTCCAGACCGGCGGCGCCTTGCGCGAAATCTACGAGGTGAAGTCGAGTTGCGCCCGCACGGCGCTCTACAAGGCAATCGGGCAAGTCGCAGATGCGGCAATGTGGCACGTGCTCTCACCCGTGCGGACATACCCTTCATTTGGTTTCGGGCTTCCGGGGAGAAGGTGCGCCTGTCGCAGCCGAAGCCTTAAATTTAGCATCGAACTACGCGAGATCACCGCTTTGCGTCAGGCTACGGCCGCTAGGGACGGGCTGCTTCGACGGTCTCCCGTGAATTCCGGCGGAACGCGGCTACGCGGGCGGCGACCGGTTGAGGGCGCGCGAATCGGATGCACGCGCTGGCGCGGAACTGCAGTAACCAGTCGCTCCGATCAAAAGGGAGAAGCACAAGCGGAGAAGACCGCGAGGCGAGATTACCCACGCGGAGCACACTGCCCTCGAGAGCGTGCAGAGGGGGAACCGGTTTGGTGTCGTAACGATATTCGCTGACGGCCGGGTCACGTAAGCCAGTCGTGCTTCGGACTTCGCAAGCTCCCAGTTATCCTAGTCCGTCCGCGTCAACCGGAATCGAGATCGCGAGCGCTCCGAGAAGACGTTAAGCATCAGCAGGTAAGCCGGGATCTTCCACAAACCCATTGCCGCAGTCGAGCAGGAGGCGCCGCGCAGGTAGAGCACCTGCTAGACGATTACCCATGAAAAAGCGGCCGTGCGCCAAAAACGTCTCAAGCACCGGCGTCGCGGGTCGCCTACCGATCGTCACGGGACATGACACGGTGTTGGGGCGGAGCCATGGCGACTCCAAGGCACGCCTCCTCGTACGCCGAGATGCCTTCGTTGTTACAGCTGCCAGTCATAGCATTTTGGCGCTGCTCGCGTCTCGGCGTTTTTCAACTGTTCGCGGCATGCGGATTACGGCGGTCAGTCGAAACGGCCGCTCAAAGATAAGGTGGGCTGGAGCGTACGAAACTTCCTACGCCGGATCACGCTCCTCAATGGGCTGTCCGCAACATTGGAGTTAGCCGCGGCGAACCACCATGCTGTATCTCTCCGATGACCTCGAAACCATGATGCTGGTAGAAGGCAACATTGTCCGGATTTGAGCTTTCGAGATAGGCGTCGCCGCCCTCCGAATCACATCGTTTGAGGGCATGTTTCATCAGCAATGTGCCAAGTCCCCGTCCAACCCAGTTCGGATCGCCGGCAATGAATGGCAAATACCAATGTGGCTTGGGAGGATGATGTGCGGCCATTTGCAGCCGTAGCTGCACCATATCGTCGGTAATCTCCGGGCGCAGGGGGTCAGCCATGATTGCGTCGAGCGCCTCCTCATCTTGCTCTACGCCGGGGGGCAGCCAGAGGGTCGCAGCGCGAATTCCTTCCGTCACGTATGCCGTGCCATGCTCGAATGCTCGCGCGCCACAGGCCGTAAACGTACTGAGGCATGCTCCTCAGATATTGAGTTGCGTCAGGCCAACTCCATCAAAGCCGAGCACAACTGTCCAGACGGTGGTCAATCGCATTTCTGCGCGCGCAGTGTTTATTTCTGTCTCCACTGTCATGATGTCTTTCCAAGTTCACTGTTTTCGTGCCCTAGCGAGAAAGCTAGGGGCGCGGGGTATTTCTGAACGAGCTCGGAAGGAATGAACCAAAGGAGATTTGTCGGCTGCATCTGTTTTCGTAGCGAACTCTTGCCTTCCCTCGGACTGTTTGAGCGCGCCCGTCCCAAAGCAGGTGTCGGAATGTGTGATGTTTGATAACAACTCGATTCCGACTTAGCTGTTCTGGTTGAGGTCTCTCATTCAAAACATGTGCCAACTGTGATCGTCGATCGGGCCAGCCTTTGAATGTTCGATTCCTGACGTTTTCTACATAAGTGGCGCTTGAAGTCATTCGGCATCTTTAATTCTGGTTTGATATCAACTGCTATCTCCTTTCTTCAAGGGGCAGCGCTCCACATGTCGGAGCCCGCGCCTATGTCATCGTCGGAAATTCGGCGGATCGACGCCAGCGATTGGGATGACGAGATGCTGCGGATCGTCCCCGTCGGGCAGCAGGAGAATTGTCGGTGCTCGATCCAGCTGGTTCTTGCCGGAGGCGTCGCGGATGTGATGCCGGGCTGCCGAGGCACGAGCGCCACTCCAGCGCCGTAGGCTCGACCTGGCTTTAACAGGCCCAATCTCCGGGCAGATCGGCCAGGCGCTTGTTACTGATGCGGTGCTTGTCCGATCGTCCCGCAGATCAATAGCGTCTACGTTGATATTCTCCTGCCTGGCGCGCAGATCGCCTCGATCCACGAGGCTGCCCAATCTAGGCAGCTTCGATTGTGCGTCTAAGGTGCCCGTTGACATCAGCGGCAGGAGTGGAAAGCCCCATCTGGTCACCGGGCGCGGGCTATTCTCGGGACATCAACGTCGATGGTAGTGGCGCCGCGCGGGAGAAGCACGGCACAGCCCGTTGCTCGATGTCCGACTACGTCAGACAGCGTCCCACCTCAACTCAGGTACTTATTCATCAGTTCACCAAGCTCGGTTGGGCTAATCTTTTTCAGAATATGTTGGGGTAGGAACGCCGGCTGGGATCTCAATTTCCTTGCCGTCACGCAGTCTACCCCTGGCGCTAGCGATTGCGGATATCATAGGTCGAACTGAATACCTCGGGCACGCCGCGTTCAATCTGAGGAGGATATAGACGGCTTCCATCGCCGTCCGACCGAGTATTTCAGCCAGTAGAACGAACGGAACAGATCCCAGAGGCACTCGAAATGTTCCTCCATCTCTGGATCACCTCGGATGACGAACCCTCTTTCCGGGTCCCAACTACCGTCCAACGCCCCACCTGGAAGGTTCAGCCACTCGAGAATGGTAATCCGATCGGCCACGCATATGCCCGTCGGGGATCATGAACGCCGCGCCGGAGAGCGCCGCCAAGCCCGAAGCAACGAACCACGGCGTCTTGCTGTCCACACCAGCGGGCTTGCCCGGGCGAGCAAAGGATCAGATCTCGCTTATGTGACAATTGGTCAACTGATAGTCAGAAGATGCTTTCGGGCGCCTGACACTTGTACGGGATGCCGATCGTCAGACCGCCATCGACGACGATTTCGGAGCCCGTAAGATAAGAGGACTCGTCACTGAGCAGGAACAAAACTGCTTGCGACACTTCCGGCGGCTCGGCTGCCCGCCCAAGCGGAATTGGAAAACTGGAAGAATCGAAGTCCTTTGTCATCCAAGTGTTGATTAACCCCGGATGGACTGAGTTTATCCGAACCCCAGACGCAGCGGCCTCCAAAGCAGCGGACTTGGTTATGCCCCGCACACCGAACTTGGAAGCAACGTAGGCGTGAAGCCCTGCACTACCCCTCAGCCCCTCGACCGACGAGATGTTGACGATCGAGCCTCCGCCCGCGCGGCGCATGGCGGGCAGGGCAGTCTGCATTCCCAAAAATACACCGGTGAGATTGACAGCAAGGGTCTTCGTCCACTGCTCGAGTGGAAACTGCTCGATAGGAGCAATACTGGCTATGCCAGCATTGTTGACGAGGCCATGCAGCGCGCCAAACTTGCTCTCCGCAGCCGCGATCGCTCGGCACCATTCCTCTGGCTGAGCGACGTCTTGACGCACATAGATCGCGGATGTGCCAAGGCCGGCCGCGAAAGCCTCTCCTTCTTTACGAAGAATATCGGTGATCACGACTTTAGCTCCCTCCGCTACCAGCAGGCGCGCATGAGCGGCCCCCATCCCTCGAGCCCCGCCGGTGACCAGAATGACTCTTTCGCTGAGACGTCCCATAATTTTGCTTCCTCGATCAGTGTGGTGGCGCAAGGTCTTGCGACATCCACTATGTCAATTAGCCCTGTTCGATCTGCTGGGTCCCGTTGCGATGCCCAACGGCTGCGCGTAATGGCCGTGCAACTCGCCGCGAAAACCAACTCGATAACGATTTCACGTCGTGGACACGCGTCCGCCGCTCAGGCGTTATCGTCGGAGTGTTGAATTGGCATCGCGACATTGGGCCACCTTGTTGAGCCCGACAATTCACGACGGAGTTTCCTCCGGAAGATGGGCGTGGATTGCAGGGCGATGCAATGCCGGTTCCGCACAGGCGCACATACTGAGCTGTTCGAGGCTGGCCGCGGGAGTAGGGCGCAGAACGCATGAAGCTCTCCGAGCCTTGCGAATTGGAGTATCCACTCTGTGCAATCGGCGCGCCGAGAATCTGATACGAACGCAAACTCACGCGACTCTTGCAGAGTTGCTGGAGCTGTTACGACCTTTTCGCGCGACCTGGGTATCCGCTAGCATGCTTTTCGGGCCATGCACAGCGATAGCGTTTCGACTTATCAAGGCTTATCGAGCCACACACAGCTTTGATAGCCATGCGAGCTCCTCATCCGTTTATCTCCCGCTTGATCATGTCGGACTCTCGACATTCCGCGTCGCCAAGCAAACAAGCGGGAAGGCAACAGAAGAAGAGGCGAAAGTTGTCGGCGGCCTTCTCGTACTCCAACTCGACATCTGCAGCCGAGCGAGTCCTATAACACCCAATGAGGCGCTTGGCATCGACGTCGCAGACGACAGATAGAGAGGCCTGTCGAGTTATCGTCATCCTCGGTGAGCACGCTTCGCCGGAATGAACGCACAATCGTCAAGCTCATTCTGCAGCACAGAATCGAAGTGCAACGCGCAGAACTGGATGCGTCGTCGGCAAGACAATCGCGATCACCGGATCTATGAGCCGACGGCTACCGAGCCGCACTGGAAGTTGCACATCACAGTCTCTTCAGGATGCTCGACAACCGAGTAGTCTTGGTGAGATGAGTTAGCTGAATGTTCGATTGCGCCCAAACACTCCAAAAGCGAGGAGGAATGCGATGCCCGACGTGACAGGTATTTCGGTTGATGCGCATCTCTATCCTGGGAGCAAAGACCGTGGCAGCGCGTTTGTCGGGTACCGAGCTATAAGCCTTGTATTCAGCGTGGCGCACGAGGTGTCCTCTCTATTACCGAAGGGATAAGTACCGTAGCAAACCCTGCAATCGCCCTTGTGGCGGTCGCGAGCTATCCCTCAAGCACTGTGAGGCCGTACTTGGAGTGCTCTTCAGGAATTCAAGTTCGTGATCCCGGCGGTGAGACCGGCTTTTTAATTCTTACATTTACGTGACAACGAATGATGCAGCGCTCGCCTCGGGACGAGAGCTTCTTGGTGCTCCAAAAAAGTTGGCGTACACTAGTGGACGGTGGTCAAGCTCGAGGCCATTGATATCCTTTCGGAAGCCGCAAATCCAAGTAAACAGTGGTCCATAAAGCTTCAGGAGTTCATCCAATCCTGAGTTCTGCCCCGGGCTCTCGGCGCGCCCACTGAACCTCCTCCGAATGAGTGGGCACCTCCGGGCTCCTCTACTCCGAGCACGAGGTTTGAGTTGCTCGTAGAAAGCTCGGGCATCCTTCGCTCCTTTTCGCGCTTTGGTGAAGGCAATCCCGCCTTGGTCCTGATGCACCTCAGGCCATTTGAGCCTCGCGGTATCGCAGCAATAAGGGTGCCAACAGAAAAACGCGGTGCACTCGTTCGTTGATGCGAAAACGGTCGCATGCCTTGCATGTTGGCGACTGCACGCGGGTTGGGTTCACCGTCTTAAGGCGGACGGGCCGAACGCGGCTGATTAGGCCGCTACAGCGCGCTTAGCCTACTACTTCTAGCAATAGCCTATCGCGGCGATAGCTGTTGACTCGTGCTTCAAGTTCCTGGCGTAGCTGACGACATAATTCGTTGCGGCCGGCCGCTCATCGCGGGGCGAGTATCGGTCTAACAGGGGGTAACGTAATTCCTGCCCGCATTGCCATCTCACACAGGTCGTGCGCCACGGCCGGGTGAATTTCGATGGCGCGAATCTCTCGTTGGCAGAGGACCCGGAGCTTCGGCTATGCCAACCTTATCTTTCCAAGGAACGCCTCGCCTACCATTCCTTTTTTGAGGCCGACGCGATGACTGGGACAATCAAACGTCCGGTATCGTGTTATGACGGGCGAACCGTCAACTTTATTGGCTTCATCCATCTCGCGGCCGCGATGATCTGCAGTTCCGCGCCTTTCTCCATAGCTGCAAGGATTGTCAACTTGTTGAAAATGGTGTTCTCCTGGCGGAACATTGGCGGGGAATTCGGTACTTAAACTGTCTTTTGGCTATATCCGGTGGCGGGGCCGCGGGATTGCATCGTCTCGCGGCCTCATTCATTTCCGTAGCCTGCTGATAATCCCTTCCGGTCGAATTCGGGCCACCTTTCTCCGGGGTAAGGGCGAACACCTCCATCGAGGCAGGACATTCAGCGCGCGTGATACTCGGCTGGCTATCGAGGTGGGGCGCTTCTGCCGATGGCGCATGCCGCTTTTTGTCGTAAGCCGCCCCGGACAAACCGGTGCCCCGGGATTAGACAACGCGAGCGTGATCCTGCATTGGTCCGATGTTCGGCTGGACCAGGCACTCGCTCCAGCCGTCCGCCGGACGCGGCTCTCCGCGGCCTGCTGCGCGACGTCGCCGACGACGTTTCGGCTATCGCCGGGTGGTCGTCCTGCTGCGACGGAAGGCGAGCCGTCGGGGATCAATCGGATTTACCGCCTTTATTAGCAAGGAAGGGCTCACCGTCCGCAAGCGGTGGGCTCGCCGGAAGGCTATGGGGCCCGTGCCCCGATCCTGGCGCGTCGGAAGGCGTTAGCCGCCCATTTCCACAACGATTTTGCCTAGGGCGCGGCGCGAATTTAGGAATTCGAATGCATCTAGGAAGCGCACAAATGGGAATGACATCGTTGGGTTCGGTGTCCGTGATGAGTAGATCGACGCGCTCCAGCGCCGCGATCAGGCGTGCGAGACGACCTTCGCCAGGCGCCTGGGCGAGATCGGCGAACAAGCGGGGCGCGCGCTCGTAGAGGAGCGAGAAGCCATCGCGGCAGGCCCTGTTGCCGAGCGCGCAAGCCAGCCAAGATTTGCCGGTACCGGTCGGACCGACGAGGACGAGATGGTTGTGCTCCCCGATCCATTGGCATGTGGCGAGGCTTTGAAGGAGGGAGCGGTCGAGACCACGAGCGGTGCGATAGTCGACATTCTCGATGATGGCAGCATGGCGGAGCTTGGCATTGCTCAAGCGCCGTACGAGGCGGCGGTTGTCGCGGGCGGTGACCTCGGGATCGACGACGAGACCAAGCCAATCGGGGTGTGGCATGTCGGTGGCCTCGGGATTGTTCTGCAGTTCGATGAGGGTATCAGCCGTGGCAGTGAGGCCGAGCGCGCGCAGGCGGTCGACGGTCGGATGAATGAGCACAATGATCTTCTGATTAGTTTTAGTAGCTGCGGCTGTGGATGTTGGCGTGTAAGAGGACGACGCCTCCTGGGCGGGAGGAGCGGTTTTGTCGGCGGCGTTCTTGAGGATGGCGGCGACCGACTTGTAGGAACGGGCGTTAAGCAGCAGCGCACGGGCTCAGGCGGCGTCGACACGTTCCTCGCCGTAGCGCCTGACCGGCCCGAGAATGCCGATGGCCGAGCGGAAGCCTTGTTCCGGATGCGGTCGCGACCAGGATGACGTCGATCAGCGTCTCGGCGTCGGCGCGCACCTTGGCGGCTTCAGAACGAATCCGCTCATGAGCCCAGTCGCGGTAGCGGCGATGCGAGCTTGGCATATGCTCGTCGTTCGTCGTTGGCCGATGCGGCAGAGTGCTGCGCAGATGCGAGGCGACGCGCTTGCCGCGCAGGAAGCTCTCGATGGTTTTCAGCGTGATCCGTGCCTCGACCTCTTCATGCACGAGGTTGTGAGACACGCTGTAGTCATGCTTGTCAAGCTCGACATGATATTCGAGGTTCACCCGACAGCGCTTCCACTCAGCGTACTCGTAGGGTTCGTCGGGCAATGGGGTCAGTGCCGGTCGGTCAAGCTCCTCGAACAGCTCGCGCCGGCTTCGCCCCCAGCTCCATAGCGGTCGGCTGTTGAGATCGACGAGCAGTGCGTGGATCGCCTCGTTGAAGGCGGCGAGCGACAAGAACCGGCGGTTGCGCAGGCGCGCCAAAATCCGTCGCCCGACGATTTGGACGCCGACTTCGACCTTGGCTTAGTCGCGCGGCCGATACGGCCCTGCGGGAACGATGGCAGTGGCCCAGCTTATCTAGAATCCGATAACCCTGAGCGGGCCAGCCGGGGACGGTGACGGCGTCGGACCACGCGCAGCAGCGTAGCCTTACTTACCGCGAACATCAGCCGTTTTGCGAAGCGTGCCGGGCATGGGTAGTCCAGCATGTAGCGAAGCTGAACTGGGGTGATTGTCACCACGCCGTCCGCCGACGACGGCCACAAAAAGCAGCCGCGCTCCAGCCGCTTGGCAAAAAGTCACATGCCCAGCCCTTGCAGGCTCGAATTTTCGCCCGCCTACAAGATGTGGCAGGGGGTTAGCTTAGCCAGCTCATGTATATAGTGGAACTTCTGGCTCGCATTTTGCCCGGGGACACGCCCAGAACGGAGGTCACAGATGGCATACAAGAAACTCATCAATCAAAGCGGCCTGACACTTAAGGTTTGCTCATCACGCGCGTTGGCTCCGAGCCGAACCAGTCCGCGCCGATCGTCACAGCGGCCCTACCGACTCGGGGCGGAGGCTGGGATACTGTATTGAACACGCACGATACGAACGTGGTGGGCTCGAACACCTAACCCGCAACGTCGCCGACGATCCCGCAGTGGCGAACTTGGCCTTGGATGGCAAGTCAATGCTGGCGGCGTCGCAGCCCCGCCCGGATGAGTGCAGCCGATGGACGGAAAGGTAACTCTTGTGACTTCCGCGCCCGTGCAGCTTGATCACCCGTGCCGGCGTGTTGATAACCTACTGCGGAGGCGAACCATGATGCCTTCTACTTTGGTTGTCCAGCAGGACTCCAAGGTGCTTGAATAGGGGCCCACGAGTTCATGAAAGGACGCGTGGGATCATCATGGAATGACGGTATAGCATATGAGTACCAATCTTATGTTGCACGAGCCGCCCAGCGCGCTGCGGCTGATCACACAAGCGTATACGAGCCTTCTCATCATCGGCTTGGCCCTGCTGCCCACTCAGTTGATCGCTTACCTCTATTTCCAGCAAGATCCCGCGCTGAAGTTTGAAGACCACCTGTTCCACGAATTCGCCATCGCCGTCGCCACCCTGGAGGGGCTATTCGTCACATATGTGACGTGGCGTTGTTATCGGTCTTCAGGCGAGCCTCTCTTGCGATGGTTGACCCTTGGTTTTCTGGCGTTCGTGCTGATCTATACGCTGCACGGCGCCTTCACCGGCATGGCACATCGCAACATTTGGCTGTTTCTGCTCTATGGGCCAGCGTCGCGTCTGGCGATGTCTATTCTGCTCTTCGTCGGGCTACTCAGCTACAACCTGCCGTCAGACGGACTTGAGAAGCGCTCGGACACGCGCGCATGGCTGACGTGGATTGGCCTGTTCCTTACGATGGACTTAGCCGTCGCGCTGATCGCCTATTCACCCTATGCTGGGCACCCGGTCGTCCGCCTGTCCATGGAGGGCGGCGCATTGCTATTCAGTGCGCTGAACGTCGCCGTCTTGCTGATGCGACGGATTCACTCGCCGCTCATGCTTGTTTTCGGCGTTTCTGTCGCGTGGTTTGCGCTATCGTCGCTCGCATTCATTTTGGCGACGCCGTGGAATCATATGTGGTGGCTGGCTCACGCGATCTTTGCTGGCGGTTTTTTTCTGCTCAGCTATGGCGTCGTCCGGGCGTTCCGAACAACGCAATCGTTCGCCACCATCTATAGCCAGGAAGAAATGACCGCCCGCCTTGCCAAATCGATGGCCGACACTCAAAAGGCGCTTCAGCAAGTACAATTGAGCAACCAACGGCTGGAGCGGCTCGCCGCAACCGATCCACTAACCGGTGCCGGGAATCGGCGCCACTTCATCGAGCATATCGGCGCGGAGATCGCACGGGCCAGGCGGACCGGAGCTCCGTTGTCCCTGCTGTCGCTCGATCTCGACCATTTCAAGGACATAAACGACTCACGTGGTCACAGCGTCGGCGACGAGGTCCTGCGCGTATTCGTGCGAAAGTGTCTGGAGGCAATCCGGCCTTACGACTCTGTCGCGCGCGTGGGCGGTGAAGAATTCATGGTACTGCTTCCGGGGGCGACGCTCGACGCGGCTAGAGCGGTCGCCGAGCGCCTTCGATCGGCCATCGAACGCACTGCATTCGATGTCGGGGCCGAACCATCGGTCGGCGTCACCATCAGTGTTGGAGTGTCGGAGTTCGGGCGCGATGGAGACACGCTCGACGGGTTCTTGACCGTCGCCGACCAGCGACTCTATCGCGCAAAATTTGAAGGCCGCAACCGTGTGGTTTTCGTCTAGGATAACGTTCATCGTTCACTCCGTCTCCCGTGCTCTGGGGCGGACGCCCGTCCGCTCTTCTCCGAGCCAAAGCCGCAACTCTACTAACAACTATTCGGTCATGGTCCATCCATTGCAACATTTGCAGGCCGGTTCTCACCGCAATAAGCTGCGGCCACTAGCAGCCGGGAGCTCTTATGTCGGTTCTTGCTACAACGGCGTCGCGTGACAGCCGTCGTTCCATCGAGCGCTCAGCTGGCGGTCACCTCGCCAAGGCGGCCGCCTCTTGGCCCGCGCCGCGATCGTCGATGTGCTCGCCAGGCAATTGGCAGAAGCTCCGGATCACGAGGCGCGACTTGTAGGAGGCTGGTCGCGCTGATTGCTATCGCACGTGAACTAGCGCCTTCGCTCGGCGCTTGCGCTCCAGAGTGTCCAACGTCTTGAATCGGCATATTCAGCATATAGCTCGCTGCTTCGGCCGCACTAACGATGCGCAATCCTGCCGGTCGCTCGAACGCCACTTTCGCCGGAAGCACCTTATCGCGACCCGACGGCTCATTGCGGCTTGCGAAGCCGTTACTGACGTTCCGCAATCAGCGCAACATCTGGCTTTCTCAACAATCATGCTGCGGGCAAGACCCCCGCACCCTGCGTTGCGACGGTTCGACTGAGATGGGAATTTCAACTCCACGATTGCGCATATTGCGCGTCGATTGGCGCAGTTCTGCCACGAGGGACTTCATTGCTCTCTTCGGCGGCGTCGTTCTCACTTCACTCTTAGCGCATTTTTATGGGCTTGGCCCTCGTTTAGCGCAGCTGGGAAAACGCTATGTGGATCCGATTCTCGACGACACTATATTCATCGTGTTCGTTGCATTCTTGCTGAGCATTGGGCTCACAATCTTTAGTGTTCGGCGCTATCGAGAACTTGCCCGCGGCACTGACGCACAAACCATCACAGAAGGAGAAGTCCGCGATTCGGCGCGGCACGATCCATTGACTGCCTTTCCAAACCGCCGCCTGTTTGATGACACACTTGATGTGTACGTTGGCCTCGCCACCGACACGCATCAAGTCGCTATTCTGATGCTCGGCCTCGACGGCTTGAAGCGGATCAAGGATACGCACGGCCATGCAGCGGTAGACAAGGCACTCTGCGAGTTTGCCACAAGGCTTGCGGACATCTTGCCCAAGGACGGTCTCCTGGCGAGGATCGAAGGCGACGAATTCGGGATCGTCCTGCCCAACATTAGCTCCCTCGAGGAGCCCGCCGATCTGGCGCGCCGTGTCGTGGTGTCTGCCGCCGACAGTTTGGTGATTGAGACTGGCGCAGCCGAGCTTAGTCTTGGAATTGGCATCGCCATCGCTCCGCTTGATGGCGTCACTCCCCACGAGTTGGTCAGGCGCGCAGAACGCGCGCTTTATCGCGCGCAAGGCGACGGCGGGTCGCGCGTTCGCTTTTTTGAACCGGACATGGACATGCATGTCGAGCGGCGCATCAATATTGAGCGTGAGCTTCGGAGCGCTATCGCAACGAATATTATCGAGCCCCATTACCAGCCGGTGGTTTCACTCGCAAGTAATCGCATCGTGGGGTTCGAGGCGTTGGCGCGTTGGGAGAACAAGACAACTGGGCATATCCCGCCTGACGTGTTTATTCCAATTGCAGAAGAAACCGGCCTCATCAACGCTCTTGGAGATCAGCTTTTTCGGCGCGCGTGTCTTGATGCCACTGCGTGGCCAAAGACCGTTTCGCTTGCCTTCAACATTTCGCCTGTCCAATTGCGGGATTCCGCGCTTGGAGAGCGCATTATATCGGTCCTTGAGCAAACCGGGTTTAGTCCGCGCCGCCTGGAGATCGAAATTACAGAGAGCGCGTTTGTGGAAAGAAGCGGGGCTGCGAAGAGCGTGATTGACGCACTTCGTCTAGCCGGCGTCCGCATCGCGCTCGATGATTTCGGAACAGGTTATGCTACACTTAGCCAGCTGCTTTCGTTTCGTCTTGACAAGATCAAGATCGATCGCAGCTTCGTGTCACATCTCCACGACAGCACTGACTGCCGGGTGATCGTTCGTGCTATAATCGGCCTCGCTGAAGGGCTTGGTTTGATGACCGCGGCCGAGGGAGTCGAATGCGAACGCCAGCTCGCCTATCTGGTGTCCAATGGTTGCACAGAAGGACAAGGCTACCTGTTCAGCGGTCCGGTTCCAGCCACTAGTATTCCCGCGCTGCTCAATCGCGAAGCCAGCCGCGGGCCGGTTACTGAAGACGGAGCAAGAAACCCAAATGCGTGAGCCGACGGTTCAAGCCTGCTCGAGAGGCGCTTGATTAGAAGAATGCGTCTAGATTTGCTGCGATACCTTCGACGCATCACCTGCATTGTTGCTCAGGGCGGGCCCATTCACTTGGACAGGACGCAGACTCTTAAGAGATCACCATGGATCGATGACGCGATTACGGGCGGGGGCCTGCCGTGCATCACCGTTTGACACTCCAACGTCAACGCACAGGGCTCGCGCTGATCTTCGACTACTCCTCTTGGCTGTAGCGGCGTGCAGATACGCGATGAGCTGAATCAACGGCGATCAGACATCCGAACTCTGGATATCGTCTCGAACATCCGCCATTTGAATCCCCTGATGCCCCTCCGACTGAAGCGCCGGAGCTCACCGTTCTGGTCTCCTAGTCTAGCGGCTCCTGATTGCTCCGGGGAGCGCCGGACGCACACGATCCAACTCAGGCATCCGCTGGTTCCCTTCAGGTGGGAGCCCTCCTGATCAGGCCGTTTATGGTCAGCCAAGCCTCCCAGGCCGCATTGCTCAGCACCAAACAATCCCCCCAGGCTTCCATAACGAGACTTAATCCGATTTGCGACCTTACGTTAGAACATGAACTAGACTGTCCGATTTCTGACATGCAGTCGGTCTGGTAAACTTCCTTGAAGCAATATTCCTTGTTGATCAAGCTTGTCGCAGTTGGCACAGGGTTTGAACAGAGAGGTGCATCCACCGCAGCCGCCCACGAAGCGGCAGCTACACTAACGCTTCTTCGGCTGTGGCCCTTTGGTGCAATGACACGAGCTGTCACATGGAGTCGGTCTCAATAGCACGTCACATAAACTGCCCTCAATGTGGCTCTGCATTTGTTCACCTCGAGTGGCATGAACGCATGGGTGCGCGGGAGGTCCAAGATCTCTGGCGCTGCTGGAACTGCAGGAAAGAATTCATGACTGTTTTCACTTCCGACGATATGGATCCTCTTGCCGCTGAGATCACGAAGCTATTCTTTACCAGTCTGTTAGTCTGATCATGACGCCTGAGTCGCTAACGCTCGCATCCGAGCGGCATTGGACCTGGCAATCCAAAGCCGCGGGGGCCCCTTAGGCGAAAACGATTGGTACCGTAGGCTGCTCAGTAACACGCCGCGCACCCTCCCGTTATAAACAGTTGGAATGTCCTTATGAGGCTCGTACGTGCAATCGTCGGCTTGGCCCTGTTGGCAGTGGGATTGTACATTATTATCGGTGAGCACTTCGCTGGAACATCGACGGATGCTACACTCAATGCGCGGCTCTACATCGTTCGCGCCCCGATCGAAGGAAAGGTAACGCTTGCCGTGAAGAGCATCGGCGCGCGCATTAGTCCCGGCGCGCTGATAGCGGAACTCACCGACCAACGCTTCGATAACGCGAGGCTTCTTGAGCTTGATCGCGATCGCACAAACCAACAGATCGAGCTCAACCGTCTCGTTGGCCAGCGAGAGGCCTTGTCCGCATCCAGGTCGCGCTTCGATGTTCAATCAACTGATTACCAGCGCGGAAGGGTTCGGCAGATTGAGGCTCGAATTGCCGAAACGAAAGCAGCTCAAGACGCTGCGGCCACACGCCTTCGTCAAGCGGACGCAGAATTTAGGCGAGCAAACGAACTAAGCACGCGTGGTGTGCAGACGGCGGCGAATTTGGATCGGGCTCGCGCCACTTACGACGTGGCGCAGCAAGAACTGGAGAGTGCGCAGCAGCGAGTGAAATACTTAGAGACGGAACTTACGTCCGCTCGCGACGGCATCTTCATCGGGGAGTCCTATAACGACGCTCCTTCCTCGGCTCAACGCATCCGAGAGCTCGAGCAGCGGCTGGCCGAGCTGAATGTCGACAAGGAGCAGGTGAAAGCACGTATTGTACAGCTCGACCGGCAAATCGGTGCCGAGCGTCTTCGTGTCAACAACTTGAGCTTCGCTGGCCTTAATGCCAGCGTGATTGGTCTAGTCTGGGACATACTAATAGACGATGGCCAATACGCGCGGCGCGGCCAGGATCTCGTCAAGATCGTAGACTGCAGTACACTGATCGTCACCGCCGGCGTCAGCGAATCTCTCTACGACGGTCTCTCGGTGGGAACGGCCGTGCAATTTCGGTTGTTTCGAGATGATCGTATTTTCAATGGAACCATAACTCGCCTTGGCGGATCCGGTGCGGCCTTACTCTACACCAATCTTGCTGTGGGGCCAAGCGCTCAACATCTGCAGCGCTTTGACGTCACAGTGACAGTTCCAGATCTTGCAGGAGAGGCAGATCTCGATTGCGCGATTGGACGCACTGGACGCGTCATCTTCACAGCTGGCCCAATCGCACAGTTCCGCCGCTTTATAACGCGGTACGGACTCTGATGCTCCAGCTGTCGCCGCTCGTTGCTGCCTTCGCAGGCGCCGCCTTCATAATTGGGCTTCGCCTTACTGTCTTTCCATTTCTCAATCCGATGAAGTGCTATTGGCGCGCTCTTCTCCTCGGGGCTGCTGCCGTACTGTCTTGGCGTTATATGGCTTGGCGCTTCACCGAAACGCTGGCACCGCTCGACTGGACTGCGGACGCGCTGTTCAGTTGGGGATTCGCCACCCTCGAGGCAGTGACGATGCTTTCCTCTACCATCGCGTTTTTCATACTGTCCCGAGTGAACGACCGGTCGGCAGAAGCAGACCAGTATTCCGAATGGTGGCTGCCTGGAGAAGCGCCGCGTGTGGACGTTTTTATCACGACTTACAACGAGCCGTCGGAAGTGCTCGAGCGCACGATCATTGGCGCGACGCAAATCCGCTATTCACAGCTTCGGATTTTTATCCTCGACGACGGCGCCAGGAATTGGGTACGGCAACTTTGCGAGCTGCACGAAATCGGATATCTCGCACGTTCGGACAAGGAGCATGCTAAAGCGGGGAACATTAACCATGCACTTCGCGCGCGCGCCCGCGATCCAGCCCCCCCGATCTTTGTCGCTGTACTTGACGCAGATTTCGTTCCCCATGCGGACTTCATCGAGCGGACGCTAGCGTTATTTCACGAGCCAAGCGTCGCGCTCGTGCAAACCCCGCAGCACTTCTTCAATCCTGATCCGATCCAACATAACCTCGGAATAAGCACCGCATATCCGGATGAACAGCGTCATTTCTTTGACAACGTCGAGCCATCGCGGGACGCTTGGGGGATTGCCATCTGCTGTGGGACATCATCCGTAATGCGGGTCCAGGCCGTCGAGCAGATTGGCTGGATTCCAACACAAAGCGTAACCGAGGACTTCCTGCTCACCCTTAAGCTTGCGGAAAACGGCTGGCAAACTGTATACCTAAACGAGCCGTTGACTGAAGGTTTGGCTCCCGAAGGACTGAAAGAGTATATTACTCAGCGTGGACGGTGGTGCCTGGGCTTGATCCAAATCGTCCGCAACTCATACAGCCCCTTTGCCATGCGCGGCCTTGGTCTGATGCATCGAATCGGGATCCTGGATTCATTGCTCTACTGGGTCAGCACCTTTCCCTTCAGGCTTGCCAGCCTGATTTGCCCGCTGTTGTACTGGTGGTTCGGCATCACCATCGTGAACGCGTCGCTGGTGGAAATTATCAGTTATTATGTACCTTATTACCTAATGGTTCTTGTGTCCCTGAACTGGCTTTCAAAAGGGTTGTTTGTCCCGCTTCTCAACGATACGGCTCAACTGATCGCGGCCTGGCCCATCAGCCAGGCAGCTGCTCTCGGGCTTCTGACCAGCGGATCGCATAAATTCTCGGTGACGGCCAAAGGCGGCGACCGCACCAAGGTCATAGTTCAATGGGCGTTGATGCGCCCGTTTGTACTCCTGCTCGCTCTGACGATCGGCGGCTTGATCGTGCCGTTGAACTCCGATTTTGTCTTCGATACGTCCGCAACAGCGGGGGACGGCACGACTGTCGTGATGTTCTGGACAGTTTACAACATTCTGGTGCTTTTCGTGGCAGTCGTGGTGTGCATTGAGCGACCGCGATACGATCGACCTCAGCGCCAGATTCCAGAACCCATCACGTTGGTGATCCAAGGTGAGAAGCATCGCGGATGGCTTCTCAATCTGGGCCGAGGGGGCGCGCGAATCAGCGGTCCATCCGGACTTTCCGCCGGAGCAGCAGGGCAGCTCGACCTGCCCGGGATTAGCGGCGTAGACGCGCATGTTGCTGCGACTACCCGTGACGGCTATCGAATCAAGTTCTCTCCAACTCCCGAGCAAAGGGCGAAAATTATCAAGAAGCTTCACACTGAATCCGCCATGCCAGGGACCGATCGAGGGAACATCTTGCAAATGATTTGCGAGTTGGGGCGAGCTCTAACGAGTTGAGGAGCGCGAGATGCCGAGAAGACCGAGCCTACTCTCCTTGGTGTTCTGTGGAGGCGCCTTGCTCATATTGGTGCCGGCCATGGTGACCGCGACGATCTACACGGCCCTGCTACAGCAAGGGGGAGAGCAGCTGCAGTTCGGCGCGTTAAGAATTCGCGGGGAAATGAGTTCCGCGCTGTTGGCCCGCCGGCTCTATGGAGTTTGGATGGATGTAGCTCGGTCCGCTGAGCTCATTGACCTAACTGATCTTAAGAATGCGCGAGAACACATCGACTTCTTGAGCCGCCTTGATCGACGCTACACTTGGCTTGGCGTCGCGGATCTCGAAGGGACGATTCTCGCGGCTAAAGACGGCATGCTCGAAGGAGTAAGCGTTGCACAGCGACCTTGGTTTAGGCGGGGCCTTGTCTCGCCGGCGGCTATCGATGTGCATGCCGCTCAACTACTGGCCACCCAGTTGCCGGCACCTCGTGAGCCCTATCGCTTTATCGACCTGGCAGCGCCGCTGCGCCACGCCGGCTCCGTTGCTGGGGTCATCGGCGCTCACCTTGACTGGAAATGGGTCGCAGAAAGCATGGACTCGTTACAAGTACCCGGCATTGATGTGCTGCTGCTTTCGGGGGATCGAACCGTCCTGTTTGGTCCGCCGGATCTTATCAACAAGCCGCTCAACATCGGCTCCGCACTTGCGGCTAGTCGCGTCACGACTGCGTCTCTGCGCGAACGTTGGCCTGACGGCAGGGACTACTTCACGGTGATCGTTCCGACGGTCGGCTTCGCGAACCTTCCAAGCTTCGGTTGGTCTCTTCTGGTTCGGCAGAGTGCCGACGAGGCGCTTGCGTCCACCCGTAATCTCATCCGATCATTCTGGAGTAGTTTCGGTGCTTGTGCCATTGCCACACTAGCACTGCTCTTTTGTGCGGCGCAGTGGCTGAGGGCGCCCCTTCGCCGGCTCTCGAATACAGCCGAGGCCCTCTTGCACGATCCATCCGCGCACCCGCCATATTCCGAGACACGCTTCAATGAAGCGGCGAGGCTCAGTGACGCGCTAGCTCGCATCCAGTCGAAGCTGATGGGGCATTCTGTTAGCAATTCGATCCAAGGATCCGGTGGGGACAACTAGCTAGTGTCCTGAACCAGAAGTTCGCAACATTGCTCCATTTTGTGCCGGGGCATTGTATCGCCAGAAGCGCTCGATGGAACCAAGGCTGCCGTCAGCGGACTTGGTCCATCGGAATGGTTTCTTATCGGCATTGTGTCGTGCAACGAACGAGGTGATGTCCGCCTAAGGGCAGCGAGACTGCGCGCCTGATCTTCTTATCGGTAAGGAGCGCGAAGAAGCGCTCGACCTGATGTATCCGTGCGGTGAAGCTTTCAATTACCCACAAATGCTTGATTCGATTGCGATAGTCCTAATCGAAAAATCTTGAATCGGATGAATCGCTTGTGATTCATTGTCGGGCACCTGAATCGCGACGGCGAGGTGCCTTGATGTGTTCAAGCGGAACGACGTGTCGTTGGTCGGCCGGCCCGGATGATGGTGATGAAAGTGCCGTCGAACATTGGACGGAGCGCGAGATCGACAAGACAGCGTTCAAGGATGCCCGTCTCGGTCAACGATTTAGCGAGCTGTTGAAGCAAATTGGTGACGGCATGGGCGGGAGCATACCGTTCGCGTGCCAGGACTGGGCGAACACGAAAGCGGCCTACCGCTTCTTCGCCAATGATCGCGTGGAGGAAGCCGACATCCTCAGCGGTCACTTCGCCGCCACCCGCGCGCGTTACGATGACTGTAGAGGCCCGATCCTCCTTATTCAGGACACTACGGAATTCTCCTACCAGCGCGCGAACACGAGCGCTATTGGCCTGACCAAGAGCGTCAACAGCGGCCGGGACAAGGACGGCCGTTGGCGCCATCACACGGTCGGTGGAATGCTGATGCATTCCAGTCTCGCCGTGACTGTCGAGGGCCTACCGCTGGGATTGGCGGCGGTGAAGTTCTGGACACGGAAAAAGTTCAAAGGCACGGCGCAGCTCAAGAAGAAGATCAACCCGACCCGCGTTCCGATTGAGAAGAAGGAAAGCGTTCGCTGGCTCGACAATCTCAGGCAGTCGATCGAGCGGCTCGGACAGCCGGCGCGTTGCATTCATATGGGCGACCGCGAAAGCGACATCTACGAAGTATATTGCCTGACGCAAGAGCTTGGCGCCCACTTCCTTGTCCGCGCCTGCGTCGATCGGCTGGCAGGCGATGGCGGTCATACGATCGCAACCGAGATGGAAGAGACCAGCGTCAAAGGCTTGCATTACATCGACGTGCGCAACGACAAGGGAGAGGCGACGAAGGCCGCGCTGGAAATCAAGTTCAAGCGGATCGTGGTCTTACCGCCCATCGGGAAGCAGAAGCGCTATCCGGCCCTCGACCTGACGATAATCCATGCCACCGAGCGCGGTACGCCAAAGGGCCGTAAACCAATTGAGTGGAAGCTCATCACTGACCTAGCCGTCCGCAGTCGCTCCGAAGCAATCGAGAAGATCAACTGGTACGCCATGCGGTGGAAGATCGAGGTATTCCACAAAATCCTGAAATCGGGCTGCAAGGCGGAAGACTCAAAACTCCGGACCGCGGAGCGACTTGCCAATCTAATGGCGGTCTTCTGCATTCTCAGCTGGCGCGTCCTCTGGCTCACCATGCTCAATCGCATCGCCCCGGACGCGCCACCGAAGCTCGCACTGACGAATACCGAGATCGCATTGCGCGATTGACTCATCAGCGGCGCCAGCCATCGACGATGTCGCCCTGGAACCCTTGCATTTTATCTCACCAAGCTTGCACGATTGGGTGGCTACCTGGCCAGGCCGGCGAAATTCCCCGTCGATGCATCGAGCGTTTGGATCGACAGAAGAGAGCCTCGCTGATTTACCCATTTAGAGGGACTGGCAACCGCGCGTGAGCAGGCACCGACGTAACGGCAAAGAGCAGGAGCACAATCAAGCGTGTCATGGTATTCCCCTAGCAACAGGCAACTGCGCAGACGCTGCCGGAGATGCGCTCTCATACCGACGCCTATTTCGCTCCCGCAGCCTCCACTAAGAGTTCTCGCGTTGTCGTATCGCCTGCTTGTTCAGAGGCCGACTTGCCGACGGCCTCATCATTCTCGAGCGACATTGATTACCGCCTCTTGAACATGCTCAAGGAGCAAATGACGCAACGGGTCATCTTGAGGTATTCGAGCAATGCCTTTTTTGTCTTGTTTCGTTCCGAGGCAATACTCTTTTCCTTCAGCTTCGATCTGCCAGCCGATGGTTCTAAACTCCGCCTTCCTACAGAGTTTGCGGATCACGTAGTGCATTCCGTAGTTGTAGTTCCAGTGAACGGGCGACCCTCCGAGCCTCGGAACACGTACCCAGTGTCCTTCTTACGCCGGTACAGCATCGTGTACACATCAATGTCGAGCGGTATATGCCGCGTGCGGTTACTCTTCGGCGCGACTAGCGTCTTCCCACGATCATCGTATGAATGTCTCACCGCAACGTTGGGCGTGAGCCAATCGAGAGACGTCCAATGAAAGGCCGCTGAGCTCTCCTTGCCGCATACCCGTCCGCCGCGCCGTCAGAACTAGTTCGTGCACTAGGCCATTTGCCTGGGAAAGGAGCAACTCACACTCTTCTGGCGAAAGATAATCAATTTCGGGCAACGCCCTTTTTTGGCCATTTGATCTTCGGTGGTGACCTTGCCCTCAGGCTTAATCCAGGTTGAAGTTCGCTCTGGCCCACGACAAGGACCAGAGCATGAAGCGCAGCCGGTTTTCGGAAGAGTAGATCATCGGGATTTTGAACACCCGGCTGAAGCGGTTGCTGGCTGATGCCATGGTGAACAATGCAGCGCTGAAGGACTTGTTGGGAATAAAGTGGTGACGCCCGCGGGGAACGCGCATCTCGTGGATGCCCACGGGATGAGCGAACGGCGGGCGTGTAAAGCCATCGGCTGCTGCCGCATGACCATGAGATACCAAATGACTTGGGCGGACGAAGCCGGCCTTCGCCAGCGCATGCGGGCAACCGCCCAGGAGCGCCGCCGCTTCGGCTATCGACGCCTGCATGTGCTGCTCAAGCGGGAGGGTCAACCAAAAGAAGCTGTTCCGGCTCTACCTGGAAGAGAGGCTGGCGGTGCGGCGGCGTGGCGGCCGCAAACGGGCGATCGGGACCCGGGCGCCAATGACGGTGCCGATGGCGCCGAACGACCGCCGGTCGCTCGATTTCGTGTCGGGTCAGCTGACCTGCGGCCGCCGCTTCCGTATCCTCACCGTCGTGGATGACTGCACCCGCGAGTGCCTGGCGCTGGTCGCCGATACCTCGCTCTCCGGCATCCGCGTGGCGCGGGAACTGGACCGGCTGGTGATCGAAGCGCGGCAAGCCCAAGACGGTGGTCAGCGATACCGGCACCGAACTGACCAGCAACGCCATCCTGACCGGGGCGGGGCAGAGGCGCGTCGCATGGCACTACATTGGGCCGGGCAAGCCCATGCAGAATGCCTTTGTCGAGAGCTTCAGGCTGCGGGATGAACTGCTGAACGAGACGCTGTTCACGTCGCTGGCCCAGGCTCGCGTCGCACGCGGATGCTGGCGGGCCCGATTACAACGATGCGCGACCACACTCCCAGGATGGAAAACGCCCTCCGAGTTCGCCTTCAGCTGTCACCCACCGTTCAACCGGACAAATTCAACAGCCGGGGCGAACTCAGAACTGGATAATACTTGGAGGCAAGGTCACATTTCACCGCGAACTCGGCAAAGGTCTTCGGCCGTGTCGCTCCGGTATCTATCGATATCGCCACGCTAGCTGTTGTCGCAAGGTCGCTTCATACGCATGCGCACCGGCCTTCGTGTTCTCGAGACTACGTTTTCCATATCGAGTGGAGTTGACCGTGAAATCGACCCACCACGAGGTTTTATCATTCGCACTGTCATATCCGTTCGATTGTTTTGGTCCGCTGCCTCGCCCAATACGAAATGACGCCGTAGTTGGTGAAACGAATGCTGCCGCCCACTTTGAGGAAGGGAATGCGTCGCCGCTGTTGCAGGCGTCGCACGCTAGAAGTCGAAATTCACAGTAGTTTGGCCACTTCAGCTTCAATAACTCAGCATCGGCTCTGAAGCAGTCGGGAATTTTCGAAGAACCATGCGCGCCGGCGAATTATCATCTCCGGCTGGCATCTCGACTCTACCATTGTTAGGAGGTTTGAGCACGTGTACATGTTGCGCGCCGGCTGGAGCGATCGCCAGGCGCGGAGCCGTGACCACAGGAGACGCCCCTGAAGTCTTGGACGGACCTGCGACCGCTCTATCAGCCAAAAACTGCCTAAAACCGGAGCCGTCGCCTGGCCATCGTCAGATAATTTGCGACTGGTCAGGCTCTTTGACAAGGGAGGCTCTGTCTCATCCGCGTTAGAGTTAAGCGGCCTGCAGTTGATGCTGCAAGCGGCGGTTTGCGATGTGTCGCGCTTGATGCGGTTTCGTTCGGGGAGGATCGCCTCAGGCCCTGCCGCAGTAGACATCGGCTGGCGTGAGGTTGTCGATGCTCTCATGATAGCGGACGTGATCATAGCCTCGACGAAGGCCCCTACTTGATCTTCGAGATCATCGGGTCGGTCGCAGTTGTCGAGCAGAATACGGTTCTTCAGCGTCTGATGCCAGCGCTCGAGTTTTCACTGGGTCTGAGGATGGTTCGGACCGCCCGTGCCCAACGACAACTGCTCCGAGCAGAATCGTCCCTCGTGCGATCACTAGGTCACCGCTGCTCGGTGGCTATGATTTCCGCCTTTATTCTTTCGCGCTCGGCTTCACTCTCACGAACAAGCTCATTGGAAGCTGAATATTCTACCTTACCCACGACCCAAGCCTATCACCTTCTCCAAAGTGCTCTCGGCCGGAGCGAAGCGGCTCGTAGAGCCTCGCAACAAGGATTGCGATTCTGAAAAGCGTGCATGAAGGTCGCTTGCAAATCCCGCAATCAGACGACGGTCTTATGAATAACTGTGCAGTTGACCAGCATACCAATGTCGACTTTTGACGGCATTTCGTCCAGCGACTTGAATTGACACACGCAGGCGCGCTGAACTCAACAGGGTAGGTTGAACCTACAAGTTTTGGCGGGTGGAACGTTCAACGAATCAACACTAGGGTTGGTTAGAAGGATCGAACATCTTGCATTAGGGAACTGTTGATAAGGAGTGCCAAGCGAAGCGACCGCTGACGTCGGCATCGGTTTCGGCTGCGTAGTATGCCACCATGTCCAAACGCATAGCAGTTCATTGGCGCAGAAGCCAGCCATTAGCTGGGATTCTACTCGTATCATAATCGAGTTAGTGGTTTTCGGCTGGCGAAAACCTAGAAACCAGCTTCGGTATCCTCGCTTCAACATGCGAATTCCTCGTGCGCATTGATCGCCTGTCAAGAATTTCTTCCACCAGCACCTATCCCCCGCTTTCCCGGCGGCGTCCGGGAACGTTTGACCAGATGAAGGAGATCAGAGATGGCCTACCAGAAACTGATCGATCAAAGCGGACGGATGCTCAAGGGGGCGCTCGTCACGCCTGTTGCCTCGGAGCCGAACCAGCCCGACACGATCATCACGTCGGCGCTGCCGCGGGACGGCAGGCAGAGGGTCGACTGTGGTAATCCGCAGAATCCTTTTCCGAACTGGCGAGTGATTTCTTGTTCCGATGGCGCGTTTTCACATGAACACCGGAGACTGCCCGTCGGTTCGATTAGCGCGTTTTTCGAGGGCTTGGCCATCTTGCGGCAACACGCTATCGGCGCCATTTGCGCCGCGGTCGTTGGAATGTCGCCTCTCTCTGCCGAGCCCTTGCCATTACGCAGCTATCACGCGCCGATCGGCGAGAGCTCGATCTCCGGCATTTCATCAGGCGCCTTCATGGCAGTCCAGTTCGGCGCAGCCTGGTCCTCGATCGTCAAGGGAGTGGGGGTGGTCGCTGGCGGTCCCTATTGGTGCGCTGAGGCCAAGATGTGGCGTGCGACGGGTCCCTGCATGAAAGGGCCTGCATCGGGCCTGAACATCACGGCGTTCACGACGAAGGCTGATGCGAACGCGTCAGCAGGCAAAATAGATCCGGATAGTAACCTTGCCGGGCAGAAGATCTATCTCTTTCACGGCTACAACGACGCGGTCGTCGATAGGGCCGTCACCGATGCGGCTGCCGACTTCTACCGTCGCTATCTAGGTGGCTCCAATCGAGGCAATCTCTTCTATCAGACCGCCCTCGGCGCCGGGCACTCCTTCGTGGTGGCCAAGCAGGGCGACACCGGACTGAATAGCTGCAGTGCTAACAAGGAACCGTATATTGACCAATGCGGCTACGATCAGGCCGGAATCATCCTGCAGCATATTTATGGCCGCCTCAATCCACCTAATCGCGGGCAGCTCGCGGGCGTCGTGAAGAGCTTCGATCAGTCACTCTATACTAGGCCGCAGGCGCCCGCCGCGTTGAGCCTGAGCGATACCGGCTATCTCTTCGTGCCTCAGGACTGCGAGCAAGGTGCTCTCTGCCGTGTCCACGTGGCGCTGCACGGATGCCGCCAGAATGCCCGCGAGATCGGGCTCAAGTTCGTCAATGATACTGGCTATAATGCCTGGGCGGATACGAACCGTTTGATCATTCTCTATCCACAGACTAGGACCAGCTTATATCGGCCCACCAATCCGCAGGCCTGCTGGGACTGGTGGGGCTACGTCAATCACACGAGCAGCTACGTGACCAAGTCTGGGGCGCAGATCCAAGCGGTCAAGGCTATGCTCGACGCGCTCGCGGCCGATGGCGCGACGCCCGTCAGCGCGACGCGGCAATTGACATCAGCACCTCAGGGGCTCACGGTGATCGATGCTTCGGATACTAGCGTTGATCTGGTCTGGTCGCCGCTTGCAGGAGCAACGGCATACCGCGTGCTGCGTGCAGGCCCTGATGACACATTTCAGAGGATCGGCGAGGTTGCAGGAGCCAGCTTCGGCGATTCCGATCTTGGGCCGCAAACAACATATCGCTGGCGCGTCTCGGCCGTTCTCAATGGAGTAGAAGGACCGGCGTCCGAGGAGGTTAGCGCGACCACGCGATCGACGCCTCCACGCTGCAACCATCCGGGGACTTGCCCGGTGACCAAATAGAAGACTCTTGGCCTCTACCGTCTGCGACGAGAGGCCGGTTCGCATCGGCGCCTTGCCAATCCTGGCAATCTCATCTTCCAGACGTGGAGACGCTGCACGGGACGTTTACCAATGTCCGATTTTGCCCAGGTGTCTGCTTGTTCGCGGGATAATCGAAGCTGGCGGTACAGCGAAGAAACCGACCGGAGGCGTTGAGCGACCGCGCCAATGAGCCGCATAAAAATGAACAGGTGACGAAACAAAAGATCGACCTCGCTTCGGCATGAAAGCTCCTCGGAAAATCGCCGGACCGGAGGCTATCTCGATGGCAAGCATGGCTCCGCGTTTGTGTCCGGGGATACGCCATCGGGGATCCTAGTGACGACCCTGTCGTTAGCGCCGCAATGTCGTGCGCATCAACCGCTAGCGCGCTGTGATTGATCTGAAGCCCCTGGCCAAGGTTGTCTCCTCCTAACGAGGCCCGGCAGCTTGCATGAGGAATTCAATTGTCGCGAAGACCTGCTTGATACATTCGAAGTCCGCTGTACGACAGCCATCTTCCAGGAGCGAATGGATGCAACTAGTTTTCGTAGTTGCCGCGCAGGTCTTTCTGAGCGCTACTATCCAACGCAAGCGTAGGGCTACGCAATCAGTGTGTTTGCCCAGAGCTGTCCCGGGCTCCTCCGCGCCGCCCAACTGTGCGCCAGCGCAGGTCGCGAAGCTGACGGCAGCACTGCCGCAGCAACCGGCGGTGACGCCCTTCGCAAGTCCGAAAGTTCTGAACGTGCTGGCGCTGGTCGCGCTGGCTCCGCGACAGCCGGGACTGCAGCCGCACGTCGTCCCCGGCGCTACGGATGACGAGCCAAGCGAGGAAACCCGTCGCAACCGGGCAACTTTTGATTTTATCCCCTGTAACAAACTGCAAACGAAAGCTGGATTGCGAGTGGCCTTTGCCAGCGGGCAGCCGATCTCGTTTCCAATCGAATCGATGGAGGTGAAGGCCAACTGGGTTCCCGTCGGCAAATCGAAATCCGGCCGAGTATCATATAAAGACGGCCTCAGATAGCAAGCGTTACGCGCTCGTCTCGATGCACATCATCTCCAAGTTGATCTTTGTGCCGGTCTTCTACGTCGTAGTCGTGAGATATTTCGGGCGTGGCAAAGAACGCGCATCCGTGCGAGCGCACTAGCGACGCCTTCCAGCAGACCCCGACACCGCTTTCAAGATTGAGACACTTGTCCTAAATAGCACTTTCGAGCAATGCTATGCAGTAACGTAGGGGGTGACTGCTTGAGATGGGCTGCGTAGGAGGCGGATGCCGAATACCACAGAATTTCTCAAAGAGAGCGATACGCCATGACCGAGCGTCGCGAAGAGATGTGCGATTTGCAGGCACGTCGGGCGCACGCGCCCGGATAGCCTCTTCTACAGGCCCGCAGGGAAGAGCACGGCTAGTGCAAGCTGGTGCTGATTGGCGCGACGCGGCAGGGCAAGAAGGAACTGATCAGCTTCAGATCGGCGTGCGGAAAGGCGCAGAGCTGGGCAGAATTCCCGGTCCTTCGAGGAAGCCCCGGCTGGCGCTCTCCATCAAATGCCAGCGATCTGCGACCTGAACCGTGTGCGGCGGGGCCTTTTGCCTCGGCGTCGCCCTAAGCCTCCGCGCCGGTCGCTGGCGAGGATCGCGATTGAGTGATGCGCAGCGAGCCGTCCCCGGGCGACTGCAGGGCTCCTCGTCCAGCAACAGGATCACGATCCGAGATGTACATTGCAGACGAGGCTGACGTATCGCAGACCGCGTGGCTAGGGCCAATAATCAATGCTGCTAACCCTGAGTGCGCCAGCCGGCTGATGGTGACCGCGTCGGACCAGGCGCGGGAGGCTATCGAGCTAATAGCAGTAGTACCCGCTTTGCACCTGCTGCTACCAAGAAGATTGCAAACAGGACGATTCTGCGCGCCTGTCGTATCAGGTTGCGATCTGTCGGACGTCTGCGAGACGGCGGATCATCGCTAATGACATTGCGCCCTCTGTAGGCCCTATCGCAGCGATGCGGATGCTTGCGGCGCGGATTCGGCCGGATGACAGCCTTGATGCGGCGTGCGGCCAACCCGTCGCGCAAGCTTCTGACGGCGTAGGCTCGATCAGCCGACGACGCGGGCTGCGTGAGTGTTGCCAGGAGTAACCAGGAAAGAAGCGGGCGGCCAATATTGTCGATCAACACTTGGATTTTGGTGGTCGTTCGCCGCGCGAGCAGCCGATCGCCTTGTTAAAGGTCCCTCTTTTTTTGGGCCGGTCGCGGGGCCATGGCCTTTGATTTAGCTGCAATCCACCGAGATCGAGCCGGACACGCCGCTTGATTGAGTCAGAGCGTAAAAACGTTTGTCCAAATCCCCTCTCGGCTCCAGCGACTGACGCGGTTGTACACCGTTGTGTACGGACCGTAGACTTCCGGGCAATCATGCCAGCGCGAACCTGCTTTTGGCAACTGGACAATGCCGTTAATCACGCATCGAGCATCGACCCGATGCGCTCCCTTGCGTCCTCGCGGCAACAACGGCTCAATCGGTCGCCTTTCCGCGTAGCTGAGCCAGTCCTCACCCCGCTTGATCCAGCGCAACCTTGGATGCGTCCGGCCATGCTATGTTGCTTTGCATTGTCGAATTGCAATCGAGGCAAGTCATGAAGGCGTATTTTATCGGCGGCGGCATTGGATCGCTCGCGGGCGCGGCGTTCCTCGTCCGCGATGCGCAGCTGCCGGGGCGCGACATCGTGATCTACGAGGCGCAGCCGCTGGTCGGTGGGAGCCTCGACGGCGCGCAGCTCGCGAACGGCGCCTACTCGCTTCGCGGCGGGCGCATGCTTACCACGGATCACTACGAATGCACCTGGGATTTGCTCTCCAGCATTCCCTCGCTCGAGCATCCCGGCCGCAGCGTGCGCGAGGAGACGGTCGCATTCAACGTGGAAAATCCTGCGCACTCCAGGGCACGTCTGGTCGACCGTAACCGCTTCAAGGTCGATGTCTGGCATATGGGCTTCTCCGCACGCGACCGGCTCGAGCTGCTTCGGCTCACCGAGGCTTCGGAGGAGACGCTCGGCAACAGCCGCATCACCGACTGGCTGTCGCCCGGATTCTTCGAATCGAATTTCTGGTACATGTGGCAGACCACCTTCGCCTTCCAGCCCTGGCACAGCGCGGTCGAGCTGAAGCGCTATCTGCATCGTTTCGTGAACGAGTTTCCGCGCATCGAGACGCTCGGCGGCGTCAAGCGTACCGTCTACAACCAGTATGACGCGATCGTGCGGCCGCTCGCGGACTGGCTCAAGCGCCAGGGCGTGCAGTTTGTGCGCGGCACGCGCGTCGTCGACATGGCGTTCGAGGCCGACTGCGGGCGCTTGCGGGTGCGCCAGCTCACGCTCGACCGCGACAGCCACACCGCCAACGTCCGGCTTGAGGGCGACGACATCGTCTTCTTCCAGAACGGCTCGATGACGGATGCCTCGAGCCTGGGCTTGATGACCGAGCCGCCGCCGCGCCTGACCAAGGCCGACAGTCAGGGCTGGGCGCTCTGGGAGACGATCGCGCAAGGACGTCCCGAATTCGGCAATCCGTCGGCGTTCAATAATTCGATTCCCGAATCATATTGGCTGTCCTTCACCGTCACCTGCGGCGATCCACGCTTCTTCGACCAGATGGAAGCGTTCTCCGGCAACAGGGCCGGCACCGGCGGGCTGGTCACGTTCAAGGATTCCAACTGGCTGATGTCGGTCGTGCTCTATCACCAGCCACATTTCACGGGGCAGCCGAACAACGTTCAGGTGTTCTGGGGCTATGCGCTGCATCCCGACCGCGTCGGCAATTTCGTGGCAAAGCCGATGTCCAATTGCGGCGGCGCAGAGATCCTGAAGGAGCTCTGCGGTCACCTCAACTTCGACGCGAACGTGTTCGAGGATGCGATCTGCATTCCCTGCCGCATGCCCTACATCACCAGCATGTTCATGCCGCGCAACCTGGCCGACCGGCCGCTGCCGGTGCCCAGGAATTCCGTCAACCTCGCCTTCGTCAGCCAGTTCGTCGAAGTTCCCGACGACGTCGTGTTCACAGTCGAATATTCGGTGCGTGCGGCGCAGATGGCGGTCTATCAGCTCATGAAGATCGATCGCCCGGTGCCGCCGGTGACGCGCCACGACAAGTCGTTCGCCGTGATCTTCGCGACGCTGGAGAAAGCGTTCGCGTGAGGCGTTCGCCGGGAAGGGCGTCGCCATCGCGCCACAGTAAGCGGCAGGCTGACGTGAAAGACGCGCCCCCTGACGGGACGTTCTCGCCCGATGCGGCCGCCATACGCTTCGACGATAGTATGCGCAATCGAGAGGCCTATGCCCATGCATTGCGCCTCATCGTGAAAAACGGCTTGAAGATCCTGGCCACTTTCCCCGCAAGAATGCCGTGACCTGCGTTGGTACTAGAGAAGGACGAGGTTGCCCTGAGCGAGACTGGTTCGCCGAGCTGGACCATGTCGCCACGCGAGTGTCTGCGGGCCGGCTCGGTGACCAGTTCGACATCGTTGAGCAGGGGGCCTGCACGGAAAGGAATCGGGTCGCGCTCGCGCCGTTAGGAGCGGGGGAACGCTTGAATCCTAAAGTAGCTCCAGCAGAGCGGCAAGGCTCACACGGTCAAACGGTCGCGTGACCGCGGGAGAGATGTCCGTTTCGCCCGCACACGAGAATACTATCTCGCCAATCTTCCGGCGGCGACGGATCTGCGCACGCTGGCCGCAACTATCAAGGGCACGGTGGATTTGTGAGCAGGCGCATCAGCAGAAGGAGGCGCTTGGACTTGATCACTTTGAAGGGCGATCATGGTAGGGGACTTCATCGCCACGCCCCTGAACACAACGATCGCCTACGCCCCCTGCAACTCGTCGCCTCGCACACGCGGGGCGGAAACAACAGAATCAACCGGCCTCCGCCTCAACCAACCATGCCCACCGCACGTCACGCCATCATCGATCTCTCCCTTTCGGCCACCCTCTTAGCAGTGTCCATATTGCCGAAATTAAACCCTTGAAAAACAGTGGCGAAAACAGTTTCTGCCAACGTAGCGCCAGACCGAGTTGATGAACGACGGCATCTAGCTCGCCGCGCGCCGCGCAACAGTGCCCCTTCGGCGACGCGCTGACGCTTTGACGTTCGCAAAGAACAGGGTCGCAGCGGAAGCGGCCCGCGAACCCCAGGATCTCTATGATCCGCCGCGCGTCTCGGATGCCGGCGCACTGCTGTCGCTGATGCTTAGCTTTCTGGCTTTCCACTTCTGTAGTATCGCGATTCATACTCTCGTTTTGATGAGACGGTCCCTCAGCTGATAGTCAGAAGATGTTTTCGGGGCCTGACACGTGGGGGACGCCGATCGTCAGACCGCGCATCGACAACGAATTTTCAGAGCCGGCAAGATAAGAGGACTCGCGCGCTTACAGGACCAAGAAATGCTTGTGACACTTCCGGCGCGGTTCCTCGGTCACTGGCGGGCAAGGTCTTCCCGCATCACGCATGAGACTCATGCTGACGATCCTGAGGTCGCGGACATGCGCTCGCCGCTCAGGCACGACTAATCGTCGGCTGGGTTGCCTCCAATAATGTCGTATCCCAATGGGCAGATGGTAGCGAGCTCTTTGTGAGCGGCAGCGCGAGGAGCTGGAATATAACGATGCATGTTCTCCGAATGTGCGAACTGGAGTATCCATTCAGTGCAAGCGCCGCGCCAGACACTGACAAGAACGCAAACTCACCAGAATTTATAGGGTTCTGGAGCTCTACCGACGTGCCTCGCAGGACGTCGGTATCCGCGAGGATGTATTTCGGCCATGCACCGAGATAGCTGTCGCGGCCGATCTAGTTTAGTCAAGCTAGCCACGAATTCGACCGCTTTGCGAACCTCCTCATCATTGCCTCCGCGTTTAGTCATGTCGGACTTTTAACATTCTGTGCCATCAAACAAACAAGCGCGGAAGGCAACAAGACAGAAAGCGAAGTTGTCGGTGGGCTCTCGTACTCCAGTTCGTCATCTGCAGCCGAGCAATCCGTCTAGCCCCCCATAACAAGACGATGGCATTGACGTTGCATAACCATAAATTGCGAGTCGCATTGACTCAATGTCATCCCCAGTACGCTTCTCCGGAATGTATGCACAACGTCAAGCCCATTCAGCAATACAAAACTAAGGTGCAAGGCGGCCTCGTAAGGACAATTCCGATCTTCACTATAAGCCGACGGACGCGTAAGCCGCATACGAGGGCGCACATTGCACTCTCTTCATGATGCTTCCACAACCAGAAAGTCTTGACATGAGTCAGTTGGCTCTCCGATTGTAAACCCTCAAGAGCGAGGAGGGATGCCATGCCCGACGTTAAAGGTATTCCGTTTGATGCGCCCCTCTACCATGGGAGCAAAGACCTTGGCAGCACGTTTCTCCGCTGCCGAGCCTTAAACCATATATTCAGCGTGGGGAACGAGGTTCGCCATCTATTGCCGAAGGGGTTAGTACCGTCGGCGAACCCAGCAATCGCCATTGTTGGCGTCGCGAGCTATCCCTCAAGCACAGTGGGGTCATACTTGGAGTGCTATTCAGGAATTCAAGTTCGTGATTCTGGCGGTGAGATTGGCTTTTACATTCCTTACATGTACGTGACAACAAACGATGCCGCGCTCGCCTCGGGACGAGAGGTTCTTGGTGCTCCAAAAAAGCTGGCGCACATTACTCTGATTAGAGAGGGCGGTCTATTTCAGGGAGCGCTCGAGCGTCCGGCCGGCAAGCGCCTACTCACCCTCACCGCGCAACCAGACCAGCGCAAGAGTTCGGACTCCCAGCAGACGCACTCTGCGCGAACGTATTTCTATTCGGTTCGACATCTTCCGCCCATCAATGAGAGCGGAAAAGGAGCAGTAACGCAACTCATCAAGTGGTGCACCGCCAGAACGTTGCGACGCGACGAGTTTGGTGAGGAAGTTCACTTTACCGGACCCACCTCCCTAACCTACGACTCCCCCTCAATAGTGGACCCCGTGCACAATTTGTCAGTTGGCCAAGCCGTGCTCGGCTCATACGAGGAGTATGACGCCAGGCTCAAGGTGATTGACATCCTATCGGAAGACACAAATCCAGGTAAACAGTGAGCGATGGGCTTGTGGCCTCGTTCAATTCTGAGGTATGCTCAGATAAGCTGCTACCAGCTTTGCTAGATACTGAGATTGGGTGTTCAAGAAGACGGAATTGAGCGACCAAGAGACGGAAGTTCAGTCAGGAGTTCGTTTAGGGCGCGCCTGAACCGGCATATTGATCGTCTTGGTCGCTTAAATAGGGAAAGACCGGGAGCGAGCGACTCTTGAGGCTCCACTGCAGACATCGGCGGCCGAGACATCGCGCGACCGTGGACCGAGCAGCATCTGCTTGTCGAGACAGAACAGAGGCCCGGACAGTACCGGACCAAATGCTGCTGCCGTGAGAGGTCCCCGAAGCAAGCTCCTGTATCAATGTTGACGCGATTGGCTTGAACGTCAGGGGTACGCGTTGCTTGTCGGCGTATAGCCGTGCACCACGAGTGCACCGTGCCACAGCCTTGAGGATAGGAACGGTTCACGTATCCACAACATATCACCCTTGGATTGAGCCTCCAAGTCAACGCCTGGTCTTACTTCGGCATGAACAAACAACCTGTGCTCGTCGCGAAATTGAAGTGGCAGCGCCCTCATCCACGCGAGGTGCTCCGCCGGAAGATCGGAGGGGCCATCTATGCCGTAAGCATCCAGCGTTTCTTCGCCGCCGTTCGCCCACCGGCGAGGCGGCGATCTCCCCGCGACGTCGACCTCATGCTGATGGACGGGTCGACCCTCGGCCGTCTTGCCGACGACGCGACGTTTCCGTCCGAGGAGGACCTCGAGGAGACATTCGCCAAGCGCTTCGAGCAGACCGAAGGCTTCGCCTGGTCGCCTGCGCGCCCAGAACATCGCGCCAGCGATCTAGGTTAGTGGGGCACTGGGCGACTATGCTCTGACCATTCACGAAGTGCTAACAGCCAATCGCCTCGCCGCTGGATATTGCAGACCATTCCCTAGTCTCGGCTCGTTGTTGGGAAGTCTGCCCTTCAGGCGGCTGTGTCGTAGGTGATCGGATAACGCTCTGGAAACGGCCCTCCTGCGTAGTCAATCTCCGCGGCGGGACGCACCCCGCGGATTTGCAGGATCCGGCGAACGATTTCCGGAACCTGGATGTGGCTGATCTCGTCGCCGAGGCAGGTGTGCATCCCGTAGCCCAAATGCATATAGACCGACTGCTGCCGGTCGATGGCGAAGCTGGACGGCGCCGGCAATTTCAAGCCGTCCCGCATCGCCGACCGGGTCGAGATCAGCAGCGTGCTGCCGGCCTTCATTGTTGCCGCGCGCAACGAGCCCTTGGCTATCCGGTAATCGGTCCGGGACTGGCGCACCACGAACGGATTGATTGAGTTGAAGCGCAGCGCTTCCCAGCAATAGCGATACATCAGATGATCGTCGTTGCTGTAGGCGGCGTCGATCGGCTCCTTCAGGATCTTCGGACGTTTGAACAACTGCTCGTGGAGCTGCACGATTGCCGCCCAAGTCGTCTCGATTCCGCCGACCAGCGTGCCCATCATGTTGGTAATAATGCGTTCGTCAGCGAAGCCGATCGAATCGTCAAAATGACTTTTCAGCAAGCGGCTGAACACGTCGTCGAGCGGCGCGCCGGTGTTCAGCTGCTCGCGCCGTTGTGCTAGCAGCTGTGTCAGGTAGGCGCGCATCTCCTGCCCAGCGTCAGTGTTGTCCTGGTGCAACTGGCGCGCGACCAGCGGAATACGACGCCAGATCGGGGCCGGGAAAGCCGAAATATTCTCCGGTCAGCTGAATGGGCACCAGGCGCGACAACGTGCTGACCACGTCGATCTGGTTCTGGGTATAGAGCTGCTTTCGACGGACGCGTTGGCGAGGCTGCGCACTTTCTGGCGAATTGCCGGCAGATCCTCCATGCGCATGAAGGCGCGCATGAAACCCTTGTCGCGCTGGTCAATTTCGGTGCAGTCGCGGCCGAGCATGAAGGGGCCGACGGAAGGGTCCATCATCGGCGCATAGGTTGCGTTGAAGATGTCAGCGCTTCCTGCACGTCGGGGAAGCGGGTGATGAACACCGGCCCGCGACGCCGAACGCCAAGTTGGGCCTGACGCGCTGGATTAGTGCGAACAACGCATCCGGATGTTTGGCGATCATCCATTTCAGGAACTTCGCCGCCAGCCAGGCGGCTCGAGAGCTTCGATTGTCGCACCAAGCTGGGGGCCGGTCAGGACCGCGATCAAAGCAGTGACCGCGATGATCACCAGAAGAGCAAGAAAGCTTCGGCACCAAAGGCGCCGAATTGCGCTGGCAACTGTCGACATGGCTTCCCCGGTGTCAGCGACGGGCTTCAGGAGAGAGCCTTGTAAACAGCGGTACTACAACTACATGATCTTGTAGGCTTACTCCGGCTGTTGAGCCGCGATTACTATTCTCTGCGTCTTTGAAGTGGGCGAACTTGGTCGCAGAATAAGGATATCTCGACAGCGTCGGAGGCCGATCGATTTTATGAGGTACGAGCGGACGTTGCACCATCTCGCGGTATATCGTTGGTGGTGGGCTTGATTTGGCTGTGAGTTCCACGCTCGCTCTTGATGCGATTCACGATGGGGAATGATAGGTCACCGATCCGTGGGCTAAGTGTTTTCGACGACTCGTGCGTTTCATGTCGTTGTTGTCTGGAGGCGCAGGCAATGTATGTCCTTGCTCTGGTCACCCAAAAAGGCGGAAGCGGCAAGAGCACGCTGGCGGTCGGAATTGCAGTCGCAGCGGCGGGGAACGGGGAGCGCGTCGCAATTGTCGACGCGGATCTACAAGGCACGATTTCAAAATGGGTAGAGCGGCGCGGCCATCCTCATCCGCGCGTCGTTCGGGTCGCCGATCCCGCCGAAATAGAAGGGGCGCTCGTCAGCCTTGAAGCTGAGGGGATCTGGCTCACGGTCATCGATACCGCCGCCACAAAGAATGCACTGGCCATGCGCGCCATCGCGAAGGCCGATCTTTGCCTGATCCCGGTGCGTCCGAGTCCAGCCGACATCGAAGCTGCGATACCGACGGTGAGTGCTATTCTTAGGCTCAACCGCCGATTTGCTTTCGTCCTCAATCAGACGCCACCGCGGGGCTGTCGCCTGAGCGAAGCTGCAACGTCGCTCAATTCGCTCGGGGTGCTTGCGCTTCCCTATGTCGGACAGCGCAATGACCACCAGGACGCACTTGGGGCAGGATTAGGCGTGACCGAGTTTGCACAACAGGGAAGAGCCTCGGAGGAAGTTCGTGAGCTGTGGCGCTGGGTCTTAAAAAAGCTTGTCGAGGGGTCGTCAGATCATGAGCCATACGCAAGAAACGAAAAAGCGGCGCGCTAGGCAGAGGCGATGCGTGCGGCGCTCGCTGGTGGATCTTACCGCGGCGGCGAGCCGAGCCGTTGACGATGGCCTGTTTGTATTGTCCGGCGAGATTGCTGCTTCCAATCCGCGATCGGAGCACACAGGCGCGAATACGTCTGATCAAACGATCCTAGCAAAGCAAGCGACGGCTCCGAGCCCCTTTGCGGAGCTTGAATCTCGGAATGCGGCGGCGCCGCTTAAGGACGAACTCATAGAATCCGACAGTACCGCGGAGATGATGGTAAAGGCTGTCGAGGACTCTCAAGAAAGAGCTTCTGAAAACCTCAAAGCCAGCCTGAACGTTGCGTTGGACCACGCAAAGAATCTTGTGGAGACACGGGTAGGAGGCGACGCGGCGTCGAAAGACGTCGGCGATTCCTGCGTTGAAAGCGATTTTTTGCCCGTTCTCAAAGATGCCGCAACGGAGTTCCGCGCGGATGCGGTCGAATTGATTATACAGGAGGAACCAAACGACGACGCAAAGCAGCCCCAACCGCGATACATGCGGCGGCTCACTGACGAGGCGGTCAGATTACTGGACGATCTTCGGAGCGGAAAGCTGGAGAATGAGGCGAACTTCATCCTGAGCGAATGCTTCAGAGAAGCCGCCAGCGCGTTCTCTATCATCAATCAGCAGCTCAAGCGCGACGGCTATGCCGCGAGCATTGATCCATCAATTTTCATCTGGCTTGCCAATATCACGGAACCGCAGACGCGTGACGCTGGGACCATGCGACTTGAGATCGTACCCAACCACCAAGGTCCTCCGAGCACATACGCACGCCAGGTCGCTCAATTCATCTGGCAGCTTGTGGAGGGGCAGGGCTGCCGGCGACAGGCCGCATATCGGGGCGCGCTCACGAAGTTCACCGTAACCGAGAGTTTCGTCGAGGACGCCTATGCCTTTTGGGAGCCGATCTTCAAACGGGCGGGACCGCACGTGAGAATGCTGACCCGCATTTCAGATCCAGAAGTGTAAAGCTAAGCAGCGCGGGCATGCGTCCGATTTGACGGAGGCCGAGGCCCGCCCGGCAACTTCGTCCGCGTTTTGGAGGAAGAGGAGGTTGACGTCTGGGCCGCTTAAGATGGCCCTGCTAAGGGTGCCGGTGCGAAGCCGGCTGATCTGCCCGTGCAGACGCCGACCAAGTACGAGCTGAGGGCCAATTTTGAGTGGGCGCGGGGGTCCGACGCCGATCGGCGGCCCAGGGAGACCAGCGCCTTGTGAGCGTGGACCCATGACACCGCGCCAGCTAAGTATTGCTGGCGGGGCAGTGGCTGCGCGGCTGTCGGTATTGACACAATGTCAGCAACTTGACGCCGCACGCCGCGACGAAGTGCCTGCAGAGCCCGCGAATTCCCTACGGCACGCGACTTGCTCTCTTTGCGGCGGCGGCTACGGCCGCACCTCCCTCAGCAATCCTACGGTTCGTCAATCCATGGCGATGTCGTCGATACCCCAGTGTTCCTCGCCGGTGGCCAGATCGGCTACAATTGGCAGAAGAACGGCTGAGTGGTGTGTCGAACTCGAGGCCAGCGGTGCCGTCTCCGACGGCACCAATACCTGCCTCGCGGCGTGCGGCTTTGTCGTGAGCGCAAAGTGCAAGGCAGGCCGCAACGTCTTTGCCACCGGGACCGGCCGCATCGGCTACGCGTTTGGCGCGCTGGGCCACACGCCGGCCTATCTCGAGGGAGGCGCGTCGCTTGGCAAAACAATCGAGGCGAGGTCTTCAATAACCACGAGTTTGATTGGCCACAGGAGAAAACCCATGTTGACTATGGTCGCTTCGGTGCCCCCATGGGGCTGGGCGTCGAGCAAGCGCTTACGCCTGCATGGTCGGTGAAAGCTGAGCATAACTATCTGCATTCGGGGCACCGAGCGTCGCAACGCCTCCCACGGAGCAGAATCCAGCCGTTCGCAGTTCTTCCGGCGAACACAACCAGCCTGTCCAGCAACTATCACATAGGAAAGATCGGGTTGAACTACCATTTTGGCGCCGACCCGCGGATGGCGCAATGGTCCGATGCGCCGCTGTACGCGAAAGCACTCGCCGGCGCACCGATTGCTTACACGGCTGGTTGGTCGTTCGGAGGCGGATCACGGCTCTGGCTCAGCGGGACGATTCCAATTGAACAATAGCGCAGTGCCGGATGGCAGCATCGCCGAGCGATGCCCTTCCACCGGTGCTGTGCATTAAGCCATGTGACGCCTCTGTGTTGAACCAAGAAATTGATCGTCGAGACGACCTCGTCCGATGCCCGCGACTCGCTAGATGCGAATATATAACATGAAAAGCGTGTGATGATCGTCGTCAGAGGTGCCTGCGTTGTGGATGGCTGGGGAAACGCAGCGTGCCAAGAACTGCGCATTCACCCGGCCGCTCCAACGAGCTTCGAAGGTTAGGTGGAAGGTTTTGGTCGCTTGGGAATGTGAAGCCGCAAACGAGATTGCGGAGATACTTCAAGCTCCGACCTGATCGCGGCGATGTGAACGCGGCGATTCGCTTACAAGCACCCTCTCACGTTGGAAAAACCTGGGAGGCTTCAAAAAAGCCCCTAAAATGGTGAGCGCACAAGGGATCGAACCTTGGACCTCTCCTGTGTGAAGGCCAGCCGTCATTCTTGAATTTATTGGCAGGGTGAAATTCCCCGTTTTCCCCGGATCAATTGGCCGCGTTGATGCCCCTCCGTATCTGCCACATCTTCTTGGGAGGGAGCTCTGGGCGAGGGGGTTCTGTGCAGTCGGCCGCCTTTGGGGTGAGCATCCGGTGAGGCTTTCAATTACCCATAAGTTTGACCACTCGGCCTGGTTTGCTGATCGGCGAAATCTTGAGTCGAAAGAATCACTTGTGATTCCTTGCTGAGCACCTGATTCGCGAGGGGTGCTCTATGGGCTGACATTAAGGGCTCGATCGGCAAGAGGCCGGTTGCGATCCTTGGAGGGTGAATGTTGGAGTTGGTCGAGAGACTAGTGGAAGCGAGCTTAGGGACGCGCGGCTCGGCGACAGATTCCGTAAACTGCTCATGCAGATTGGAAGCGCCATGGGACAAGGCATTCCGCTCGCCTGCCCGGATTAGGCGAATACCAAGGCAGCCTACCGCTTCCTCTCTAATGACCGGTCAGCGAAGCGGACATTCTGGCCGGCCATTTCCAATTGACAAGTGATCGCGCCGCAGCCACTGAAGGCGCACGCCCGACGAGGTTTACTTCGGCACGCAAGCTATAGTGATGGCGGCATGACTGTCGCCGACGATATTGTCGTCGCTCTGGTCGGGCTACGCCCAACGCAACAACAATATCGTAAAGCCCCGCGTTCAGCATAACCCGGCAGGAATCCACTTAAATCCAACGGGCGCTGTCCAAACCAACGGGCCAGCTCTAGGTAAGCCGGCGGGTTCTCGTCCAAAGTTTCGCCATCCAGGCCGCTGCAGCACTTTTCCGCGACGTCGGCCGCAGCCTTTGAAGAAAGAGCCGAGAAGTCCCTTAGACTCGCTTGCATACGACTGCGGGGTCTTGTCGAGATGGTACTGTCCAGAATCTTTCGCACTTTTGATCAGGCGACGGCTCCGGTTTCAGAGAGTTGTGGCT
>NZ_LBJW01000090.1:0-53753 GCF_028128865.1 Bradyrhizobium sp. CCBAU 11357 | reverse complement strand
CCTGATCAAAAGTGCGAAAGATTCTGGACAGTACCGCTCTGCTTTGGTGCATTGACGATGTCGCCGACTGTATCAAGATGCCCCACTCAAGCAGGATTGGTCGGTCGACCGCCGCCCCTAGCCAACCGCGGTGGGGGAGCACCGGGCTGCGCAGCGCCAGCGCAGGCAGCTGAGGGCTAAGCCGCGTTGGCGGCGAGCGGCCCAGCGCTGATCGGGCAGCACTCTGGGCGCGATCCCGCCGCCTGACGCAAGCGCGTGTTGAAGTGGCGAGCCATTCCTGCAGCAACATACTCAATGAGCTCGAGTAGCCACCGCTTTCAGGCCCGACCTCGTCCACAGCGACTATTCTGTAGCCGGCCCCGGACCCAGATTGAGGCGCTCGAAGTACCAAGACGTGTCATCGCCTGACGACTCTGTCTCATCACTTGCTTCACTCGACGCTCGCTTGATGTTTGCCTGAGCACCACTACTCTCGGCGGCAAGATATCCTTCACCTTTGCCTACACGTTGCCATTTACCTTCAGCGTTATGCGTCCACTTGTCGGGATGCTGGTGAGGATCAAGTACCCAGTGATTCTTATCACTCACACGAACAAAGCCCATCTGAGCCAGACGGGGCTCCATGCCTGGGAGCGCAGGTTTTGACATAATCAATGCTTGTTCTCCGTCTTCCCGAAGCTGATGCTCAAGTAGAATATCGCCAGCGTTCTCGACGAGCGGATGAGTAACCCGAAGATCTACTTGGGATGTGACCGCGTTTCGACCGGGAAACTGGGCGCTGAATCGCCTTCCTCCTACCCGAAGTTCGCCTTCTGTCCTCAGAAGCCCGACAGTTTTGTCACCCAAACGATAGGCGTAATATCGCGCCTGGTCCGTATCTTCGTCGGTGTGACCATAGGTTCTAGCAACGAATGCCGCGCGCGCAGCTTTTGTGGATATGAAATCCGAGTACTCCAGTGGACGCTCGGCAATGTACTTGATGTCGTCACCATAGAAGGCCTCCACTTCTTTCCCAAAGGTACGAATATCGATCTCTTTGATCGGAGTTTCGTAAATTACGGAGTACGGCCGTGTCGCTGCCTGAGACGAACTTGGGCCAGCATCGGGCGTCATGCCTGCAAGCCTTTCCGCAAAGCCCTCATCATCTGAATGACTTGCTTGATCAGCCTGGGTAGCGCTTGTGGATTGGCTAGATGAGCCAACAATTCGGCCATACATCGGATCGCTCTCCTATCGGTAGGGTTTGCGGGTGCTGAGCTCGCGTTGCTCGAGCTCTACCGACGATGGTAAGGGGTCTAGCTGACCACGAGCTGACGCGCCGAGGTTGAGCATCTGTCGCCGGCTTTTGTGAAAGGAAGCTAACGCCTCGTCAGTAAATAACCGTTAAGCAAATGCGCTATAACCGTGTCTCGTCGTTGTGGACTGATCTGCGAATGCACGGTTTGGTACACCGGGCATCGGAGTCTCCAAATTTCATTTTCAGGATTCCGTGAACTCGACAACCATGATTCCGTCGTCGCACCGGAGGTTGCAATGCGGCCGAAGAAGCATAGGACGACGGGATCGGGCAATCTGTTCCGGGCCAGGCTGGACCAGATGATCAATATGAAGCACTCGCGGTTCAGCTCGCCGCCAAGGTCGATTGGGACTGGATCGACATCCGCCGCTGTCAGCGAGAACAGCCGGCGCGCCGCAGGACCACGAGCTTGTTTCGAGCGGCCAGCATCGGATGCACACAGCCTGCGGTTGTGACTCCAGCTATTTTGCTCGCCGGCGACTCTCAGCGGCAGCTGGTCATCTTGCGCGCCTGGCTGAAGACTCTACGGCGTCTCTTCCTGACCGCCGATAGCACCGAGTTCCGGCCAGAGGTGCGCGCCGCATGAGGCAGTCTTAAACCACACTAGATGCGCCTTCGGCGGAACAAGCGTCCCCGCCGCGACGAAGGTCTTGGCAACGTTGAAGTCATACCTGCGGGCTTTACGCGCCGCACTCTTCACGTCGAGATGCACACCTTTTGAGCGCGATCATGCGCCGAGTCCCTGTGGAGACAACCGCGGAAAGAACCATGAACCCCAGTGGATCACGTTCGCTATCGGAGTTGACCCGTGCCTGCGATTAAAGAACGAACGAGGGGTAGGCCTGTCGACCCGCTTCCACTCGTCGTTCTCGTTCATCCACACTTCGGGGTGCTGGTTAGGATCAAAGCACTCGGTTGTTGCGGCCCACGTGAACAACACCCATTTCCGCTAAACAGCCTCCATGCCTCTCCTGGCAGGACGTGACAAGACCAACGGATGATCGCCCTCCTCTCGGATTTGATGTTCCAGGAAGATATCGCCCGCGTTCTCGCGCGGATGAGTAACCTGAAGACCTACCACGGACATGATATCGTTGCGGCCCAGCTGTTCCTGAAAATGCTCTCCTTCAATCCGAGCCGGGCCTGCTGCTCTTAAAGCTGCTGCTCCTAAAGGCCCCGGAGAGCTGCCTTCGCTCATGCAGCTTCGGCTGCAGCTGAAACGTGGGTCTGGCAGTCGGCCGGGCAAACCCTGGCGCACGCACCGCACCCGATGCAGGCACCCTGATCGTTCAGGACCATGATCTTCTTCTCGATCTCATCGTCCTCGTCATTGTCGAGGTCGATAAGTTCGCCTTCCTCGTTGATTCCTTTCAAGGTCATGACATCTCGACCGCACACCTTGAAACAGCGGCCACAGCCGATGCATTTCTTTGAATCGATCGTGATCAAGTATTGTGGCGTCCAGTCGCGTCCGTCTCGTGTTTGAAACGACATGCATTGCTCCCTCTAGGTATTCTCCAGCGCCTTTAAGGCGAGGCTCTTGCGCTCAAGTTCGGCATAAGTATCGTACGCCTTCTGCGCGACCACCATGATCGAGGTCCAGTTGATGGGCAGTTCTTCCGAAAGGTCGTGCAGATCCATCTTGGCCTGAATCGCCTTGGCGGACACCTTCCTTAGTTCGTCTTTCAGTGTTTCACGATCGCTCATGAGTGTGCATCCTCAATAGTTCGCCACGTCGGGGAATTTCCGAATCAGGTCAACTCCATCCCTGACATATTTATCCCCCTCCTGAGCCAGCTTGACAAAACTGTCGAATCCGAAGCGATGCACGTCGCGCAGCTGCTTGTTTACGGCGACCAACCGCCCTGCGATGAGCACTATGCGCCCGAAGCCTTCATGATGCAGCTTCAGAATCGGCTGAATCATAACGCCGGTCTCCCTCTCTACTGACAGCGCAACTGCATTGAAGAACAGCTCAAGCCGCCACAGTGTCTTGGCATCGGGATCACCGATAATCGGCAATGCGCGCCGCTTCTCCATGTTCAGGATATAGGGTTCGAGCAGATCACGATCGCTCTTCCCTTCCCAGGCTCCGTTAGTATCCTGAGCACGCCAAATCTTGACCAAATCGATGAGGAATGGCGCGTCGACCGGGCTGGCCTGCTGCTCTATTTTTGCGGTCATATCACCTCATTCATCAAACTCGAACGTTCTCCCCTGGTCCTTTGCCATGACCTTGCGCAGCCAGGGAGGTGGTGTGCCCTTCAGCACCCGCTCGAGCCTTTCCAGGAGCACTAGAATGTTTTCTGGTTTGCTCACCTTGATAGGATGGATTTTGTTGGCCACCACTCGAGCAGCCGCTGCACCACCAATGGCAGCGACGTAAAGGATTGCGCAATCCTTGATAGCCTCTATCTTTGGCGCCAACTTATCATCGCTGCCGTCTTCCTTAAGATCGCCATCAAACTCGATCGCTTTAACAAAGACGTGCCCTCCAGGAGCGACATCGTAGATTGCGATATTCTTTGCCCAACCAAAATGAGCATCGACGCGTCTCAGGTCCTGAGTGGCAAACGCAACTTTCATGCAACCGACCTCTCAGTCGCGACGGTGGAGCTGCGATGGCCCGCGCATCGTGGCAGTACGCGCCCAGTCCGCCACTTATCGGGCGTAGGCTGATCGTTCTCGTCGCGATGCGCGATCACGAGATTCGCGATTTCGAAGATCACATTCCGCGTACCACGGTAGCCTACCGATAGCTGGTGTCCCGCGCCAAATCGATCGAATATCGGAAAACCTGCGCGATAGAACGGCACCTTCAGCCGCGCCGCCGCTTGCCTTCCATGCGAATGCGTGATCAGCAGGTCACAATGCCTCTCTTTGGCAAGGTCTTCCAGATCTTCGAGATCGCCAATGATCACCTCCTTGGTCTTGATCCGCTCGATCACCTCCGACTGAGTCGTCGTCACGGCAACGATCACCTGCGTGCCCATGTCGCTCAGCATGCCGGACAAATCGAGCAGAAGATCTGGCTCGGCACCGATTGCAAGTTTGCGACCGCCAATATGGAAGTGCGCATCCAGCATAGCATCTGCGAGCTGACTGCGCTGGCGTCGATATTTCAAGGGTATCGGGCGGCCGCTGATCTCGCTCAAAAACGTCATGAACTCATCATTCGGACAAAGGCCACACAGCCGCTCGAAGACACGAAAAGGCACGCCGGTCTTTGCCTGCATGACCTCTGCAGCTCGCCGCATCTGCGCGCCGATTGCAATCGTCCACCCGGCGCGGCCCATATTCGCAATTTCGCTGACGCCGATGCCGCCGACGGTCGTTGGCGTAAACTCATCGGGGATATGCCCATCGAGCGATCCCGCCAGGTCAGGGAGGAACGACGGAGACAACCCGAAATCCTCCAATATGACACGGAGTTCATCAAGATCGCCGGGCGTGAGGTGACATCCCGGCAGAACATTCACCCTCGATGGATCCCTCAGGCGACTGGCATTTGGCCCATCCACCAGCACCTCCACAATGCGCGCGACAGCCTTCTCCCAGCCGTCCTGGAACGCACCCTTGAAATCAGGTGTCGAGACGTAAACGAGCGGCAACTTTGCGAGTTGCGGATGCTTGCTCCGGATCAGCTTGAGGTAGGCATCCACGTCGTCGCCGTTGGTCTCGGTGACACCAGTCGAGCAGATTCCGATGATCTTTGGCTTAGCTCGCTTGTCGATGTTCAGTATCGCCTGCTCGAGATTCTCATAACCACCCAGCACAGTCGTGACCTCACTCATCGCGGTGGTCTGCAGCGGTACAGCCTCTTTGAAATGCCGGACAAAGAGCGTGAGCCCGAAGGATGTGCACCCCTGGGAGCCGTGCAGAAGCGGCATCGCCCCGCCCAGCCCCATGAAGGCGAATGCGCCGCCGATCGGCTGGCTCATCTTCAGCGGGTTGACAGCGCAGGCTTTTGTCGGCGTCGTGACGATGGCCATGACGCCTCCCTACTCTGCGGCCTGTCGCATGGCAGATGGCTCGGACATCAAGATCTCCTCGATACGTCTTTGGCAGCAGCCACCGACCGCATTGGTATGCTCCCTGACCGCTTCGACGCTCCTCAGGCAATGCGCGTAAATTGCATCCTCGATCGTGCCCAGATCGACCCTGTTGCACATGCAGATCTTCCTGGCGCGGCGCGATTTTTCGGCGAGCGCCGGATCGGCGAGCGGGATCGCGGGCGATTTCATCTGCTCCATCGCCTTGGCCAACGCCTCCCATGGCGCCGGTCGACGTAGCTGCTTCCACATCGGACTGGAGAGCGACTTATCGATCTCCTCCACCAGCTTGACCATTCCGACATAGCCCATATAGGCGTGGCAACGCTCCTGGTTGATATCGAGCCAAGGCACCGCTGCCTTCAGCGCGACGAACTGCGATTTGCCGCCCGATAGCATGATGTCCGCTTTCGCGCCCTTCAACATCTCGTACATTTCGCGGGGCGTCATATTCTCGATCATGTGGGCATCATGCCCCATGAGCTCCCTAATGCGCTCCTTATCTTCCTTGGTCGATTTTTTCACACTGGTACCGACTAACTCTAGCCCGGCTTCCTGGAGTGCTGCAACGACCGACCATGACTTGACGCCGCCGGTCATTAACAACGCCTTTTTGCCTTCGAACCGTGGCTTATACGGCTCGATCGCACCCCAGGCCCACGCTTCCTCGCGCGCGATCAACGCTTCGGTGCGCCCGAGCAGATCTGTCGGGGCGCCGCGTTCAACCAATAAGCGGGCGATCTGGCGTAGCGATTCACTCGAATCTTGAATACCGTAGAAAGACCCCTCGAAGAATGGAATCCCATAGCGTTGCTCCATCTTGCGTGCGACGTTGATCATGGACTTTGAGCACACCAACATCGCCGCCCGTGCGCGATGAGATGAAGCGACTTCGCGATATTTGCCATCGCCTGAGATGCAGCAGAGAATTCGCACTCCAAGCTCGTCTAGTAATGGCTTCACTTGCCAGAGCTCTCCCGAAAGGTTGTATTCTCCGATCAGATTGATGTCGTACGGGGTGGTGTAGTCCGGCTCTTGCGTACCGATCACATAGTCAAGCAAGGCCTCGCCGGCCAGCTTGTTGCCGAGGTTCTTCGAACCGACGAAGCCCGGAGAATTGATCGGGATCACCGGCTTTGAGAATCTTCGAGACGCCGCCTTGCAAACTGCGTTGATGTCGTCGCCGATCATCGCCGGGATGCAGGTTTGATAAACGAAGATGGCGGACGGATCGAACTTGTCGATGATCTCCTTGATAGCTTTGCAAAGCCGCTTCTCGCCTCCGAATACAATATCGGTTTCGCTCAAATCGGTTGTGAATGCGGTGCGCCACAGATCCGAGCCGGACGACGCCGCACCGCGATTGTCCCAGGAATTCCCCTCGCACGCGATCGGACCATGTACCAAGTGAGCCACGTCGGTGAACGGCTGCAGCGCAACCTTGGCGCCATCGAAAGCACAGCCGCCGGCAGCACTACCCGGCTGCAGCTGTTTGGTGCAGCCGTTCCTACGTTCAGCCTCCGACTTACTTCCATTTTTGGCGCAGCCCGGCTCGTCGAAGATATTCTGGACCGTGGCCGCTAGTGAACTCATCCTGTTTCCTCTCAGGGCGAACAAATTGCAAAGTCAACCATCATGTGCTCGTGCCATCGTCCATTGCTTGGGCGATGGCACGCGCAGTCGCTCATCAGCGAATGATGTCGAAGCTGTAGTCCGTTTTGCCAAGAACGTTGGTGTTCATGTCGATCTCGTCGAAGATCTTGTCCAGGATCTTCACCAGCACATTCAGGCCGCCCTGATAGCCCCATAGGGGGGAGCGGTGATGGTGATGCCGATCAAAGATCGGAAAGCCGATGCGGATCAGTGGCGTTCCGGTATCACGCTCCAAGTACTTCCCGTAAGTGTTGCCAATCAGAAAATCGACGGGCTCGGTAAACAGAAGTGAGCGCATGTGCCAGAGGTCTCGGCCGGGATAGGCTTGGCAGCCCTGTCCAAATGGCGAGCTTGCAAGCAGCGCCTGCATTTTTTCCTGCCATGCCTTGTTGCCGTTGGTAGACAGCACATGGGTCGGTTCGGCGCCGAGTTCGAGCAGAAACGCAGCCAACCCATAGCAAAGATCCGGATCGCCATAGATCGCGAACTTCTTGCCATGAACATGCGCGCTGGAGTCGGCGATGGCGTCCACCAGGCGGCCACGTTCTCGCGCAAGTTGCTCGGGAATCTCCTTGCCGCTGAGGCGTGACAGCGCGACGATGAAGTCATCCGTTGCAGATAAGCCCACCGGGTAGTTGAAGGATACGACGTCCTGGCCATGCTCCGCCACGAATGTCAGCGTCTTTTCCGTGCACCACTGCTGCATGGAGATAGTCGCCTTGGCATGAATCGCGTTCGCCGCATCCTCCAGCGTCGTACCACCGTCATACATCCGGAATTCGCCGTCGGTCGGAGTATCAAAGACTTCCGAATTGTCGGCGAGAACCGTATGCTGGATGCCCATCAATTCCAATATGCGCTTGATCTCGCGCAGGTTCCCAACGGTATAGCCGTCGAACCCGCCAATGATGTTGATCGCCCCATTCGCTTTGCGCTCAAGCTTCGGCGCTGTCCCGGCCTTGCCGTCCCAAAAGTGCTCCAGAATGCCCTTGAGCGCATTGTCATAGCCCGTGACGTGGCTGCCGACAAACGCCGGCGTGTGGGCGAACGGCACGTCGAAGTCCGCCGGAACCGAGCCTTTTTCTTTCGACGTCTTGATGAAGGCGTTGAGGTCATCGCCGATCACCTCGGCCATGCAGGTTGTGGAAACCGCAATCATCTTGGGCTTGTACATGTTGTAGCTGTTCGCCAGCCCGTCGGCCATGTTGTTCAGACCGCCGAATACGGCAGCGTCTTCCGTCATTGACGAAGAGACACAGGAGCTCGGCTCCTTGAAGTGCCGGGACAAATGACTGCGGTAATAGGCCACACAGCCTTGCGAGCCGTGGACGAAGGGCAACGTGCGCTCAAAGCCAACAGAGGCGAATACGGCGCCAAGCGGCTGGCACGCCTTGGCCGGATTTACCGCTAGCGCCTCCCGCGCGAAGTTTTTTTCGCGATATTCGGCGGTTTTCGTCCATTCGTTGATACGTTCGACCTCGGCGGGATCGCGAGGGTTCTCGAATATCTTCTTCTTGGCCAGCATCTGCTGGTATTCTGGACCGCGGAACAGTTCGACATGATCGATCACGTGCTCGGCACTCTGCGCCATTGGTGAAATCCTTCACTATCGTCGAGATTGGTATCGCCCGGCTTTCCCAAGCGAGATGAGTTGCTTTATTCCGCAGCCTGGAGCTTGGCCCTCGAAGCTTCCTTCCAGGGGGCCTTCGTTTTCTTCCAAATCGGCGAGTTGACAGCCATGTCCATGTCGCGCGCAAAGATCGCGAATCCGTCATAGCCGTGATATGGACCCGAATAGTCCCAAGAGTGCATCTGCCGGAAAGGCACACCCATCTTTTGAAAAACGTACTTTTCCTTGATACCTGACCCGACAAGGTCAGGCTGGAGCTTTTCGACGAAGCGCTCGAACTCGTAGCCATTGACGTCATCATAGATAAGCGTGCTGTCCTTCACGTAGTGCTGAGCTGTGCGCTGATAGTCATCGTTGTGACCGAACTCGTATCCGGTGCCAATGACTTCCATCCCAAGGTCCTCATATGCGCCAATCACATGACGCGGACGGAGCCCGCCGACGTACAGCATCACCGTCTTGCCCTCCAAGCGAGGCCGATATTTAGCGATCACCGCGCTCACGAGCGGCTGATACTTCTCGATTACCCGCTCGGCCCCTTCCTTTATATTGTCGTCGAAATAACCCGCAATCTTGCGCAAGGACTCTGCGATCTTTGATGGTCCGAAGAAATTGTACTCGCACCACGGGATACCGAACTTCTCTTCCATGTGGCGTGAGATGTAGTTCATCGAACGGTAGCAATGCAGAATGTTGAGCTTTGCCCTCGGCGTTGCTTCGAGCTCAGCCAGTGAGCCGTCGCCGGACCACTGCGCGATTACCCGCAGGCCCATCTCCTCCAGCAGAATTCGTGATGACCAGGCGTCGCCCCCGATATTGTAGTCTCCGATAATCGCAACATCGTACGGCGTCGGCTCGAACTTGGGTTTGCCATCGCCCTCGAGATGGCCAAAAATCCAGTCGCGCACCGCATCGTTCGCGATGTGATGGCCCAGTGACTGCGACACGCCCCGGAAGCCCTCACAACGGACCGGCACGATGGTCTTGCCGCCATATTCCTTGGATTTCGCTCGTGACACGGCTTCGATATCGTCGCCGATCAATCCGATCGGGCATTCCGATTGGATCGTGATGCCGTTGTTGAGTGGAAACAGCTCTTGGATTTCATCAAGAATTTTGACCAGTTTTTTGTCGCCGCCGAATACGATGTCCTTTTCCTGGAAGTCGGATGTGAACTGCAGGGTCACGAAGCTATCAATACCTGTGGTGCCAACGTAATAGTTGCGACGCGAGCCCCACGAATACTGACCGCAGCCGACGGGGCCATGGCTGATATGAACCATGTCCTTGATTGGTCCCCAGACCACCCCCTTTGACCCTGCATAGGCGCAGCCTCTGATCGTCATCACGCCAGGTATGGATTTGATGTTGGACTTCACGCCGCAGTCTGACTTTCCGGCCTGGTGAATATTGAGGTGCTTGGCACGCCGTTTCGCCGTTTTCTCCGGATAGACCTTCAGCACCTCCTCGATCAGCTCTTTGTTGCGAGCCCTGATTTCTGCGATGCTCTGGGTCGTGGCGAGACTCATCTGATGTCCTTCAAACGTTAGCTGTTGCGAGGGCGGCTTCTTGACCAAGACTTTTGCAACCAGCATGCCAGCGTCTCGTGGGCACCAAAACCGTAACAATCAAAGCTACTTAGCGCGCCTCGTGCGGTGACACGGGCGTTGTTGCGAATCCGACATCGCGCTTTTGCAGAGAACTCTTGGCGTGGCCCCGTTCGAAATGGAACAAGGCGGGCTCTGCCTGAAATTCCTGCCCAGTTCTGGATCTTACCGCGACTGCAGTGCTCTGCGATTGAACGCGCAAGTCGGCCGCTAGCGGGCTGGCCGACACAGGCTTGCCAATGCTTCTATACTTATTGACACCTACAGATGCTCACCTGCTGCGATGATAGCGACGTGCACGATCCCATGCTGCAGAGCTCAACGCGAGCTGCGTCGCCTCGTGTACGCTCGCCAGGTCACGCGAGCAGTTGGTACGGCCTGATAAGGGCACGCACGAGCACATCGATCTCTTCGCGTGTATTGTAAAAGTCCAAGCGACACACGGCACGTCGCCAGCAGGCTGAAACACTTGAGCAGCGGCATCGCACAGTGCGCCCCCGTCCGAACGGCTACACCGGCGCGGTCGAGGACGGCGGCAATGTCATGCGCATGTGTTCCCTTCACTTCAAACGAAATGATAGGCCCTTCTCGGCCGGAGTCCCGATCATGCGCACGAAGTTGATGGCCTGAGCCCCTCCTCCGGGTAACCGAGCAGTATTTTCTCGTGCGTGTGGTTCTGCACCTTGCCTATTGAACTGATGTAATCGACAGCGACGCCTAAACCGATGGGCTTCGACGATCGGCGGCGTCCCGCTTTGACCCGGCGTGGCGGATCGCCGTAAATGACACTGGAACGCAACCTCGCGAATCATCTTCCGGTGGAAGGGCGACATCGAGGCCAGTGCTCAGACTTGCCGTAAAGTACCCCGACCTCAGTCGGACTGTACAGTTTGTGACCCGTCATGACTTAGAAATCGCAATTGATCTCGCAGAAGTCGGCGTTCAGATGGACGCATTCCTTGCGAGCCGTCGACCCGGCGAACGCAAGCCGTTGATTGCGTTGGCGACGATACGCAGCGCGTCGATGTCGAGGCCAGCATCGATCTCGTCCAGGCCGCACAGGCTCGGCTCGAACAGCGCCATCTGCAAAACTTCGTTGCGCTTCTTCTCGCGACCGAAGAAGCCGACATTGAAGCCGCGCTTGAGCATGTCGTGGGCGAAGTTAAGCCAACCGTCTCATTTCAGAAATTCGCGGGTGTAGAATTCCTGCTCGCCGCGCGCCTTGCGTCGGGCGTTCAGTGCGGCCCGCAAGTTCATTGTAGTCACGCCGGAAACTCAACCGGATACGGAACACCCCTTGGCGCGCCTCAAACCGCAGGCGAATCGGTCTGGCGCAGCGTCGTCACCCAGATCACGCGCGCCACCTGCTGGGTCGGGTTGTCGAACATGTGCGGCACGATGCTGGGAAAACGAAAGCTGTCGCCGGTTTCCAGCACATGGGCCTGGTTGTCGAGCCACAGCAGCAGGCTGCCCGAGAGGATGTAGCCTGCCTTCTCGCCGGTGTGCTGCAGGAAGTCGGTGCCGGAGGAGGCGCCGGGATTGAGCGTGAGCTCGTAGAGCTCGAGCTGGCCCTTGCCTTCCGGGGTCAGCGCTTCCTTGACCACGCCGCTGGCGGTGAGCCGCAGCAGCCGCCGGTTGGTCTTGCGCACGATGTAGCGCTGCCCATCGGCGGGATCGCTGCTCTCGAAGAAATAGGAGATGGGGACGTCGAGCGCGATACCGAGCAGGCGCAGCGTGCGGATCGACGGCATCGCACGTGCGCGTTCGAGCTGGCTGATCATGCCGGTGGACAGGCCGGTCTTGTTGGCGACGTCCTGGATCGAGAGGCCGGCGCGCTGCCGCAGCAGCCGCACGGTTTGACCCAGGCGCTGGTCGACCGCATCGTCAGCTTCGATGGTCGAAGCGGCCTTGGTGCCGTTGCTATCGCCGCGACCATCCATGTCGCTCTCCCATGCATCATTTCAGCCCAGGGGCATCGAGCCCGCGGCTTCAGTCAAGCTAAAAAGCTGACGCATTTCAGCGATGCGGTGACTGCTGTATTTAGTCGTGATCAAATTTCGCCAGAAAAATTTAGAAGCACTAAAGCCAACTCCTGTCCCTTTGTCGGGGTCTCGGGGCGGCGCGCTCGTTCCGCCGCAAGCTCTGCGAGCGGCTCGCGCGAGTCACCACGAACTCGCGGCTAGCAAGTGAGAAAAACAGGAGACGGTTAGGAAGGCGGCGGTGTCGAGAGCGTCTTCATTATGTTTCGCGCGGGAGCTCCTCTCGTCGGCTACGCTACCTTTGCCGGCACGCAGGTATCGGGCACCGGGCAAACGACCGCGCATTGTGGCGCGTCAAAATGCCCTTCACATTGGGTACATTGGGACGGATTGATCACATATATGTCGTTCTTCAGGCTGATCGCGGCATTGGGACACTCGAACTCACACGCACCGCAGACGGTGCACTGGGATGCGATTATCTTGTAAGCCATCACTGCGATTCCATAAGCAAAAGGTGCGGGACAGTTTCTTGCTATCAAGTCTTGTGCCAGACAGTTTGAGCTTGATTCGTCTGGAGTAATTTCGATAACGCAAATCGCCGCCTCGACACGCTGTCGCAAATCCTACAAGGGGCGTGGCGGCTTGATCTCGATGCTTTGATTTGCGCATGGTTGATTCACAGCAGTCAGATCAGGTGAACCACCTTCGCCAGACTCAGGGGGACGATCTGAGATCCTCCCCAACGGCTTCGTGCCGCGGCTAAGATCGATGCGTCGCGCGGCATCACGAAGTTCTCCACGGGTCTAAACCAGAGCGCAACTTGTTAATTCCACTCACCGGGACAGCCGCGGCTTACGCGACAGCATCAGGGGCAGCAACCGGCAGGTCCTCACCAGTCCGCCTCGCCACAGCCAGTCAGAAGGTCGCGGCGGTCGCTCCAGATACGTCACACGCGTGATGCGCGTCCCTCTCAGGGCCTGCGGAACGCATTTTCAGTTGCCCCGTCTTGCGAGCAAAACTGGCATTCACATCCGCTGTATGGGGCAAAAGTACACTGTCTCCCCCTCGTGCGGGCGACTTAAGCCAGGTGTTCGTCTGGTGATCCTACGCTACGCTCCGAGCTCAAAATAGATGCCGGCGGCGTCAGTCGATTGATGTAGCCGAAAAAAGGCCACCCCAAAGGGTGGCCTAGTCACGGAGGAAACGCCCATGAGAGCCTTTGGGATCAGGCCGCAGCCTGTTCGATCGGTGAGAAGGGCAGCCCGAGGCTTTCGGCCACCGCTTTGTAAGTTAGCCGGCCCCGATGGACGTTGAGGCCTGCGCGCAAATGGGGATTTTCGAGAACGGCGGAAAAGCCCTTGTTGGCCAGAGCCAAACCAAACGGCAGAGTTGCGTTATTCAGTGCTTGACTCGAGGTCAGCGGAACGGCGCCGGGCATATTGGCCACACAATAATGAATGATGCCATCTACATCGTAAGTTGGATCCGCGTGAGTTGTTGGGTGTGATGTCTCAAAGCAGCCGCCCTGATCGATAGCGACGTCCACGAGTACCGCCCTCTTGCGCATCGAGCTCAGCATGCTCCGGCGGACCAGCTTCGGCGCGCTCGCACCTGGAACGAGCACGGCACCAATCACCACATCCGCCGCAAATACCTCTTCCTCTAAGGCCTCGATTGTTGAAAATCTGGTGCGAACGCGTCCTTCGAATAGCTCGTCCAGCTCGCGGAGCCGGATTATCGAACGATCGATGATGGTCACTTCTGCGCCCAGACCGACCGCCATGCGTGCCGCGTGCGTACCGACGACGCCACCTCCGATCACCACGATTAGGCTGAACACCGGGCACCCCACCGATCAGCAGCCCTCGTCCGCCTGTACTCCGCTTTAGGGCGCTACCCGCCGCTTCGATCGCAAGCCTACCCGCGACCTCGCTCATCGGCGCCAGCAGTGGAAGACCACCATGCGTATCAGTTACCGTCTCATAGGCGATCGCGGTGCATCCTGATTCCAGGAGGCCGGTAGCCTGGTCCAGGTCGGGAGCCAGATGCAGATGTGTGAAGAGGATGTGATTCTCACGCAGCTGAGACCATTCGGACGGCTGAGGCTCCTTGACCTTTACGATCATCTCGCTCAAGGCGAATACCTCAAGGCCGGAAGTTAGAATCGTTGCGCCAGCATTGCGATAATCGTCATCGGTTGCACCAATGGAAGCGCCCGCATCGGTCTCGATCATCACGCTCTGGCCCGCTGCCACGTATTCGCGGGCAGCTCCAGGAGTAAGGCCCACGCGATATTCGTGCGCCTTGATTTCTTTTGGGACCCCGACCTTCATTTGATAACTCCCTGCCTGACGCGGCCTTTCTTATCGGAAGCGAGCAGCGATATCGCGACGCAGCCGACCGAAATGGCGCAGGAATTCAGCGATATTTGACAGGCTTCGCAGGATTTCAAACCCACGGGTGCCGAGCGGATCGTGTGACCTTGCTCGCTGAGCTTAACCGTCGATACTGAGCGATAGCGATAAATAGTTCCGAATTGCGGTCTCGGCTCGCAGAGAAGCTAACGACCGAAATCACAGCCTGCCGAAGTTCGAAAGCAGTAAAGATGACGTTTCGCGTGTTTGGCAGGATTGCCTATCAAGCGATAGCGCTCCAGGAGTTGATGGCCAATGGCCACTGATGGCTTCCAGAAAATGGACGCTGCGGACCCTGTTCAACAGATCCGAGGCAATTGTTCGCCCCACAGCCAGTCGACGACGCGTCGACCGCCGAAACCGGTGGTCATCTGCACAAATTTGTGATCGTCAGCCACCGCCTCGCCAATATCAGCTGCATCGGTCGCGAGCGGGTGCGCTTTCATGGCAGCAAGCACGGCATCGGCCGAACCAGGCGCGACGATCGCAACGAGCTTGCCCTCGTTGGCGACATGGATCGGCTCGAGTCCAAGCAGCTCGCAAGTAGCCGCAACCGCAGGCTTCACAGGAATGGTTGATTCCTGCAGATGGAACCCAAGGTCGGATTGATGCGCAATCTCATTGAGAGCCGCAGCTAGCCCGCCGCGCGTGGGGTCGCGCATCACCCGGATGCCGCCGCCGCCGGCGGCAATCATGACCGCTACGAGATTATGCAACGCTGCTGAGTCCGAGACGATTTCGGTTTGAAAAGCGACGTTCTGACGTTTTGACATGATCGCCACCCCATGGTCGCCGAGGCTTCCGGACACCAGCACACGATCACCGACCCTTACCTTGTCGGCGGATAGATCCAGCCCATCGGCCACAAGCCCGATCCCGGCCACGGAGATGAACAGACCGTCTGCCTTGCCGCGCTCGACGACCTTGGTGTCCCCGGCAATGATGTAAATGCCGGCCCCGCGTGCTGCCGCGCCCATCGAATCCGCGATCGTCTTCAGATCCAAAAACCGGAAACCCTCCTCGATGATAAAGCTGGCCGACAAATAGAGGGGACGCCCACCGGACATCGCAAGATCATTAATCGTGCCGTGCACAGCCAATGACCCGATATTGCCGCCGGGAAAGAACAGTGGTGTAACCACATAGCCGTCGGTCGTCATCACCATCCTGCCGGCCGAAACGTCAAACGCCGACTGATCATTGCAGCGGGCGAGCCATTCATTTCCGAAGGCTTGGTGAAAAAGGCCGGAGATCAGCTGTGCCATGGCACGGCCCCCGGATCCGTGGCAAAGTTCAACGCGCCCGTTCTTTACGTCGAGCTTGCGTGGATAGGCTTTCACGCTCATGACCTCTGCCTCACCTGTTCATCGTGAACTCGGCCATAGGTCCAATACGCCGCACAAGCGCCTTCTGATGACACCATGCAGGCCCCTATGGGCGTTTCCGGCGTGCAGGTGTTTCCAAACAACTTGCAATCGACCGGCCGTTTGGCGCCACGCAGGATCGCGCAGCACTCGCACGCCGGATTGTCTGCGACACGCATGTCGTGGATCCCAAAACGCGTCTCGGCGTCGAAGTTTGCATAAGACCGCTTCAGCTTCAGTCCGCTGTTGGGTACGAGTCCAAGCCCCCGCCATTCAAACTGATCACGCAGTTCGAATACCTGCGACACCTCGCCCTTGGCGCGGCGATTGCCTTCGCGTGTCACTGCACGGCTGTATTGGTTTTCTACCTCGTAGCGGTGTTGATTCACTTGCCGCACCAGCATCAATATAGCTTGCAGCACGTCGAGGGGTTCAAATCCCGCGACCACGATCGGCTTCTCGAACTGTTCTGCCAGGGGCTCGTAAGGCTGCGTACCAATAATGGTGCTGACATGTGCAGGCCCGATGAACCCGTCAATTGGGACGCCGCCGGTGTTGCGGATCTTCGGGTTCTCGAGAATGCTGTGCATCGCAGAGGGTGTAAGCACGTGATTGCAGAACACGCTCAGGCCCTCCATCCGCTTGCTCTCGGCAATCCGGATCATGACCGCCGTTGGGGGCGTCGTGGTCTCAAATCCGATGGCAAAGAAGACCACCTCGCGGCCCGGCATCTGTTCGGCGAGCCCGATAGCGTCGAGCGTCGAGTAGACCATACGAATGTCAGCGCCCAGCGCTCGGGCTCGCAACAGGGATTGTCCTTGCGACCCGGGCGCGCGCATCAAGTCGCCGTAGACGCAGAGAGTGACCTCTGGTCGGTCGACGAGCCGGATCGCCATGTCGATTCGGCTCGCGGGCAGAACGCAGACGGGACAACCGGGCCCGTGGATCATCCGGACGTTCGCGGGCAGCAGATCCTCGAGTCCGTAGCGGGAGATCGCATGAGTGTGTCCGCCGCAAAATTCCATGAACCGATAGGCTCTTTGCGAACTGACCTCGGCGTCAATCGCACGCGCAAGTCCCTGCGCGATGATCTTGTCGCGAAATTCATCAGAATACTTCATGATCGGCATTCCTGCGAGGCACTGCCTAGCTCCTGCAGGAGCTCCAGCGTGCGTTTGGCTTCTGTCGGATCGATCTTGGCGAGCGCGTAGCCGACATGGATAAGGACGTAATCGCCGACATGGAGCTCGTCGACGAGGGCAATCGATATCTCCAGGCTGATGCCTTCGATCGACACGAGAGCCATGTCGTTGGGTAGAATTTTCGCGATCTTCGCCGGAACCGAAAGACACATGTCAGGCAGTTCCTCCCCTGGCGGACGACTGTTGAGCAATCTGTAGTGCAGCAATCCAGGCTTGGCCAAGGCTCAAACCGCCATCACTGGGCGGCAGCCGCCGCGGCACCAACGGTGTAAGACCGGCAGCGCTGCAACCGCGCGGGATCTCGTCCGCCAGCACCGCGTTCAGGAAGCAGCCGCCGCTCAGAATGACGGTATTGACGCCGCTTGTCCGCGCAGAGCGTGTGACCCAGTCCACACAGGCCGCGACGAAAGTGCCATGAAACAGCCCGGCTCCGCCTGCGGCGTCAATGTCGTCAGCAATCAACCGCGAAAATAGCGGACCAAGCGACAGCACGCCGCCATCGATCGTCCAGCCGGCTTCGAGAATCACAGGCCGCCGCACCAGCGCTTCGAGCTTCATCGCTGCTTCGCCCTCATAGCTCTGCAAATGCGCAATCCCCAGCAGCGCCGCAGCCGCGTCGAACAACCGTCCCGCACTGGTCGTGGTGGTCCCGCCGGGCTGATCGAGCAAGTCCGACACACGCCCGGCTTGCCGTTGCGCCGCAAAGCGCTGCCTGATTTCGTTACCCCTACCGAGCCCGTGTAATACTGCGCTCGCCATGCGCCACGGCTCGCGGGCTGCACGACCTCCACCAGGCATCTGCAGGGGCGCTAAGTGCCCGATGCGTCGGAACCACGTCCCTTCGCACAACAATAGTTCGCCACCCCAGTTACCGCCGTCGGAGCCGAAGCCATGGCCATCGAGCACCAGGGCAAGCGCTGGTCCCGCATGGCCATGCTCGGCGATCACTGCGGCAGCGTGTGCGTGGTGATGCTGGACCGCGACCAGCGCCCGAGCATTTGCTTGCGCAAAGCGGGTAGAAGCCATATCGGGATGCAGATCATGGGCGAACGCGACAGGCTCCACGTCAAGGCTCGATGTGAGGTGTCGGATCGTCTTCTCGAATGCACGGATACCTTCGGCCGTATTTAGATCGCCAATATGCTGAGAGACGAACGCTTGGTTGTCCCGGGTGATGGTGACGGTTGATTTCAGTTCGCCGCCAACGGCGAGCACGGGCGGGACGGCTCTCGCAAGGCGGATCGGCTCAGGAACATAGCCACGGGCACGACGAACGAATTGCGGCCGGCCAGCCACCACCGAAACCACGGAATCATCAGCACGCGTCAAGATATCGCGATCATGGGTCACAACAAGATCGGCGATTCCGTTGAGCCGCCGCAACGCCTGCGCGTTATCAATCAGGAGCGGTTCGCCGCAAAGATTGGCACTGGTGGCCACCATGACCGGGCTACAACCCGCACGCACACCTCGCGAGCGAAGCGCATGGAAGATGAGGTGATGCAGCGGCACTACGGGCAGCATGATACCCACTCGCGATAAACCAGGAGATATGGCGGGCGCCAGATTGTGGCGCGATGGCAGGAGGACGATCGGACGAGCTACGGATTCTAGCAGCGCTAGCTCGGGCGCGTTCGCCTCCGCGATCTCGCTGACGCGCTCGACGGAGTCGACCAAAACCGCGAACGGCTTCTGGAGGCGGTGCTTTCTCCTGCGCAAACGCTGCACGGCGTCCTGATTACGCGCATCGCAAAGAAGCTGGTATCCTCCCAACCCCTTTATCGCCACGATCTGCCCCCGCGCGATTGCCGCGACAATATCGCTGATCCCATGGCTAAGCCGAGGACCGCATGCTGGGCACGCGATCGCCTCCGCGTGAAACCTGCGGCTTGCCGGATTGGCATAGTCAGCCACGCACGCGGCGCACAAACTAAAAGCCCTCATCACAGTGTTGCGGCGATCGTACGGAAGCCGTTCGGCGATGGTGTAGCGTGGGCCGCAATGGCAGCAACTAATGAAAGGGTAAAGGAAATGCCGATTTTCTGGATCGAATAGCTCTTTGAGGCATTGCTGGCAGACCGCGGCGTCAGCGACGATCTGCGTTGACAATTTGCCGGCTTCGCTCGTCCCGATCGAAAAGCCCTTCGCTGCGAGCGCCGCAGTCTCGCGAACGCAGATGTCTACTATCCGTGCCAATGGAGGCGCCTCGAGCGGCAACGTGGCGACAAACTCCGAGGCACGGTGGCCCTCAACCTCAATGATAACGCCCTCAGGGCCATTGATGACAAACCCCGCCAATCCATACCGAATGGCAAGTCCATAGACGTAAGGACGAAAGCCGACCCCTTGCACTGCCCCACTCACGACCACGCGCAGCCGTGTTCGGTCGCAGGTGGCTGCGGCGCTCATCGCCCTGTGTCCTCGAAGGCGCGCCTCTGACGGCCCGCCTGTCTATCGATCCAGGCGTAGAGCGCGGCAAAGCCTTCGCCAGTCCGAGCCGAAACTACAATCACGTCGATCTTTGGGTTGACCCGTCTGGCGTATTCGATGGCCTTGCCCACATCGAATTCGACCAGCGACGCTAGATCAATTTTGTTAATCACCATGAGCGACGAAGCGGCAAACACATCAGGATATTTGAGCGGCTTGTCTTCACCTTCAGTAATCGAGAACACAACGATCTTGCAGGTTTCGCCAAGATCGAAGGCAGCGGGACAGATCAGATTACCAACGTTCTCGATGAAGAGAATACCGCCCGAGAGCAGCGGCAGGCGGCGATAAGCCTCGCCAATCATTGCAGCGTCGAGGTGACAATTCTTGCCGGTATTGATTTGAACGGCTGGGACGCCGGCGGCCTGAATACGTTTGGCATCATTCGAGGTCTGCTGGTCCCCTTCGATGACCCCGACCCACCGGCTGCACTTGAGCTCGGACACCGCGCGGACGAGCAGTGTCGTTTTGCCGGCACCGGGGCTGGACAAAAGATTAAATACAAGCAGGTCATCGGCTACGAAGAGCGCGCGATTGTTCGCCGCAATTCCATTATTCTTGTCCAGAATATCGCGCTCAATCTCAACGCGCCGCCTTTTTCTCATGCCACAGCCACTCAAATAAGGCGGATCGCCGCCGCTCGGAAGCGCCTGTGCGTTATGCGCCTGGTGATTGGCTGAGCGATCACAGTGATTATGGCTATCACCAGCGTGGTTTGACGGCGGCGGCCACCGGCCGCCCGGCGGAAGGGCAGAATGGCAATCGCGATCGTCCTGAAGGGATCGCTCATGGCTCTCGGCGCGTTTTGTGGACGGCGTCCCTTGGTGGCAGCCGCAAACAGTACACATCAATCGATCTCCAGCTCTTTCACGCGCATCTGTTCGCCCGCGGTCACCTGCAAGTGATAGCTGCCGCAGCAAGGGCAGCACTCACCGCGCCGAGCAATTTCGACGCTCTTCGAACACCCCATGCACCAGGCAACACCTGGCAGTTCGACGATGTTAAGAGCCGCGCTCTCGGCAACGGTCCGCCTTGCAGCGGCAGCAAAGCAGAACCTGATCGCTTCAGGCGCCGCATGACTCAGCGCTCCAATCTCCAGACAGATGCTTCGCACCCGCGAAGAGGATCGCTCGTGTACCTTCTCCTCGACGATCTGAATGATGCCAAGACAAATCGCCATTTCATGCATCGCGAACTTCTCTAACGTTGAGGGTGAACGCGACGCACGGATCGAGCGATGTAATCACCGCGTGGACTGCATCTTCGCGTCTCCGAGCCGTCAGCACCGCGCCTTGCAGGTTCCGTACAAGCGGTCCGCGCCGGTGGAAATTCCACTCCGTCGGCGCAAGGAATTCGAAGCGGGATATTCGGCCCTGAGCATCGAGTTCAACCGCGTGGTAGAGACGGCCCCTAGCGCATTCGACCGCGGCCGCTGCACGGCGCGGCCCTAGCTTATATCTTTCGATGATCCCATGCTCCGCGGCGCCAATCTGTGCGCCGGCCTTGAGCCAGGCACATAGCCGGAGGACTTCATTAATTCTGGCCATCAGCCGCTCGGCCGCACCGAAGGGTCCCAGCGGGACCCGATCCCGGCTGACCTGGCGCGCCCATGGACCCGTCTCGGGCACATGTCCGTCAACATCGGGACAATAGCAGAACGTCGAGTCATCCCCGAGCAACCGTTTCGTGATGTTGGGGTCGTCAGCAACAGACAGGAATGAGTGCCCCGCGGAAATTGACTTCACGTCCACGTCATTAAGCGCCGCAACGCGAAGCGCCAGCGGGCTATCGGACCTCAGCGCCTCCCCCTCATGTAGACCGAGCGCGGCCATTGCAGCGACAATCCGCGCGGTTGCTTCGCGTTGAGCGGAGCTCCAGGCTGGCTGTGCGGAGCGGACAAACGCTGACAATTCCGACATCAGGGAACGGATTGCCGCCGCACTGGCGACATCTAACGTAAGATGTCCGACAAAAAGGCTCCGCGCCAAATCCGCGATGCGCTCAGTCACGATAAGTGCAATACGCTGCTGCCTTGTTGCGCGGGTGATCACTTCGTCGCGCGCCGTCTCGATGGCGGACAATAATGCAGTTTGCTGCGCAGCGACACACAACGCGAAAAGCCGCGGCAGCACGTTGAGCACTGTCGAAGGCTCCTTTCCGGCGAACACCCCCGCCAGCGGCGGCCGGACTCGCGGCAGGATCTCGACCGAGGCGACTTTGTCGTCAGCTAGCAATATGCGGACATCGATTTTGTTGCGGGCAACAAGGCTCATGCGCAACACTCCGCCATCATCCCGCGTAAGCTGTAGTCCATGCGCATGCGCCGTCTGCGGGATCCCACCCGATGCCGAATGCCCGGCGTCTTCATGTGAAATACGCCTCGATAATTTCCTGCATGCGCTCGGCTGAGTCCTGGAAATCCTCATCGGCAGCCAACGCAACAATCGGCACGCCGCCGACCTCGAGCGTATCAAGGATGATGTCGTCCGTAGAATTGAAGAACTGCACGCACCAGACGTTCCTGATCCCCGTCGCCCGCACTCGGCAGGCGCCGTAGCCGCGCAACATGAGTTGGACCGGTCCATTGCCCAAGCTTTGCTGTAGGAATGCCAAGTCCATAATGCTCATTGGCAGTGACGTCAGATTGATGACATGGGCATGCATGCCTAATCGCCAGACCCTCGCCCGCTCGCGTATTTCGGCCAGCACCGGTTGAACGTTCATCGCGCCATTCGGCGGCAGGCCGATCACGAGATCGGCGGACGTCAGGTCAGTTGCGGCACGCCGAACAATCTGCGGAATCGACCCGACCTCAACATATTCATGCGCGGGTTCGGTGCCGATGCGCAGGCGCCAGATTCCCGCAAGCACAGACTCCCGGATTTGCGCCGAAGAACCATCTGGCAGCGCAACCACGCCGGCCACCTCACCTGCTCCGAGCAATTCGTCAATCAACTTGCGTTCGTCATCGTTGAGATGTGCGAGTCCGTACAGTTGTGTCCGAGCACCGCTTCCCTGACCGCGAACGGCAGCAGCGGCGTTTGCTACCAGCAAGGTGGCGTTCGGATAGTTCCTTCCACGCTCGTGCGCATCGCGCCAGGCGCAGCCGGCGAGCGCACTCATGGGGTCGGTATGGAATACATCGAGACTTGCAGAGCCAGTGGCAAGGTCGCTCGTTGCCCGGTCGGCGCCGCCGGATACCACGGGGATCGCTGGTTTCATCATGCGATGTTCCGTTCTCTGCATCGAGGGGCAATGCAGTTGCCGACGCAAGTGCTGGCGGCGTGTGCCCGAATGGTCGGTAGGGAGATGCGGTTGATCGCAAGCAAACGGCCCGATCTCTTGCCTAACAGGCAGAGTTCATCGTGCCTAGCATATGCGCTCGGCCTCTTACGTCGGCCGAGCCTGCCGATTCGTGTGCCACTAACGATGCGGGAAACCACTGCGACTTGCGTGCCTTCCCGAAACTTCCTGACAACTTCAGGAAGAAAGAAAGCGAGCTGGATGATCCGGAGCTCTGCCGCGGACAGCGGCATCACGGTCACCGTCACCTGAGCGTGCGCGGCTAGGCGCGCATGGACGCTGACGCCCTCCACGTCGGAGGGAGGGGGTCGCGCCGATCCACGCTGCGCCGGCTGCAATTTCATCAGACGCCTTTCTCATATTGTTCGGTTCTGCTAGCAGGCGGCTAGCAAGGCGCATGCCAATCATGCTCTGGCCGCGCCTCGCACTCGGACCAACGGCGAAGCGCCTGATATTTTGCAGGCAAACGTTACCTGCGATTGGAATTCGATTTGTGAGAACCCTCAGTCGGCGCAAGCGAGCGGAACGGCTAGCGTAAGTGCTCCGGCAATTGTGGCTCGTGACCGATCAAGTCCGCAAAGAATCGATCGATGTCCTGGCCTTTGAGGCTGGCCTCAAGCCCGTCAAGTGCTTCCGAGATCAGCCTTGCTTCTTTGTCGTCTAAAACGCGCACCGCGCTGTCGATATGAACGAGCACCTTGGCGCCGACCGGTACATCGGCGAGCAGCATGACCGAGACACGCCGCTGTTCATTGCCATACTCGCACAGCGCCGTGATGCCGTCGGTCTCAGCAATCGTCATTGGCAAACCAAGGCACATTGTCAGTCGCAGGCTAGACGGGCTGCGCCCTCATCTCATAATTCGCATGGTCAATATTGTTCGCCAACAGCCGTTCTGATGCAGGCAGCGGCGCGCCCCGCGGTTTTGCCGGCGAGCCCCACTGCGCCAGGAGCTTACAAGCCAGTTCAATCGCAGGCCCAATCTGAAAGCGTACCGGCGCGGTCAGAGCACCGCCCCAATTCTCCAGGTCCAACGGCTGACAGCCGATGAGAGCGAGCTCTCGCGGGCGGCGGCCAAGAAAATCGGCCGCGCTCAAGACCTCCTGAAAACCGGTCTGATGCAGGCTCACTTTCTTGGCACCAGTAAATCTTGGCACTTCGTCATCTCGTACAAGCTCCAACTGCCCGGGCAGCAATCCATAGTCGATGGCATCGAACACGATCAGGCAATCAGCCCGCTCAAGAAAACTGACAAGGTAGAGCCCTTGGGTGCCGCCATCGAGGACGGTGACATTACTATCGACGGCGTAGCGGCTATGAAACTCCTCGACCACACGCACGCCGAAGCCCTCATCGGCCCACAGGATATTCCCGATGCCGAGCACGAGGATCCGTTTTTTGTCTTTTGGATCGAGCATCCGCTTCCCGGTCAATCGCCAAACCCGCGCTCAGCCTATATCCTGGAAGAGAAGCTGCGGCGCGATATGATGTGTTCCCGGATCACCGCGTAGATGTGGACCAGCGTGAACACCACGATGACCCACAGGCCGAGATGATGCAAGGTGTGGACGTCCTGACTGTTCGGCCAGATTGAAAACACCCAGCCGAACACCTTGTACTGCCAGCTGTCAGTACCGGCACCTTGCCCATAAAGTGCAAAGCCTGTGACGATCATGAAGGTGATCGTCTGTGTAAACATGAAGAACATTGCGAGCTGAGCAAGCCGATCGTGCCCGGGGCGCCTGTCAGGCTCCACTGTAAGGAACGCATACCAGCGAATCTCCTGATACACCTCCCGCCAAAAGCACCCGCGCCAGAGCGGCACGCAAAAGATTTGGATGGCATGCGCATTTCCCATCAAGGCCCAGTAGATGCGCAGAAGAAAGCCAACGCTGGCCACATATCCCGCCGAGAAATGGGCAAAGCGGATATAGCCGAACAGGAAATTGCCGCTTGCCTCTCCCTCCATCGCTGGTGTGCCGGTCCCAATAAGGTAGCCGGTTAAACTTAGTACCAGAATGGCCGCCGCGTTAGCCCAATGCCACAGTCGGACCGGCGCATAAACGTAGGCGACGCCAACGCCAATGCTGCGATCAGTCGGTGCCGCATCGTCGGCCGTGAGGAGCTTCCGAGCCCTATCCAGCATGGACCTAACGCACTTTGACTGAAGCCATTTCTTGGCCCTCAGGACTCATCACGTGGGTCGAGCAAGCCAAGCACGGGTCAAAGGAATGGATGGTGCGCAAGATCTCCAGGGGCCGCTGCGGATCGGCCATCGGGGTACCGATCAGCGAAGCTTCAAAAGCGCCAATATTGCCTTTGGAATCCCGAGGAGATCCGTTCCACGTCGTCGGAACGACACATTGATAATTGTCGATCTTAGCGTCCTTGATCTTGATCCAGTGGCCGAGTGCACCGCGAGGCGCCTCAGTGAACCCATAGCCCTTGGCCTCCTTACGCCAGCTTTCCGGGCGCCACCTGCCAACGTCGGCAGTTGCCGTATTGCCTGCCTTGAGCTGGACTACGAGCTTATCCTGAAAATAACGCATCTGATGCGCCGCCCACTGGCATTCGAGCGCCCGCGCCGCTGTACGGCCAAGGGTCGAGAACAGCGCAGTCAGAGGGAGATTGAGCCCCTTGAGCAGTCTCTCGGCGGGATCCTTGAACTCGGCTTTGCCTTGCGCATAACCAACGATGTATCGTGCCAACGGCCCGACCTCGACGGCGTGGCCGCGCCAGCGCGGCGCTTTGATCCAGGAATACTTGCCGCCTTCGTCGAGTTCCCTGATATCTGTCTTGCTGCCTTTGAATTCTGGCCCAAGTTTAAAACTCGGCTCAGTGATGCCGTCCCAGGGATGCAGCGCACCGCAATCGCTGGGGTATTTATACCATGAATGTGCCACGAATTCCTGGATCTGCTCGGGATCACCATGATCGATCGGCAGTATTTCCTTGAGATTGCCATTAAGAATGACCCCGCGCGGCAGCTTGAGACTTTTCGCAGAACAGTCATTGGCGTTTTCGGGGATGTCGCCATAGGACATCACGCTTTTGCTCGAAAGACCACCGCCGTAGAGCCAGTCCTTATAGAACGAGCAGATTGCAGCAATGTCGGGTAGATAGACCTGCTCGACAAACTCGATCGAGCGAGCGATGATCGAGGACACGATATTCAGTCGTTCCATATTGATCGCACCCACCGCACCGATTCCGTCGATGTTGATCGCGCAGGGTACGCCGCCGACCAGCCAGTTCGGATGCGGGTTCTTGCCACCATAGATAGCTTGGATCTTGACGATCTCCTTCTGGAAGTCGAGCGCTTCCATATAATGAGCTACCGCCATCAGGTTTGCTTCCGGTGGTAGCTTGTAGGCCGGATGCCCCCAATAGCCATTCTTGAACGGACCGAGTTGCCCTGACCCGAAGAATTTGTTGAGCCGGATCTGAAAATCTTTGAAATAGCCGGGGGATGACAGCGGCCAGGGCGAGATAGACTGCGCCAGTGCGGAGGTCGACTTGGGATCGGCGTTGAGCGCGGAAACCACGTCGACCCAATCCAACGCATGCAAGTGATAGAAATGTACGAGGTGATCATGCACGAGCAAGCACAGCTGCATGATGTTACGGATCGAATTCGCATTCTCCGGAATGGTGATTCCTAGTGCATTTTCAACCGCGCGCACGGAGGCAAGCGCATGGGTGCCGGTGCAGACCCCGCAGATCCGCTCGGTGAACGCCCAGGCGTCGCGCGGATCGCGCCCGCGCAGGATGACTTCGATGCCACGCCACATCGTCCCGCTTGAGACCGCATTGCGGATTACATTGTCGGAATCGAGATTGGCTTCGACGCGCAAGTGGCCTTCGATCCGCGTCAGCGGATCGATGACGATTCGCCTGCCGGAACGATCGAGACTAAACCCATTCGGCGTCTGGACGGCCACCGTCGTATCTCCTCAACTCGGTTTGCCTTTATCGGCCGCGCGATCCGGCTTGTGGGTCAACCGCTTCACGGCGGTGACCGCCGCATGGGCAGCGACGGTTAGCCCGACCACCCCGGCAGTGGCCATGCCGATCTTGTCGGCGTTCTCCTCAATGCCGAACTGCTTGATGGTTGTAAGTCGGTCGTAAAATGACCCTTTGTCCCAGAAGCCGTCCTCAGAACAGCCGAGGCAGCCGTGACCGGATTGAACGGGAAATGAAACGCCGCCGTTCCACCGAACGGCCGAACAGGCATTGTAGGTCGTTGGCCCCTTGCAGCCCATCTTGTACAAGCAATAGCCCTTGCGGGCGTACGTATCGTCCCACTCCTCGACGAATTGGCCAGCGTCGAAATGGGAACGGCGATAGCACTTGTCGTGAATGCGCTCGGAGTAAAACATACTTGGACGTCCTAGGCGATCGAGGTCCGGAAGCTTTCCGAACGTGACGATGAACGTCACGAGACCACTCATGATCTCTGCGATAGGAGGGCACCCTGGCACCTTGATGATGGGCTTGTCGGTGATCACCTTATCGATTGGCGCCGCGCCAGTCGGATTGGGCTTGGCGGCTTGCACGCATCCCCAGGACGCACAAGTGCCCCAAGCGATGATTGCCATGGCCTCTTCTGCCATCCACCTGAGCTTTTCAACGAACGGCTTGCCGCCGTCAATGCAGAACATGCCACCCTCCTTCAACGGCGGATTGCCTTCGACTGCGAGCACATACCTGCCTTTGTACTTGGCACGGGTTTCTTCCAGGATGGCCCCAGCCTGGTGTCCAGCCGCCGCCATGATCGTATCGTCGTAGTCGAGCGAAATCATCGACAGCAGCGCGTCTTTAATCAAGGGATGGGACGAGCGGATAAAGCTTTCCGAGCAACAGGTACACTCGAGCCCGTGCAACCAGATGACGGGCACACGCGGTTTGGTCTCCAGGGCGTGGGCAATACTGCTTGCGGTGAGCGAACCAAGCCCCAGGCTCGCGGCCGTCACGCTACAGAATTTATGGAAACTACGACGCGTGATACCCTGACGTCTGATCACGCTATAGAACGTTTCCGTTGCATCATCCATGAAACATTCCAAGTGAGTAGTCGTGGCCGCTACGAACTGCTGACGGTTTAGCAAGAACCAGGCCAGCGAAGCGAAACACTTAAGACATCAAGCGACCGCTGAGATTTGCGAAATTGTGAACCCAGCCACCCACCAGTAGCTTTGCCATGGATCCGTCTTGCTAATGGTGTTCAGTTTCGGAGATGTGAGCACATCAACAAATCAGTACGATGGCTTACCACTGCACGCAGACTACCCTACAATCGCTACACTCATCAGCCTGATTTTCGAATAGAATTGGTGCAGTTGACGGCACTGCACTGCCCGCTCCCAAATCAGGCTTCCCGATTGCTGATCAACGAGGCGTTCAAGCTCTCATGATCGCGACTGCACAGGCGTCCAAAAGCGGCCGTCGAGCGAGGAAGAGAGGCCGCAATGGACCGAGCCGCGATGCGCCCCGCTGACGTTGCTTTAGGGTCTGGCTCGATTCGATCTGACTTTGGTAATAGCGGCTGGTCGCACGTAATCGCTACGGCGCTGTAGGCAAGAGATAGAGTTATGATCAAGGAGCGTTCATCACGCAAGCCAATCGTTGGCAAGGCGCGACGTCTGGGCGCATCGCGACACTCACCGGCTTGCAGGGGCTTCTTCGGAAGGCGATCGCGTCTTGAAGTATTGGTCCAATCAATCCGACACGGATAGATGACAACGGCAACACTCAGTCGACATCCATCCGTACTAGCAACACTGTTTGCCTAGTACCCAAAGCGGATCATCGAACCTTTCGGTGGAAAGTAAATTATCGCACTATCGCGGCATAGACGTATAGTGGACTTGTGCGTGGTAGCACTTCCGGATTTCCCCGGGCGCCGCCGTTCCGACCAGCACGACCAGACGCTCTTTTGGGTCGCAGAAGAATTGTGTGCCGTAGGCGCCAGTCCAGGTGAACTCTCCTGGGTTGCCCGGAACCGCCGAGAGCGCGCCGGTCAGCCGTACAGCCACTCCAAGCCCGAAGCCGAAGCCGGCACGATGCGGCTCGACATTGGCGACTCTATTCTTGATCCCTGGCCCAAGGTGGATGGAGATCATGTGGCGCACAGTCCTCGGACCATGAATTCGCTGCCCCTCGAGCTCCCCGCCATTGAGCAGCGTTTGTCCAAAGCGCACGTAGTCACCCACTATCGCAAATGCGCAGGCTCCCCCGCAGTCAAACTTCGTCTGGCTTTCGAGGAGCTTGATGTCTTGCGGCTTTCCCGTCAGGGGGTCCTCCGAAAATGGACGCGCGAGACGCTCGCGTTGCCATTCCGACAAATAGAAAGTGGCATCTTGCATTGTGATGGACTTCCTAGGCTGCGGGTGAGACAGTCGCCCAATCGCTGCTCGCTGACCTGTTCAATGACAGCTCCCAGCACATCGGTCGAGAAGCCGTATTCGAATTCCATCCCCGGTTGCTGCGCTAGCGGCAGCTTGGTAATCGCTTGGATGAAAGCCTGCTTATCGCCTCTTAGGGGGCGGATCGCCGAAACCGGGATAGAGACGCGCCACTTGGTCTGAGCTGTCGGGCGCACCGTAGGTGAGTCCGGATGTGAGGCGATAAAGGTCGTGGATGTGGATCGCAGAACTCTGCTTTTGAAATTCTAATGAGCCGTCATGCTGTGGCATTGCCACCTTCATGTTTGCAAATTCCGGGTAATAATCCGTAAGCTTGGCCTTAGAGGAAGCCGACCTTCCTCCATAAGGATGAGCCCAGCAACGGCCACCATCGGTTTGGTCATAGAAGCAAGCGCGAAGATCGCATCGAGCCGCATCGGCCTTCCTTTTACGGGGTCGGGTTGGCCGTACGCTTTGTAGTGAATCAGCTTGCCATCTCTCGCGATTGCAATCACCGCGCCTGGCACGCGTTTACTTGCGATCCCGCGGGCGAAAAACTCGTCTAGCTTGGCAAGGCGCTGCTGAAAAACGCCGACCTCATCGGTCGCTACTTCGGGCAGAGGCGCGCAGTGCACCGAATTGAGAGCGAGTCCAGCAGCTGCCGCGGCGATAGCAAGCTTGTTCATTGCACCCTCGGAAGGATGGATGGATCCAGTTCGCAAGGCTGCTGCCCGGCATTATCGGATATGTCGGGCGGCAGTCCTAAGACGATTCGGTGCCCCTCCTGGCAGAGTGTCTGTCGATGAGTGCCAAAGTGAAGATTGTCGCAAAGCCGAACATCACCATACCACCGGCAACCACACTTGCCTCACGCCAGCGCGACGCTTGGACGTAGTCTACGACGTAGGCCGACAACACCTTGGTGCGCCCAGGAATATTGCCGCCGATCATCATCACGACGCCGAATGTGCCGATTGTATGAGAAAAGCCAACCACAGCGGCCTTAACAAACTCCAGTCGCACCGGCGGCGCCGTGATGGCAATGAAGGCATACAACGGCGAAACGCGCCCGGTCGTTTCCAACGGGAAATCGCCTATCGCAACAAAGGCGTTACGGATCGGCTGCACGACCAACGGCAGCGCCGAGAGGACCGAACCGACCACGATTCCGGCGAAAGTAAAGGCAAGCGTGTGCTCGCCCCAGAAAGAGGCGAGAACGCCACCCGGTCCGTGGGGACCGAGCAAAACGAGGACGCAAAAACCGAGAGCCGTTGGCGGCAGGACCAGCGGCAGGACGATCATCGTGGCCACCGCCTCGCTCGCAAGAGTCTTTGAGCGTGCTAGCCACCAAGCGAGGGGCACACTAATCAAGAGAAGGATCACGGTCGTCACGCTGGCGAGCTCAATCGTGAGCGCAAGGGATTGCGAGATCTCTGCCCAAACCACATCCATCTGCGTCAACCCGCCAGGGAGCGCGGGCCGGCGTATCCTGACAGTGGCGGCTTGCACGTGCGGCTCACGCGGCGAGGTGTCGCAAATCGCCAGTTGGTCGCGCTGCCGCTCGTGGCGGCCGCCAAATTCACGCGCTTCGTTTGTACCGGCAAGAGCGGCATCGCAAGCCTCATCGACAACTCCAGTGGCAGGTCCGCTTCGGATCATATGACGGCGGCAACTTCTCATTTGCGATCAGCAATTCGTGTGCCGGGTGCGGACAGTGGTAGCTCCATGCTCAGTGCGAGAGAAATTCGCGTGGACGGCGACGCACTTTGGAGTGGACCTAACACCCTGTCCGGTTTCAGGCATCTTTGTTCCCGAGCAGACAGTGACGGCCTCGCAACGAAGCGATAGAATTTATCGGCCGAAGAGATGCCTGTGTGGTTGATCGACGGCTCGCCGCGCCCGTAGTGGAGCGGACGGCAGGAGCCCGCCGTTTGGCAGCAACACGAACGCGTTAGCTGAGAACTCGTTGTAAGGCTGCTTCTGCGAGGCCGCAAAAGGCGCGAGGGGCCGCGAGCGAGGCGGCCTCGTGACCGCCCTGGCCAATGCGGATCGTCAGCACAGACCTGGGGACAAACGCCCCGTGCACAGCGCGCTTTGCCGCTAGCCACAACGCAGTTCATCCATCAAAGGCTTTTCAGAACAATCTTGTTTCCCAGGCCGCGCTTCCATCCGACAAATGCGTGCGATCCAAACTATCGATTTTACCGATGCCACGTGTTGTTGCATCGATCTCAGCACTGTGTGCATATCGAGCACGCTAAGGCTCCCAGTCGAGACGTAACTCCGCCAATGTGCGCTACGCTGCAATTATTTTTGCGACCTTGCGAATGCGGTCCGCGCTCGACTCAGCCAATGCCGCTCAGGCAGACCACTTGTCCACGACCGATCAATCGGCCGCCGTTTAGGCATCTGGTGCATATCTTGCTTAACGAGAATGGACAACGTAACTACACGCCTGCCTTTGGAAGGACGCGCCGGCTCCCCGGAACCGTCTTTAATCGGACACGGCTAAAATGATGAGTCTCGTATGACGCTGCCGCCTCTGAAGCGCGGCGGCTCACATTCGAGTATATTCGGGAAGGAAGCGTCATGACCACCATGGCAACTGCGGCGCCTGCACGCGCGTCGCAAGCTTGGTATAAGATACTCTACGTTCAGGTGCTGATCGCGATTTTTCTGGGCGCCGTGGTCGGCTGCCTCTGGCCATCTCTAGCCACCAACGACTGGATTAAGGCTCTCGGTGACGGGTTCATCAAGCTCATCAAGATGGTGATCGCGCCGATTATTTTCTGCACCGTCACATCTGGTATTGCGCATATTCAGGATGCGAAGAAAGTTGGGTGCGTCGGCGTCAAGGCGCTGTTCTATTTCGAGATCGTGTCCAGCTTTGCCTTGCTGTTGGGCCTTGTTATGGGCAATCTCGTCCAAATCGGCCATGGCCTTGCGGTCAAGCCGGATGCTGCGGCCGTCGCCAATTACGTCAAGCAGGCGGAAGCTTCGAAGACCGTCGACTTTTTTCTCAACATCATTCCCGATAGCGTGGTCGGCGCCTTCGCTCGCGGGGATGTTCTGCAGGTTCTCCTGTTCGCGATCCTTTTCGGCTTTTCTCTAATGGCTCTGGGAAAGCGTGGGGAGCGGCTGCGCGGCATGATTGACGACGTCGCGCACGCAGTGTTCGGCGTAATCGCTATTATAATGAAAGCTGCCCCGGTCGGCGCCTTCGGCGCCATGGCGTTCACGGTCGGCAAGTTTGGGCCGGCAGCACTCGGTAATTTGATCGGTCTGATCGCGCTGTTTTACGCGACAGCCGCGCTGTTTGTTGTGGTGGTGCTCGGCCTGATCGCGCGCCTCGTCGGTTTTTCAATTTTCAAATTTCTTGTCTATATCAAAGACGAGATTCTGATCGTGCTCGGTACGTCATCCTCCGAAAGCGCGCTGCCGCAATTGATGGAGAAGCTCGAGCGGCTGGGCTGCTCGAAGACGGTCGTCGGACTGGTGGTGCCAACTGGCTATTCCTTCAACCTCGACGGCACCAACATCTATATGACACTTGCAACATTGTTCATTGCCCAAGCACTCGGGGTCGATCTCTCCTTTAACCAGCAGCTCACGATCTTACTCGTGGCAATGCTAACGTCGAAGGGAGCGAGCGGCGTCACCGGCGCTGGCTTCATCACCCTCGCTGCGACATTGTCGGTGGTAAACCCAGCGCTGGTGCCGGGCATGGCAATCGTGTTTTCGATCGACAAGTTCATGAGCGAGGTGCGCGCCCTGACAAACATCATCGGCAATGGCATCGCGGCCGTGTTCGTATCCTGGTGGGAAGACGAGCTGGAGCACGGAACGCTGCAGGCTCGGCTCAACCAGCCTACAGTTTCGACCACTATCGACCCTACAAGCACAATGAAGTAGGTCTTGGATCCTAACCGCCGGCCAGGCAACTCCCCCTGAAAAGCACGCGATCAAAGAACTAGGGGCTTCTTCAAGGCGCCTCCTGGGCGGTCAAGGCTACCGTCCATCTGAATGCGGCCAGTCGTCTACGGCACCCTTCCACCGAAACCAATTGGAGACGACTCCTCCGCAGCTAGGCGTGATGGCCTAATCGCCAGGTAGGATTCGCGCAACTTTTCGTTCCTATCTCGGCACGTGAAGGCTGTGCTTTCCTCCGCCGACTGTGCCGGGGGTCGGCCGCTTGTTTCTGTTCATTGCCGGTTCGGAGGCGCGCCTCATCATTTAGCTTCAACTTCTCGGCCGAAGGTCCTCGTTCCCGGGGGCGTAAGCAGGGCGCGTCGGGGGAGGCTCAAACGAATGCCGGGAGGGCTATCGGCAGGGGCGGAAAGCAGAAGTTTCAGCTTCGAGTGCTGCCCGTCAGCGGCACCTCATCAAAAGTTTAGGACAACTATACGCATGTTTATAATGCGTTTTTTCCCCGCGTGTGCTGAGTTCGGCCGCAGGTGATCAATCTCGGACACGCTCGATCCAAGCGTCGAGGATTGCCCCATTTTTGCCTAAAATGCTATAGCTCTCCCGCCGGAGAACAGCCCGGACGGTCTAAAATGTCTATCCAGATCAGCAGTCTTAAACGTTCAGCCCCTCAGTTGACCTTCGGCGGCATAACGCTAGCCGCTGTTACATTGAGTTGCGTATATCTTAATGCCCATTTCGCCGCGACGGCGTTCGCCTATTTGCTAGTAGTCTTGCTATTTTCGTTGATGGGCAGCTTCATCGCGTCATCCGCGCTTTGCATCATGGCAATCGCTGCTCTCGCATACTACTTTGCGCCGCCGGCGTTCAGCCTCCAAATCGATGACCCCCGCGATCTGCCAGCGGTTGTCGCATTCTTTATTGTCTCAATTGTAGGAACGTACCTGATCGGAAAGCTCCGCCAGGAAAGAGAGGCAGCGCGTGTAGCTGCGGTCAAGCTTCAGCGGAGTGCGGCGGATTTGGAGGATCGTGAAAAACGGTGGCGAGCAATCTTCGAGCACAATCCGGCCATGTACTTCATGGTCGATGAAGCCGGCACGGTCCTTAATGTCAATACATTCGGCGCGACACAACTCGGCTATGCTCCTGCAGAACTGATTGGCCACTCCGTGCTCGGCATATTTCTTGAGGAGGATCGCGCATTCGTTCACAAATGCATTCGGGCGTGCCTTGAGGATATTGGACAATCGCGCACGTGGGACGTCCAGAAAGTCAGGAAGGACGGCTCCGTATTGTGGGTACGTGAAAACGCCAAGGCCATGCTTTGGGCCGAGGACCGACCCATTGTCCTTATCGCCTGCGAAGATGTCACCGAGCGAAAGCAGACCGAACTTGCCCTGCAGCGGAGCGAAGCGCATTTAACCCAGGCGCAGGAGTTGAGTCATACAGGCAGCTTCAGCTGGAACGCCACCACTGGCGAGGCGTTCTGGTCAAAGGAAACATTTCGGATTTTCCAATTAGATCCTCAAACGATCCCCTCGCCGCAGCTTGTCGTTGATCGCACTCACCCAGATGATAGGGCTTCGGTTAAAGAGGTTATCGATGGAGCGATGCGAGATTTGAGCGGTTTCGAGCACGAGTATCGATTGCTGCTGCCAGACGGCTCTGTGAAGCACATCCATGCGAAGGCACGGCTCACGAGAACCGCTTCTGGTGAAGTCGAGTTTGTTGGGGCAGCTACCGATATTACGGCAGCGAGGAGAGCAGAACAGCAGTTGCGTCGCAGCGAGGCCTATCTGGCCGAGGCCCAGCATCTCACCCACACAGGCAGCTGGTCCTGGGACGTCCACGGTCTAGATTTCGTTTATCGCTCCGCGGAAGTTGATCGACTGTTTGGCTTTAACCCGCAAGAGCCGGTATCGATAGAGACCATTCGCTCGCGCATCCATCCGGAAGACTTGCCGCGGTTGCAGGAGGTGCAGCGCCAGGCGAGAGAAAAGGAGCAGGAGCGGTTCGAATATGATTTCCGTGTTCTTCTGCCAGATGGCGGGATACGGCGTATACACTCCGTTGCGCATGTTGTCGCCACTAGCGATGGTAAGGTCGGCGAGCTGATTGGAACACATATGGATGTCACCGATCAACACGCAGCTAGGGAACGCCTGGAAAACACACTTGTCGCGCTGCGCGAAAGCGAACAGCGCTTTCGCGACTACGCCGAAACAGCTTCCGACTGGCTCTGGGAGACCGGTCCAGATCATCGGGTCACTCGCTTATCCGAGCACACCAGCACTGCAGGAATTTTGGCCACAGGATTGATAGACCTGCCTCGCTGGGAGATTGCGTGCGACGTCGAAGACGAGCCCGAAAAGTGGCGGCAACATCGGGCGACGTTGCAGGCGCATCAGCCGTTTCGGGATCTCGTCTACCGCACAGTGAATAGGATGGGATCTCCGATCTACGTCCGCACGAGTGGCAAACCTTTCTTCGACGGAAACGGCAATTTTCTGGGTTACCGTGGCGTCAGCACTGACATCACAGCCATTATTCGCGCCGATCAGGCCGAACAAGACCTGCGAAAGGCACAGGCGGAGCTTGCCCATGTGACGCGTGTAACGGCGTTAGGAGAACTGACAACCTCCATCGCCCACGAGATAAACCAGCCACTCGCCGCTATTCTCACCAACGCCGATGCGTGCCTTGGATGGATGGCTCGCGAAGCTCCCGATCTTGCCGAAGCGCGCTCTTCAGTGGAATGGATCATCGAAGACGCGATCCGGGCAAGCGAGGTGATCCGTAGTGTTCGCGCACTCGCGAAGAAAGGCGAGATTGAGATGGTGCCGCTCGACATTAATGATGTCGTCAGGGACGTCATTGCGCTGGTAACACGAGAGCTGGTGAGCCACCGGGTGACGTTACGAACCGAGTTGATGGCCGTGCTGCCTAGGACCCTCGGTGATCGAATTCAGCTACAACAGGTGATCATCAATCTGGTAATGAACGGAATCGAGGCGATGGACGCAATTGCAGACCGGCCGCGCGAGCTCCTGATTCAATCATCCAAGGACGATCTGGGGCGCGTGCAGCTTGCCGTGACCGATTGCGGCGTCGGGATCGCTGAGAAGGACGCTGACCACGTCTTGGATCCCTTCTTCACCACCAAGTCGAGTGGCCTTGGAATGGGACTTTCGATCTGCCGTTCTATCGTGGAAGCTCACGGAGGGCGGCTGTCGTTTCTTCAGAAAAATGAACCGGGCGCGACCTTCCAGTTTGTCCTGCCCGTGCATAAGGAGGCCATCCAGTGACAGGACCGTTTGACTCGCCAGGTGAGGGTAGCAGTGCCGAGGCCTCGACGAAGGCGATCGTCTTTGTCGTTGAGGATGACATCTCCGTGCGCCGCTCGCTTACTAACCTTTTTAAACAGGTAGGATTGGAGGCCGTTGCGTTCGGATCGGCCCGGGAAATGCTGCAGAGCACAATTCCGGACGTCCCGAGCTGTCTAGTTCTTGATGTCCGGCTGCCAGGCCTGAGCGGCCTTGACTACCAGACCGAGCTGGCCAGGTTGAACATACACATCCCGATCATTTTCATCACTGGTCATGGGGACATTCCCATGACCGTCAGGGCCATGAAGGGAGGTGCGGTCGATTTTCTCAGTAAGCCCTTCCGCGATCAGGAACTGCTTGATGCCGTGGTTGCGGCGACCGAACGCGATCGCAAAAGACGGGAAGCTCAGCGGACCGTCGCGAACCTGCAGTGTCTATTCGAGACCTTAAGCCCGCGAGAGCAGGCTGTGATGAAACTGGTCACGGCCGGCCTGATGAACAAGCAGGTAGCCGCCGAACTTGGGCTCGCCGAGATTACGGTCAAGATCTACCGGGGTCACGTAATGAAAAAGATGCGTGCCCGGTCGCTCGCCGAGCTGATCAGAATGAGCGAGACGCTGGGGCTTCGCGCAAGTCGTCCTGAACAAACGCAAGTATGATTTTACAGCTTCATCTCTCCAGCCCATCTTTCGCCGAAGGTGGCTAGTGCTTTGGCAGCCGCTGTTCCCGCGTCAGGAGGGCTTATCTTGTCCACGCCTTTGATTTCTGTCGTTGACGACGACGCCTCAGTCCGTGCGGCGACAGGGAACCTCTTGAAATCGCGTGGCTACGTCGTGCAGATATTTGCGTCGGCCGAGGCGCTCCTGCGGTCGCCGCAGTTGAACGAGATATCCTGTGTCATTACCGATGTGCAGATGTCGGCCATGAGCGGGCTGGAGCTGCTGGCGCAAATGCGGACGCGTGGCTACGAAGCACCATTCATTTTTATTACAGCGTTCCCCAGCGAGCGTGTGCGCACGTCAGCCCTGGAGGCGGGCGCAATTGGCTTCCTAGCCAAACCATTTGGCGGACAAGAGTTACTTAAGTGCCTCGACAACGCACTGAAGGCATATAACGCCCGAGGCGGTATCTGATTCCAACCTGCAGCTTGAGTTGATGTCCGATCTAAAAGCTCGTGGGCAACAATCAAGTCGGCTGGCAACGTGTTCTCAGTCCGAACCCCGGCTAACTCCAAATATGCTACGGCCAGCAATTTCTTGCGCCTCTAGGCTTTACGGATTTGGGCGGCTGCAGACAGACTATCCTGCGGAGACGCTGGCACGGGCTCATTCCACGCCTACGCTCATGGTAATGCAGAGCCGTCGTTGCGCCTAAGCACTTCTTAGCTCCATCTGGAGCGAGGTTATCTATTCCATTGCAGAGCAGAGTTGCCCGAGTGCGCCCGGCACGCACGAGATTGGCTATGCTCAGCCGTACCGCGGTGACTACGAAAATGGGGCTTCGCGTGTAGCCCCTCATGTCCTACGCACCGCTTCTCTGGTGAGAGTGTTCTGCACGATCCTCGTGTTCACCAGATCCTTACGTCCGTTCAGCGGGCCCGGGTTGTCCATTGGGCAGCCGCTTCGCTGTACATTGTTGCTACAGACTCTCGTCCGGCGTCCACGCGATTATTTCTTCGCAAGCTTCATCTGCAGAAGACTTGTGATTCAAGCCGTCCAACGTGCTCGGCGCCACCCGTCCCGCCTCCGGTTGGCGGGGGGGGCAGAACAGGTCGTCGCCGCAGGCGAGCATTCTCAGCAATAGGCTCGTTCAATAGGCCCCTAATTGCGCAGGCGCGAACAATCAGCAACTGCTCAGCCAAGGAGAATTGAGGAGAGAGCATTCTGAGCTAAGCAAGGCACTCTGGCTAACCGTCGCCCGCCGCACGGAAGTGCGGAGCAGGCTAGATCACCAGGGGCCAAATGCCCGGTGATTCCATGGTCACATGAAATCATCTTCATAATCGTATGTTGAAGCACTCGCTGGCATCTCGATTTTGCGGTCTTGGCTGTCGTCAGCTTTGCGAAGATACCGCGAAGCGGTGCCTTCTCGCTGCCACTTGCCCTCGCCATTCCTCACCCACTTGTCTGACTTCGCTGGGTCGAGGACCATGTTATCGGCGTCAACCTCGACGAACCCCATCTTTGCAGCACGGGCTCTTGCCTCCGGATTCGCCGGACGCAAATTTAGCAGCGGCCGCTCACCGGCGATTCCAAGTTGATGCTCGAGCAGAATATCGCCAGCGTTCTCGACAAGCGGATGAACGACCTGAAGATCTACAGTAGCAGTCGTCCCAGATCGCCCGGGAAACAGCTCCTGCCAGTTTTCGACCTCGAAATTCGTCATGCTGTCGCCCCCTTCCATTCGTAGAAGACCGACACTCTCGCTTCCTAATTGATAGCTGAAGTATCGCGCGTTATCAGAATCTGAAGCTGTTCCATATCTCTGCGCAACCTCTGCAGTTCGTGCCGCTTTCCGAGAGACGAAGTCCGAATATTCCTGTGGGTTCTCGGCGATTTTCCTGATTTCGTCGCTGTGATAGCGCTGTGCTGCCATTCTGAACGACCGCTTATCGAGCTCTACGATAGGCGGGCTTGAATCAAGCCAATAGGGCCGTGTTGTCGAAGACGAAGTGCCGCTGGGGTTTGACGGGGCTAAACGCAGCTGCCGAAACGTATCCGCGAAACTGTCTGCGTCGTTTTGCTCATCAGTCTCGTCAAGGGGAGAGGATGTGAAATAGGACGAGCCATTGATCCGATTATACATGCAATTGGTGCTCCGGTCGGACATGAATTTCCACGTCTGGTTCAGGCTTGCTAGGCCCTGCGGCGCAGATAGGGACTCAGGCTTACGAAAATCTGACGTGAGGCTGCCGGCCGCCCTCACGCTAGCTGACGCAGGGTCTGCTTCTAATGGAACGTGGCGCGCTTGCGCATTGATTCACTAGGTTGGATGAGAAGCGAGCAGTGCGAGGATCCTCCTCCGTTGGGAACGGTCGATCCACGATTCACTGCCGATGCCAATTGGATTCCTCTGCATCGATCGCGATACTGGGCAGAAGCGCATTGTAGAGCGCGCGCTTCATGACGGCTGCATCGCGACCCCTCCAATCCCAGCATACGGTTTGGAGCATCATCAGGCCAATCAAGGCGGAACTCTTGGCTCCTGTGGCGGATTGCAAATGGCTCCTGAACGGCTTCGGCAGCACCTTGCAGGCCGACAGGCACCCAAAGCCTCCTATAGGGTAGCCGATCCTACTACACTGAGGCGGGCTGACGGTAGCATCGATCGAGGTTGGCAGACCCCACGGCAGCTACCAGCGACTCCGGATCAGGAACTCGTCGAGATCCATGACCCACCAACCGAGGAAAGGAGCCGCAAGCCAAACGCGTCGGCGCCGAAACCTGACGCTTCGATAGCAACACTGCAGTCTCATTCCACAGTGACGGACTTCGCGAGATTGCGCGGCTGATCCACGTCCGCGCCGCTTACGAGGCCGGTATGGTAAGCCAAGAGCTGGACCGGAATGGCATAGACCATCGGCGTAAAGCTTGCGACCATTGTTGGCAGAACGATGGTCACGAGCGTGTCCACCGTCGCTTTCGAAGCGCCCTTCGCATCGGTGATCAGGATGATCTTGCCGCCGCGAGCCGCCACTTCTTGCATGTTCGAAATGGTCTTCTCGAAAACGCCATCGTAAGGCGCGATTACCACCACAGGCATAGCCTCATCGACCAGTGCGATCGGCCCGTGCTTAAGCTCGCCGGCGGCGTAACCTTCTGAGTGGATATACGAAATTTCCTTCAGCTTGAGCGCGCCCTCCAAGGCCAGCGGAGCCGATGTGCCACGACCGAGGTAGAGTGCCGCCCTCGCGCCGGCGATATAGCGCGCGAGCTTCTCAATTTGCGGCTCGACTAACAAGGCCGCAGCGACCAACCGCGGCACCTCGATGAGCTCTTGCACGAGCTTCGATTCATCGATTTCAGACAGCTTACCTCGCTCTCTCCCTGCTGCGATGGCAAGCACCGCCAGTACCATCAGCTGGCAGATAAATGCCTTGGTGGAAGCGACGCCGATCTCCGGCCCCGCCAGCGTCGGCAGAACGGATTCGCTCTCGCGCGCAATCGTCGATGTCGGGACATTAACTACAGATATCGTATGCAGGCCCTGGCCCTTGGCGTATCGCAACGCAGCTAGTGTGTCGGCAGTCTCGCCCGACTGCGAGATGACGATCGCGAGATCGCCCCGGCGCAGAGGCGCCTCCCGATATCGAAACTCAGAGGCTACATCTATCTCCACAGACAAGCGCCCCAGCCGTTCGAACCAGTATTTGGCGATATGCCCGGCGTAGCTTGCCGTGCCGCACGCAATAATTGAAATGCGCTGAATGGAATTGAAGTCGAAGGGCAATGCGAGCGGCAGCGCTACCCGCTTGGCCGCCTCATCGAGATAATGCGCCAATGTCTGCGCGACCACTGTCGGCTGCTCGTGGATTTCTTTAGCCATGAAGTGGCGATAATTCGCCTTGTCCGCAAGCAGAGACGACACAGCAAACTTTGATGTTTCCCGTCGGGCGACACAGCCGTCTGCACCATAGATCGTGCACGTCGCGCGCGTAAGCACTGCCCAGTCACCGTCCTCAAGATAGGTAATGGTATTGGTCAGAGACGCGAGCGCGATCGCATCAGATCCTAGATACACTTCGCCGTTACCATGTCCGATCGCAAGAGGCGATCCCTTGCACGCACCGATTAAAAGATCCTCGTGGTCCTTGAAAAGGAATGCCAACGCGAAGGCACCGCGCAAGCGCGGCAACGACGCCTGCACCGCATCCTGCGGCGAGTAGCCGTTTTCGAGGTAGAACTCGACGAGATGCACCACAACCTCGGTGTCCGTCTCTGAGTAGAACTCAGCTCCATTTCGTTCCAGCTCAGCTCGGAGTTCGCGGAAATTCTCAATGATCCCATTATGAACGACCGCGACATTTTCCGTCGCATGCGGATGAGCATTGCTCTCGGTCGGCTTTCCATGAGTCGCCCAGCGGGTGTGACCGATGCCGCTTTGACCTACAGGGGCACTATAGCGCAACTGCTCCTCAAGGTTTCTCAGCTTACCTTGAGCGCGGCGGCGCTCGATACGGAGACCTTCGAGAGTCGCGAGACCCGCTGAGTCGTAGCCACGATATTCCAGTCGCCTGAGCGACGCGACCAGCTTCTCAACGACCGGACCACGTCCCAAAATGCCAATAATTCCACACATATCAATCCATGCAGCCCAACTTCGAGGAGCCTGGCGTCCGCGCTATAGGAGCCCGTGATAGAACTCGCTTGCCCGACAACAACGGGGTTCAAGTTCGAATCTTCCGCGGGCGCCTTTATCGCATCTGCATTCGCCCGCGTGATTTAGATCTATTTCCAGCCATCCGCTTCATTTCTTCCTTTAGCTAGCTAGTCGAATAGACGCTGCGATGGTGTCGCCAACGCCGTGACCGCCTCGACGAGAGCCGAACGTGCAGTTGCGCCTGCGCGCCGACATCCAGCTCGGCACAAACAGACTCACCCGAACTAATGAGTGTCTCACGACCCCCCTTCTAAGTTTCCAAAACAAGGAGCAGCGACACCGCCCCCCGCGATGAAGTTGATGCGCAACAACTGAGTCTATGCGTCTCAGGATCGAGTCGAGAGAGCGGTCACGTTTTGTCTCGGCTCGCCTCAGACACTGCCCACATCCTCTACATGGTCTGCTGGTGATATACCTGCGCGGCGGCTCTAGCTTGAATTGTCTAGTTCTCCTGAGAACGAATTTCAGGCGCGGGCTCAAGAGACTTGTCATACTGGGACTGAGGCAACTTACGTTCAGTCAAGATTAGAGGATCGGCGTCGAAGCTCCATTGTACTAACGTAAACTTTCGTTATCGAAACGTTCGACGGTCTATACCAACGTTTGCCAGTCCTTCTCATTTTGTTTTACGTCGGCTGTGCATCGCTTACTGCAAACCAGCTATTTGGGACCGGCGGGGACTATAGTTGTTATGCCGACCGTTAAGACTGGGTCTCCTATTCGGAAGCCGCAACCCGCCGCTCCTCTGCGCCTCCCTGAGAGCGCGCGGATGCATACATGCGGGTGAGGACAGATAAGCCTCACAGATGGACGCCATCTGTCTCATTGGAAATATAGCCAGCCGGAAAGCGCGCCCGAGCGGGCGTACCGGCGCTTACAATTCATCTCACCTGCCTAGGATCATCGCCGTTGCGACGTCGCCTGAGTTTCATCCCCTTAAGTTCAATGTGTTGGCAGGTCCATCTATAAATCAACGTATATGGTGTTGTATTCCTTCATGAGGTGTATGACAGGGGCTAACGATCGCGCTCCTTTAGTGAGATTGGCGCGCGCGTGCGCATCTCGATTTTCGGGAAGCGACTACGCAATGGCTTTTCATAGCGAACTCTTTCGGCGCAAGTAAGCGAGACATCATGGTGGCTCACAATTCAAACCGGCGCGTCGCGATGATTACTGGTGTCACCGGGCAAGATGGCGCATATCTCGCCCAGCATTTGCTCGGTCTCGGTTACACCGTGCATGGGGTCAAGCGCCGGTCGTCCTCCTTCAACACCGCGCGCGTCGATCATCTTTACAAGGACCCGCATGCCGCCGATGTGCCGTTCTTAATGCACTATGGAGACATGACCGATTCGTCCAACCTGATCCGGCTAGTGCAGCAGATTCGGCCGACCGAAATCTACAATCTGGCCGCACAGAGCCACGTCCAGGTCAGTTTCGAGAGCCCGGAATACACCGCCAATGCCGACGCGATCGGTGTGCTGCGCCTGTTGGAAGCTATCCGCATTCTCGGCATGGAAAAGGAGACGCGCTTCTACCAAGCCTCGACCTCCGAGCTTTACGGCCTCGTGCAAGAGGTGCCACAGACGGAAACCACGCCATTTTATCCGCGTTCGCCCTATGGCGTCGCCAAGCTGTATGGCTACTGGATTACGGTGAACTACCGTGAGGCCTATGGTATGTTCGCGAGCAACGGCATCCTGTTCAATCATGAGAGTCCTACCCGCGGCGAGACTTTCGTCACTCGAAAAATCACCCGCGCCGTCGCCGGCATCGAGGTCGGCCTCGAGGACAAGCTCTATCTCGGAAATCTCGACGCCAAGCGCGACTGGGGCCATGCCCGCGACTACGTCGAAGGCATGCACAGGATCCTGCAGGTGGACGAGCCCGGCGACTTCGTGCTTGCGACCGGCCAGACGCGGTCTGTCCGCGAGTTCGTCGAGCTGGCGTTTGCCGAGGTCGGGCGCTGCATCGTATGGCGTGGCAAGGGCGTCGAGGAGGTCGGCGTTGATAAGGCTTCTGGCAAGACCCTGGTACAGGTCGATCCCACCTATTTCCGTCCAACCGAAGTCGATCTTCTGATCGGGAACGCCAGCAAGGCGCGCGAAAAACTCGGCTGGGCGCCGAAAACGTCGTTCTCGCAAATGGTGAAGGAAATGGTCGCCAGCGATCTCGTCCAAGCCAGACAGGACGCAGCAAATGGCAATCGCGGCGTTTGAGCTGAAAGGCAAGACCGTTTTCGTCGGCGGCCATCGCGGCATGGTCGGCGCGGCTCTGATGCGCCGACTGGCACGCGAGCAGGTCGATCTCTTGACGGTGTCACGAAGCGAGGTTGACCTGCGTGACCAAGCCGCGGTGACTGCCTGGTTTGCAGCGAAGAGGCCGCAGGCCGTGTTCCTCGCCGCAGCCAAAGTCGGCGGTATAGTCGCCAACAACACCCTGCGCGCCGAGTTTCTCCACGACAACCTCGCAATATCGAGCAACGTGATCCAGGCTGCCCATGCCAACAGATGCGAGAAGCTGATGTTCTTCGGCTCCTCCTGCATCTATCCACGCCTGGCGCCGCAGCCACTGCGAGAGGACTCGATGCTGACCGGCCCGCTGGAGCCGACCAACGAGCCCTATGCAATCGCCAAGATCGCGGGCATCAAGATGGCCGAGGCGTATCGCAGGCAGTACGGCGCCGATTTCATTAGCGTGATGCCGACCAATCTATACGGGCCTGGCGACAATTATCACCGCGAATACAGCCACGTCATGGCCGCGCTGATCCGCCGCTTCCACGAGACCAAGATTGCGGGCGGAAGCAACGTCGTGGTGTGGGGTACCGGCAAGCCGCGCCGCGAATTTCTCTACGTCGACGATCTCGCCGACGCCTGCATCCATTTGATGAAGACCTACTCCTCGCCAGAACCGGTCAATATCGGCACCGGCGAGGACATCAGCATCGCCGAGTTATCACTCATGGTTGCGGCCGCCGTCGGCTTTCGCGGTGAGATCAGTTTCGACACGTCGCGCCCCGACGGAACGCCGCGCAAGCTGCTCGACGTCAGTCGGCTATCCGGGCTCGGCTGGCGCGCCACCACCTCGCTCAAGGAGGGCATTCAGCTGGCATACCGGGCGTTTCGCATTGAGAGCGATCGAGGGCACAAGAGTGATCGGCTTGTTCTCGAAAAGGACGCCTGCATCACGGATTAGAGCAACCCCACCAACGATCCGAATGGCGGGCCGAGCCATTCACGATGATTGGTAAATCCACCTTTTTATCAAGAGAGCACCAACTGTCTTTTGCCCCCCTCCGGTGGGTCGAGCTTGGTTCCGATGCCGTGAATATCCGGCGCCGCTTCGCCTAGCAGCCACCAGCGGACCACCGAAGTATTCTTCTCCGAGCAGATGAGGCGCCCAGCTCGGCGCCAAGTGCGCGAAGTCTCGACGCGCCAGTAACTTGAAGCGGTCCTAGGCTCCTTCGCGCGCACCACGGAGCAAACCCACATCTATTTGATGTCATTACCTAGCCATCTCGGCATCAGCAGTGCCGGTGAAGTCGAGCTCGGTTAGGTTCGCGTGGTCGGCGCTCGCGTCGTCACGGTGATCGGACGCGATCGCCACGTAGAAGGCTGGGAGAACGAACAGCGTGATCAGAGTGCCGACAGACATGCCGGCGGCGAGGACGAGCCCGATCGAGAAGCGGCTCGCCGCTCCAGCTCCCGTTGCAGTCAACAAGGGGATGAAGCCCGTGACCATCGCCGCCGTGGTCATCAATATTGGGCGCAATCGGACGCGCGCCGCCATCTCTATAGCCGAGCGACGGTCAAATCTCTCATTGAGCTGCAGCTCATTGGCGAACTCAACCATCAGGATGCCGTGCTTAGAAATCAACCCGACAAGTGTCAACAGTCCAACCTGGGTGTAGATGTTCATGGTCGCCCAGCCAAAGAACGGCGGAATCAACGCGCCGACAATTGCCATCGGCACGCTGATCATAATGATGAGCGGGTCGCGCAGACTTTCGAACTGAGCCGAAAGCACCAAGAATATGATGATGAGTGCAAATACAAATGTAATGGCCAGTTGATTACCCTCTTGCACATACTGGCGCGCGTCGGCCAGGAAGTCGTGGCTGAAGCCTGCGGGTAGTTTCTTCGCCTCGGCTTCCAGGAAATCCACAGCCTGTTCGATCGTGACGCCAGGCATCGGCGCTGCCTGAAAAGTCGCGCAATTGAGCTGGTTGTAGTGGGTGAGCGCGTTCGGATCGGTGGCGGTCTCGATGGAGACTACAGTAGACAGTGGAAGCATTGAGCCTGTCGCGTTCTTTACGTAATAGCTCCCGATTGCTTGCGGCACCAGACGTTCCCCTCGGGGAACCTGCGGGATCACCTGGTATGAGCGGCCCTGCAAATTGAAGCGGTTCACATAGTTTCCCCCCAGTAACGTGGCAAGCGCATTCCCGATGGTCTGCATGGTGATGCCAAGCTCGTTAGCCTTGGATCGATCGACCTTGATTCGTACCACCGGCTGGTTGAACTCCAGGTCGGAGTCGCTCACCATGAACAGGCCGCTCTTTCGCGCGGCATCCTTCAGCTTTGACATCTGCTCATAGATGGATTGGAAGCCAAGGGTTGAATTGATCACCATCTGCACTGGTAGCCCGTCCGAACCGCCCGGAAGCGGAGGCAAGCTAAAGGCAAACGCGTTGATGCCTTCGATTTTTGACAGCTCGGCCTGGACGAGGGACTTTAGTACAATCGATGATCGCTTGCGCTCGTCCCAGGGCTTGAGCAGCATGCCCGCGAGGCCACTCTGCTGGCCGCTAACGCCATTGAGCACGAAGCTCAAGTCAGTCTCTGGAAATTTCTGGAACGCGTTTTCGAGCCTGGTGCCGTAATAGTCGAGGTAGTCGATGTTGGCGTATTTCGGCGCCTTCGTTAAAGCGAATACGATCCCTTGATCCTCCTCGGGGGCGAGTTCTTTGGAAGTGTGCATATAGAGAAAGCCGACGAGGCCAAGCATGGTTAGCGCAAACAGGCCCGTAACCGGTCGATAGTCAAGCGAGCGGTCGAGCTTGCGGCCGTACCACTGTGTCATGGCGCCGAACCCACGGTTCACAAATCGTGCAAACCGTCCCTCCTCGTCGCGCTTCAGGAGGAGCGAGCACATCATCGGCGACAGCGTCAAAGCGATCACGCCCGAGACGATCACCGCTCCCGCTAGCGTAAACGCGAACTCGCGAAACAGCGCACCGGTGAGGCCGCCCAGAAATCCGATTGGGGCATACACCGCAGCCAAAGTAATCGTCATCGAGACGATGGGGCCGACGATCTCGCGCGCTCCAGCTGTGGCAGCCTTTCGCGGCGTTGCACCTTCTTCTAAATGGCGGTGAATGTTCTCTACCACCACTATCGCGTCGTCGACTACGAGACCGATAGCGAGTACCATTGCAAGGAGGGTCAAGAGATTGAATGAAAACCCCAGCACGAGCATCATGCTGCAGACACCAACGAGCGACAACGGAATAGTGACAACAGGAATGATGACCGAGCGCAGCGAGGCCAAGAACAGGAAGATCACGACCACAACGACCACGACGGCCTCAATGAGCGTCTTCTCAACTTCATCGATCGATGATTGAATAAATTTGGTGGAGTCGTAGGCTACTTTCATTCTCAATGACGGCGGCAGGTTACGCTCAATTTCTGGCAACAGCCCTCGAACGCCTCGCGCTATGTTTAGAGGATTTCCTTGCGGGCTCGCCTGCACGCCGACAAAGACCGCGTGCTCGCCATTCATCGCGACACTAACGTCAGCAGTCTGCGCGGCAAGCTCCACTACCGCAATGTCCTCCATGCGCACAAAGCCACCGTCATTGGCCTTCACGATCATGCGCTTGAAATCTTCGATACTCCGCAGATCCGTGTTTGCCGTGACATCGGAGATAGTGAAATAGCCCTTGGTCTGACCCGCCGCGGCCTGGAAGTTGTTAGCGGCGATTGCAGCCGAAACCTCAGCCGGCGACACGCCGTACCCGGCCATTTTCGCACTATCAAGCCATAGCCGCATCGCAAAATTCTGGCCGCCCAGAATGTCTGCCGCTGCAACGCCGTCGACCGTTGAGATAACCGGTTGCACAACGCGTGAGAGATAGTCGGAGATCGCACTTGCCGCCAGTTCCTCGCTGGAGAAGGCGATGTACATGACAGCAGTCTTCTGACCCGTCGACTTCGTGACAACTGGATCACTTGATTCCTTTGGGATCAGGTATTTGACTGAGTTGACCTTGGAGAGCACCTCCGTGAGCGCTTCGTTGGGATCAAAATTGAGCTTTATGTAGACTTTGATGGTCGAAGTACCAAGCACAGACGAGGAACTAATGTAGTCAACCCCCCCGGCGGACGCGACAGCCTGCTCCAGGGGAGAGGTGATGAACCCCTGGATCATGTCGGCAGAAGCGCCAGGATAGGACGTCGTGATATTGACGACCGTATTAGATAGCTTGGGATATTGCCGGATCGGCAGTACGGTGGCCGCGCGCAAGCCGATCAGCAAAATCAAGCAACTGACGACGATAGACAATACCGGACGTTTGATGAAAAGCTCGGTAAATGCCATATCAACTCATGTATCAAGAGTGGGATGCAAATTCGCCGCACTTATAAAGCGGCAATGATCACCAATGCTGCGGCTGTGCTAGCCCCCGGTACGAGGGACGCGCTATTGGCTACTCTAAGAGCTCACGTGCTCGCGGGTGCGGACGCACTATCCTTCGCTTCCATGTTCGTCGCTCGAGTGAATGTTATTCCGCTGCTCTGATGGCTAAATCCTCGTCTCGATGATCGGCGCCTGCTATAAAGCCCCTGTCTTCTCAGCCGGAGGTCCTGACTCCAGATGTTCGTCGTAACGACTGATTGGAGCTTAACGAATTATGCAAGGCAGCAGCTCAGGTTTCGCACTGACCCGCAGACCAATGATTGAGGTTCGACGTCGAAAGTACAGGCGACGTGACCGGCGCTCAACTCTACAAAGGTAAATGGGTGATATAGCCTGAGCTATAGAGCACTATACGAAGGTTTGTCGAATTGATCGCTGATCGCCGTAGAGCAAATCTGGTGATGTTGCCGGACACAAAGTTTTAGGTCCCACAATATTCCATGCGCACCGGCTACCTATCCTCGCTAAGTCGCTAAACAAAGTTGCGTTGGAGTTGGCCCTTCGCTACCAGCTCGACGCGCCTTTCGGAGGTGCTTTGAGCATTTCTTGCCGCTCAATATGCTGCGCGCGGTTTAGCCACGCATTTCGCTACCGAGTTGGCAACCCAGTAAGACGTTGTCGATCAGACGCGTTGAGCCAACGTAGGCTGCCGCACAAAGCGCCGCGGGGCGCCGCAGTGGACTATCGGCGGTTTTGAGCGTGTCACCGTCGACAAGTTCAAGATACTGCAGTCTGTCAACTGCCTCTAAATGCCCCTTGGCGACCGCAATCAGCTTTTCTATGTTGCGCTCTCCCGAGCGAAATTCGTCGAGCGCGGCGGATAGTCCCCGGTTGATCGCAAGAGCCCGCTGACGCTCTTCTTTGCTGGGATAGCGGTTGCGGCTGCTCATTGCGAGCCCATCGCGTTCGCGAACGGTTGGTACAGTGACCATCTCGATTGGGAGATTGAGATCAATCACCATGCGACGCACGACTGCGCATTGCTGAAAATCCTTCTGCCCAAAAAATACGGCATCGGGCTGCACCATGTTGAACAACTTGCATACGACGGTCGCGACACCGCGAAAATGCCCAGGCCTGAGGACTCCGCACAGAGGTTTGGCGAGGTCGCCCGGTTCAACGAAGGTTTCGAAATGGCTCCTATAAACTTCCTGTGTATCCGGCGCGAAGAGGATCGCAACACCGCCATCACGGCACAGTTCCTCATCACGTAGAAAGTCGCGCGGATAGCTGCTGAGATCCTCGTTTGGTCCGAACTGAGTGGGGTTGACGAAGATGCTGACGACCGTGACGTCGCATTGCGCCTGGCTCGCCGCGATCAGCACCATGTGGCCATCGTGAAGATAGCCCATTGTCGGCACCAATCCGACCCGTCGATTGGCGCCGCGGGATTTAGCGAGAGTACGGCGAAGTTCAGCGACCGTCGTGATTGTTTGCATGTGGAGCTCTATATCAAGTTGGGTTGGACGGCGCCCAGGTGGCAATTGACTCTCCGACGCCTTCGGGAAGCCTATAGGACTCTTGCGGTCCCGGGAATGCACCACCGCGGACATCCGCGGCCCAGCGCGAGAGCGCATCATGCAAATGCTGAAAGCCTTCTGCATAGGCGCGAACGAATTTGGGGCGATGACCTCCAGTGAGGCCCAGTACGTCGTGAAACACGAGCACCTGGCCTGAACAGTCCGGGCCGGCGCCGATCCCGATTGTCGGTATTGTCAAGGACTTGGTAGCTCGAGCAGCAAGCTCGGCCGGAATGCCCTCCAAGACCAAGGCGAAACAGCCGGCCTCCTGCAGAAGGTGAGCATCATCGAGCAAACGCAACGCTTCATCCGCTTTCCGACCCTGCACTTTGAAGCCGCCCATCACGTTAACGCTCTGAGGCATAAGACCCAGATGACCCATCACAGGAATGTCGCAATCGGCGAGGGCCCGTACCATCTCGATTCTCTTGCCACCGCCCTCGAGTTTCACTGCAGCTGCGCCTCGCTGCAGGAATCCGCCGGCATTGCGTATCGTTTCCTCGACGCTGACGTGGAAGCTTAGAAACGGCATATCGGCGACGAGTAAAGCACGAGGCTTGCTACGTACCACGGCATCCAGATGATGGTTCATCATCGCAACGCTCACTGGAAGCGTATTTTCGAATCCAAGGCAAACGTTACCCACACTGTCACCGACAAGAATGATGTCCACGGACGGATCCGCGATACGCGCCGCAACCGCGTCGTAGGCAGTCGTCATGACGAGACGCCGACCGTCCTGCTTCCACCGCTGCAGCATGGGAATTGTGATGCGATCGATCGGCTTCTCCGAAACGTGGCTCATTTGGACCTCAGTTCGATTTTGCAGGTGCGAATGTGGCAAAGCTTGAACTTCGGTTAACTCGCCGACGACTTCGAAGTCATAGCTATCCACAGCGACGAAATGATCGAATATGTCGGGTGATCAGCAGTCTAGTTGCTGCGAAACGCAGGTGAACCTCTTCGGCTTTAACTTAACTGACCGCGTCCCGGAGTTCTTGTTGCGGATGTTTACGATCTTCATGGTGGAGGGCCGCTGCGAGATAAGGGGGTGGATCGAGGGCTGATGGAACCGTGGTAATGAAGATTGCCTCCGTCTCATGCTTCGCGGCGTATACTGTTCTCGTTTGAAGAAATTCAGCCTTCCGCGCAAACGGTACTTCCTAGAGAGCGTGGAAGAAAATTGTCAACTTGCACAAGAGAAAAAGAAATCGACGGCTCAAATTTGGCCCGGGAATGGATGAAAATCCTTTTAGTTGCGCCATCATTGCCGCGAGACTTTCTTCGCTTGTCTGTTAGTAATGCAGGCGTGCGTCGGCTTCCGCCGATTCGCCGACCGGCTGCCGCTGTCGGCGACCGATCCGGTCTGCTCTAGAGCAGCTAATACTGCGGCCTGACAAAGATCGCATTTCCAAGCACCGCAGCAGCAGATCTCGATCGCTAAAGAGGCCAATAGAACTTGGTGCCGATTTACTCGAGGCCGAGGCGTTCGCCCGCTTTAGCGGGAAGCAAAGGTTCGTAGCGGGGTCCGTTGTCGGTCCTGACTTGCTGGTCTTGACGCCGACGCTTGTGGCGTCCCCGGCTTGAGGACGGCCGCGGCGCAGCCCTGACGATCGCTCTTCATCGCCTTGCTGAAGGTATTTCGGGAGGCATCCTCGATTTAGATGCCGACATAATCCTGGCCAGGTTCTTCGCCGCGTACCCGCAGGCTGCTCTTTCAACCGGCCGGCACGGTTATACTTGCCCAGCTTTTTGATATCGATGTGTCAGCTCACGGGATGTTCACGTTCATGGTCGTCGCACTCCGACTTCGGCGCATGTGGCAGGCAGAGTTTGGCTCGGCGTTCAAAGAAACCTTGTAGAGCGATCACGCTATCGACACCTGCCCTTGCGGAACGCTTGACCCACTTGGCGACGGACTTGGCCTGAATTGCAGCGTGGTTGGCCTTTGTCAGGCTCTCACGCTCGGCACCATGGTTTCCCGATCTCTCGGCGTCAAAGCCGCGTCCTTATGCATGCCTATCAATTCTCCAGGAGTGGGCTAAACCTTCGCTAACTCCAGCTTCCTCGTTCATGACCTGTTGGACAACCTACCGAGAGCTCACACTAGTGGGCTCACAGACATGCTACCCGAACCGGCTGACACTCATGCGCCCCCTCTAAAAGCGCGCGTATGCGCGCAGCGATCTGCCGTGCTTCCTTCGGCCGCAGGTTGGGTTTCATGCAATCGAGTATGGTTAGCATTGCCTGGACTTCGTCCATGTTCAATGTGGCGACCTTGCGATCTGATAGTCCCAGAGACTGATCGGAGGCACGGACCTGCTTGGCTACAAGCACCGCAAGCGCTTGCGACCGCAGGGTCGTGATATGCCGCTCCAATATATGCATTTTTGGCCTGTAGCTGCCCTAGGCATGGTGTCGCAAGCGCTGGTGGCCAACCCGGTCACAAGGATTGGGGCTGGCCACCTTTGCTCCCATGAGGCTCAAATTCTCAAGGGTCACTAAGTTATATCTGCGAGAAGTAATGAAGGGCACCTACCAAAATAGGTCGGCCCCATCTCATCGTCGCCCCTCTAAACTGGGCCTTTGCCTTAAAGCGATTGGAGACACCAGCATGACCAGACACGTGGGCGTAGATAGAAAACAGTGCATAAAAGCCAATGTCAGGCCAAACGCACATGAGAGGCGCAAGAATGTTGGCAGGGCAAGTCCAGACGAAGCGCGATAGAATGAGAAGATTATCCGAGACCTTGAAAGCCGCGACAGGAAGTACCGCGTTGAAGAATCGACCACGCTGCGGGCGTCGTCGTCGCCACACGTGGCGAACACAATTGCATCAAGACAACAGCGCACTGGACTAAGCCAAAGCACTCTCCTTTCCCTTGCTGAGTGTTGGCGAAAATTGATCGGAAGCAGTGTGGGTGCGACTCGGCGCCGTTTGGTTGCGCTGGAGCAGACGCTGTCCCTACCCCGCCCGTGGAGATGTCCCGATCGCTGTTGAACTACGTCGGGCCGACGTTGCCGGAACGAATGATTACGCGGCCCTCGTGACATGGGCAACGGGCTTGATCGTCATGCGATCGTGGTGAGCTTGAAGGGCCGCACGCAGAACCGACAATTGCTTATGCGCCTTCAATCGCCGGAAGCCCTTGTTGGCCTCGATCATGCCGGCCGCGACCCATCGCAAGGCCATACCGGCATCCCGCCAGCGTTTGACGTTGCGCGTGACGCGGCGAATGGTGCCCATCATGTTCTCGGCGATGTTGGTACAGGCGAGCGATCGACGAAGCTCCTTCGGCAGCTTCAACCGGACGACGGTCAGGATTTCGTCGAGGCCTTCGAGGATGCTCGCCGCTACGCCGGGCCATTGCTGGTCGAGTCGACGCGCGAGATTGCGGATCAATTTTTCGGCCTTGTCGGCGTCATCGAGCTCCCAGGCCTGGCGCAGCACCCGACGGGTGGCCGCATGATGCTCTTTCGGCAGGCGTTCCATGATGTTGC
>NZ_LBJW01000089.1:0-46126 GCF_028128865.1 Bradyrhizobium sp. CCBAU 11357 | reverse complement strand
GGCGCCTGCACCGGCGCCCGCGCCTGCTCCCACGCCGAGGCCGCAGATCGAGGCCGCCCTGCCCCCGCCGCCACCGCCGGTGAAGCCGGCTGATCCCGCACCCGCGCCGAGCACGGACGGCGGACCCAGTGCCGCCGCCCTGGCCGACGATCCCACGATCAAGAGCCTGACCGCCAAGATTGCCGCCAATCCTGACGACGTGAACGCGCTGTACCGGCGCGGCCAGGTCTATGCCAGCAAGGGCGCCTACTCGCTCGCCATCAAGGATTTCGACGACACCCTCCGGATCAATTCGAAGGACGTCGAGGCGCTGAACAACCGCTGCTGGACCCGCACCGTGGTCGGCGATCTCCAGGGCGCGCTGAAGGATTGCAACGAGGCGCTGCGGCTGCGGCCGAACTTCGTCGATGCACTGGACAGCCGCGGCCTCGTCAATCTCAAGTCGGGCGCGGTGAAGAATGCGATCGCCGATTTCGACGCGGCCCTGAAGATCAACCCGCGCCTGACCTCCTCGCTCTACGGACGGGGCCTTGCCAAGCAACGCAACGGCTCGGCGCAGGAAGGGGCGCTGGACATCGCCAATGCCAAGGCGATGGACCCGAACATCGTTCAGGAATTCGCAAGCTACGGAGTGCGTTAGTATTTTTTTGAGTTGCGCCCGCCCCGAGACTCGAACCTTGAACAGCCCTGGGAAGACCAATGGGCGGATGCCGCAACGGGCCTTTTCGGGGGTGGGTTGCTTGAATTTGAGATCACGCGAGCTGGCTGCGCAGGAGGGACTGGCTATGAGATCGGCTGCAAAAGGGCTTACCGCGATTCTGTCCATCATCACCGTCGGCGTCACGCTGTCGCTGCCGACCTCGGCCGCCTATGCGGGCGATGACGGCAACAGCAAGAACGTCACCGAGGACGAGATCGTCCGCGCGCTGGCACCGGCGCCGAAGAAGCCCCTGACCCGCGGCCTCTCGATCGGTCCGCAGACCGAATCCGCGCCGAACGCCGCGGAGACCAAGCTGCTGCAATCCGTGCGCGGCCGCTCGACGCGCTCGCTGTCGTCGACCGAGCGCGAGGAAATCGCCTCCGTCGCCAAGGACAAGCCGAACATCGATCTCGAGATCACGTTCGACTACAACTCCGCCAATATCAGCGCCAAGTCGATGCCCTCAGTGCAGGCGCTCGGCCGCGCGTTGACCAGCACCGACCTGAAGGGCTCGACCTTCGTGGTCGCCGGCCACACCGACGCCGCCGGCGGCGAAGCCTACAACCAGGACCTCTCGGAGCGTCGCGCGGACGCGATCAAGCGCTATCTGGTCGAGAAGTACAGCATCTCCGCGACCGATCTCGTCACGGTCGGCTACGGCAAGAGCAAGCTCAAGGACGCGAACCAGCCGCTGGCGGAGGTCAACCGCCGCGTGCAGGTCGTCAACATGGAAAACAAGACCACCGCATCGAAGTGAGCGCGACGTATCCTTTGCAGTGACAAGTCGTGATGTGGTGTAAGGTCTCGCTTCCAAAGCGCGTCCCGCAGCCTTGCGGGACGCCGCTTCATTTCAGGGAAACGCTCCGTTTGGACCTCGCGCGGATGGCCGTGAGCCAGGTCAGGATGATCCGGCGATGAATTTGACTGAATATCTCAAGCCGGCCGGAACCGTGGCGTTCGTCGTCGTGCTCGGCGTCGGCTATTATCTGTTCGAGCATCGCAAGCGTCCCGAGCCGAAGGAGACGCAAAGCGAGGCGCTCGTCATCGTGACGAAGTCGACCAATGCCTGCTTCTCCGATCTGGTGCGGGTGACCGGCTTCTTCGTGCCGCGCCGCGAGGCGGTGGTCGTGGCCGACCAGGAAGGCTCCAGGGTCACCGACCTCCTGGTCACCGAGGGCACGATCGTCGCCGACAACCAGGAGCTGGCGCGCCTGACTGCGCCGCCGCAGATTCCGGGCCAGCCGCAGCGGCCCGGCCCGCAAGGCCCGATCTCGCTGAAGGCGCCCGCGCCCGGCCTCGTCACCGAGGTCCGCACCATCGTCGGCGCGCCGACCTCGCCGCAGGCCGGTCCGATGTTCCGCATCGCCGTCAACAACGAGATCGAGCTCGATGCCCAGGTCCCGGCGGTACACATGTCCAAGCTCACCTCCGGCGCCACCGTGCGCATCAGCCGCGACGACGCGCCCGATCTGATCGGGCGGGTCCGGCTGGTTGCCCCCGAGATCGACCGCACCACGCAGCTCGGGCGGGTCCGCATCAGCGTCACCAACAACCCCTCGCTCAAGGTCGGCGTGTTCGCGCGCGCCTCGATCGACGCCAAGCGAAGCTGCGGCGTCTCGATCCCCAAGACCGCCATCGATCACCTCACGGTGCAGGTCGTCAAAGGCAACGTCGTCGAGACACGCAAGGTGCGGGTCGGATTGTCGTCCGACAGCGCGACGGAAATCCTGGAAGGGCTCGAGGTCGGCGAAATCGTCGTGGCCGACGCCGGCTCTTCGCTCCATGACGGCGACCAGATCAAGACCATGTTCGCCGATGAACTCGATCGCACGCGGGTACGCTGATGGCTCTCAATATCTCGGCATGGTCGATCCGTCATCCGCTGCCGTCGGTCGTCTTCTCGATCATCCTGCTGGTGCTGGGCTGGGTGTCCTTCACCAAGCTCGCGATCACAAGGCTGCCCTCGGCCGACATTCCCGTGATCTCGGTGGCGGTGTCGCAGTTCGGCGCAGCGCCGGCCGAGCTCGAATCCCAGGTCACCAAGACGGTTGAAGACGCCGTCTCCGGCGTCGAGGGCGTCAGGCACATCACCTCCTCGATCACCGACGGGCTGTCGGTCACCACGATCCAGTTCGCGCTCGAGACCAACACCGACCGCGCGCTCAACGACGTCAAGGACGCGGTGACGCGCGTGCGCTCCAACCTGCCGCAGAACGTCACCGAGCCTCTGATCCAGCGCGTCGACGTCATCGGCCTGCCGATCGTGACCTATGCCGCGATCTCGCCCGGCAAGACGCCGGAGCAGCTCTCCTATTTCGTCGACGACGTGGTCAAGCGCGCGCTGCAAGGCGTGCGCGGCGTCGCCCAGGTCGAGCGCATCGGCGGTGTTGAGCGCGAGATCCTGGTCTCGCTGGATCCCGATCGCCTGCAGGCGATGGGCCTGACCGCGGTCAATGTCAGCCAGAGCCTGCGCGGCACCAATGTCGACGTCGCCGGCGGCCGCGCCGAGATCGGCAAGAACGACCAGGCGATCCGCACGCTGGCCGGCGCCAAGACGCTTGGCGATCTCGCCGGCACCATGATCCCGCTGTTCGGCGGCGGCGAGGTCCGGCTCGACGATCTCGGCACCGTCACCGACACCATCGCCGACCGCCGCACCTTCGCCCGCTTCAACGGCGAGCCGGTGGTCGCGCTCGGCATCAAGCGCTCCAAGGGCGCCAGCGACGTGAAGGTCGCCGAGGCCGTGCAGAAGCGCATCGACGCGCTGAAGGCCGCCTATCCCGACGTCGACCTGAAGCTGATCGACACCTCGGTGGAATACACCAAGGGCAATTACCACGCGGCGATCTCGACCCTGTTCGAAGGCGCGATCCTCGCCGTCATCATCGTGCTGCTGTTCCTGCGCGACCTGCGCGCGACCATCATCGCCGCGATCTCGCTGCCGCTGTCGATCTTCCCGGCGTTCTGGGCGATGGACCTGCTTGGCTTCTCGCTGAACCTCGTCAGCTTCCTCGCCATCACGCTCTCGACGGGCATTCTCGTCGACGACGCCATCGTCGAGATCGAGAACATCGTCCGGCACATGAACATGGGCAAGTCGCCCTACCGGGCCGCGCTCGAGGCCGCCGACGAGATCGGCCTCGCCGTCATCGCGATCTCGCTGACCATCATCGCCATCTTCGCGCCGGCGAGCTTCATGTCGGGCATTGCCGGACAGTTCTTCAAGCAGTTCGGCATCACCGTCTCGGTGCAGGTGTTCTTCTCGCTGCTTGCCGCGCGCTTCGTCACGCCGGTGCTGGCCGCCTATTTCCTCAAGCACAGTACGCATGAGGAGCCGCCGCCCGGCCGCATCCTGCGGTCCTATCATGGCATCGTCGCCTGGTCGGTGCGGCACTATTTCATCACGGTGCTGATCGGCCTCGGCATCTTCGCGGCCTCGATCTGGAGCATCACGCTGCTGCCGCAGGGCTTCCTGCCGGCCCAGGACAGCGCGCGATCCCTGCTTGCGCTCGAGCTACCGCCGGGCACCCAGCTCGCCTACACCGAAAAGGTCACCGAGGACATCGTCGCGCGCCTGCGCAAGCGGCCCGAGGTCAAGAGCATCTTCGTCGATGGCGGGCGCGTTCCGCCGGGCACCCAGGAAGTCCGGCGCGCCGCCCTGATCATCAATTACACGCCCAAGGACAGCCGCGACATCACCCAGCGCGAGCTCGAATTCTCGATCAGCCAGGAGCTGGAGAACGTTCCCGATATCCGCTTCTGGTTCCTGGACGAGAACGGCCTGCGTGCGATCTCGCTGGTGGTGACCGGCGTCGATCCCAACATCGTCAACAACGTCGCGAGCGAGCTTGCGACGCAGATGAAGCGCATTCCCACCATCGCCAACGTCATCTCCGAGACCTCGCTGGAGCGCCCCGAGCTGCGCATCGAGCCGCGCGCCGATCTCGCCGCACGGCTCGGCGTCTCCACCGAAAGCCTGTCGCAGACCATCCGTGTCGCCACCATCGGCGACGTCGGACCGGCGCTCGCCAAGTTCGACGTCGGCGACCGCCTGGTGCCGATCCGCGTGCAGCTCGAGGATGCCGCCCGCGGCAATCTGAAGACGCTGGAGCAGCTCCGCGTGCCGCTCGGCGAGCGCGGCGAGAAGGGCGGCGTACCGCTCTCGGTCATCGCCGACGTCAAGCTCGACCAGGGTCCGACCAGCATCGGCCGCTACGATCGCGAACGGCAGGCGACCGTTGCCGCCGACCTCGTCGGCTCCGCCGCGCTCGGCGATGCCACCAAGAAGATCTACGACCTGCCTGTCATGAAGACCCTGCCGAAGGGCGTGAAGGTCTCGCCCTCGGGCGATGCCGAAAGCCTGAACGAATTGTCGGAGGGTTTTGCGACCGCCATCACGGCGGGGCTGATGATGGTGTACGCGGTGCTGGTGCTGCTGTTCGGCACCTTCCTGCAGCCGATCACCATCCTGTTCTCGCTGCCGCTCTCGATCGGCGGCGCGATCGCGGCCCTGCTCGTCACCGGCAAGCAGCTCACCACGCCGGTGTGGATCGGCATCCTGATGCTGATGGGCATCGTCACCAAGAACGCGATCATGCTGGTGGAATTCGCGATCGAATCGATTCACGCCGGCAAGCCGCGCGAAGAGGCCATGATCGACGCCGGCATGAAGCGCGCTCGCCCGATCGTGATGACCACGATCGCGATGGCCGCGGGCATGATGCCGAGCGCGCTCGCCGTCGGCGCCGGCGGCGAGTTCCGCTCGCCGATGGCGCTCGCGGTGATCGGCGGCCTGATCTTCTCGACCATTCTGTCGCTGGTGTTCGTGCCCGCGATGTTCATGGTGATGGACGATTTCGGCGCCCTGATCTGGCGCTTCGCCAAGCGGCTGATCGTGCACAGCGAGGACGCGGAGACGGATCATCATGGGGCTGCGCCCGCGGAAGCCAGACCGGCGCCCACGAACGTCGCGCGGCCCGCGGCGGAGTAGGGTCCAAGCGGCTTGGAAGCCCGCGGTGGGGCAAATCGTTTGCTCGCGCTAGCCTATGGCATGGCCTTTGAGCGTATAACAATGGACCCTGCCGTCTGCACCGGGAAAGCTTGCATTCGCAGGCTGCGGTTTCCTGTCGCTCGATTGCTCGGCCTGCTGGCGGCAGGCGAGACGCACGAATCGATCCTCAATGATTATCCGTATCTCAAGCGCGAAGATATCGATGAGGCGTTGCGATACGCGGCGTTCCTCGCCGAGGACATAGCCGTCGATCTGTCCTCACCCGCCGACCAAAAGTGAATTGCTCAACCTTACTCATTCCGCGCGATCGCGGTCAGCTTGGTCATGTTCCGCAGCAGGATCCGGCCGCGCTGGAGATCGAGGATCGCGTCCTTGCGCCAGGCCTGGAGCTGGCGGTTGACGCTTTCGCGGGCGGCGCCGACGAAGACGCCGAGCTGCTCCTGCGAGATGTGGACCTCGGAGCCGAAATCGGCCGCGAGCGCGCACAGCCGCCGCGCCAGACGCACCGGCAGCGGCTGCAGCATGGATTCTTCCATGCGCTCGCTCTGCCAGCGAATGCGCTGGCACAGCAGCGCGATGATCTTGATGGCGACCTTGGGCTCGCGCTCGAGGAAGCCGAGGAAGTCTTCGCGCCGCAGCACGAACAATTCACTGACCTCGCCCGCGGTCGCATCGGCCGTGCGGTTCTGGCCGTCCAGCACCGCGACCTCGCCAAACAGGTCGCCCGGCCCCATGAAATTCAGCGTCAGCCGGCTGCCGTCGGAGGCGCCGGTCTCGATGCGGACCTGGCCGCGGCGCACGCCGAACAGCGCGTTCCCGGGATCGCCCTTCTGGAACAGCACCTCGCCGTTGGCCAAGTGCTGGGTGTGGCAGAGATTGGACAGCCGCTGGAGCTCGTCCGCGCCGAGATCGGCGAACATCGGGTTCATCTTCAGGATGACCGCAAATTCGGCCTGCTTGCTCATTTCAATGTCCTTGTGAACGTCCTGGTCATCGTTCTTGGCAAATCGCTTGAAACCATCAACTTCAGGATCGCGTAAAACCGCGCCGGAGAAGTGTGTCATAAGTCACATAACTTTGCAGCACCCTCCGACTATTTTTACGCGCTTGGAGCCGCTTCCCGTCCGGGGATAAACTCCGGGCGGAAAGGACGGGTGATCTGCCGGTTCGACGCGGATTGTCCGTCACTGGAAAGTCGACATGAGAGCATTGAAATTCGTCGGCGGGGCTTTGGCCGCCGTCATGGTCGTGATCGCACTTCTGCTCGTGGTCGGGGTCCCCTCGGGTTTCCTGACCTCGACGATCGCCTCGCGCCTCGAGAGTGCGACCGGCTATCGCCTGTCGATCGACGGCACCACCAAGATCAGCCTGTGGCCGACGCTGAACGTCACGCTGAACGACCTCACGCTGGCCGACCCCAAGGACCGCAGCGGCATCACGCGCCTTACGATCGACCGCGTGCAGGCCGACATGTCGCTCGCCAGCATATGGTCGGGCAAGCCAGAGATCAGCGAGCTCGTCGTCACCCATCCCGTGCTCTACCAGCCGCTGCTGCGCGAACGCCTGCCGAATGCAACCGCGCCTTCGAAGCCGCTCGCGCTCGACACCAGCGGCGCCACCATCGAACGCATCAGGATCACCGACGGCGAAGTCGCATTCTCGCGCCTGCGCGACCGTGTCGAGAGCCGCATCAGCGCCATCAACGCCGACGCCGTCATGGACCGCGACCGCAAGGTCAATATCACCGGCACTGCGCGCGTCGGCGAGCATCCGACCAAGTTCGACATCAAGGCGGCCACACCGGCCTCGCCGGCCGAACGGCCGACCGTTCCGGTGGATTTCGCCGTCGACATGCCCAGCGTGCTGAAATCCCAGCTCACCGGTCACGCCGAGATGCGGCTCAACGGCAATGTCGTGATGATCAACGGCGTGAACGGCAGGCTCGGCGACGGCGCCTTCAACGGCTGGGCTTCGGTCGACATCGCAAGCAAGCCGCTGGTCAAGGTCGACCTCGACTTCCAGCGGCTGACCATGCCACTGGCGAAATCGCCGGAAGGCGTGTCCGGGCAGCCCTGGAGCAATGCGCCGATCGACGTGTCCGGGCTCAACTACGTCGATGCGCAGGTGCGGATCTCCGCGAGCGAGGCCGTGATCGGCGACGCACGCATTGCGCCGCTGGCGCTCGACGCCAAGCTCGCGGGCGGCGTGCTCAAGGCCGGCACGGCCAATCTCGGCGCCTATGGCGGCCAGGTCTCGGGCGAGGTGATCCTGGACGCGACCACCGGCGCGCCGAGCTTTGCCATGCATTCCGACCTCGTCGGCGTGCGCGCGCTGCCGCTGCTCCAGGGCCTTGCCGAGTTCGACCGCATCGACGGCAAGCTGCAGGCCAAGCTCGCCTTGCGCAGCGCCGGCAACAGCCAGCGCGCGCTGATGGCGAACATGCAGGGCACGGCCTTCGTCAATTTCCAGGACGGCGCCATCCGCGGCATCAATGTCGCGCAGATGATCCGCTCGCTGACGACGGGCACGCTCTCCGGCTGGCAAGACAACCAGAACAGCAGCCAGAACAGCAACCAGGAGCAGAGCACGGATCTGTCGCAGCTCTCGGCCTCCTTCCGCATCGACAAGGGCCAGGCGGTGACGACCGACCTCAACCTGATCGGGCCGCTGGTGCGCGTCACCGGCGCCGGCACGATCGCCCTCGACACCAAGATGATGGGCTTTCGCGTCGAGCCGAAGCTCGTGATGACGACCGAAGGCCAGGGCCGCGCCAACGAGCCGGTCGGCTTCGGCATTCCCGTGATGATCCAGGGCTCCTGGTCGCAGCCGCGGATCTACCCTGACATGGCCGGCATGCTGGACAATCCGGACGCCGCCTATGCCAAGCTGCGCGAGATGGGCAAGGGCCTGTTCGGCCCCGATGGCGCCGGGCTCGGCAACATCCTCGGCAGCCTTGGTAATAGCCTTGGGCTAGGTGGCACCGCCGCACCCGGCGGCGGCAATGCAACCGGCAATGCCAATCCGCAAGCTCAGCAACCGGGGCAGAACAATCTGCTCGGCGGCCCGCTCGGGGAGGCGATCGGCAACCTGATTCAGCAGGGACTCTCCAGCGGCGCGGGAAGCGGCACTGGCACCAGCCGCAGCCGCAGCCTGCCGGCAACGCCCTCCACGCCGGCGCCGCAGGCCTCCCCTGCCGCCCCCGCCCTGGAGGACCCGCCGGTGGCGCAGCAGGACAGTCAGCCAATGAACGACGTGCTGCGGCAGCTCTTCAATCGATAAGCTCCCTCCTTCGAACGGATCGGGCCGCGACCATCGCTGCCGGTCCACCTGCCCAGGTGACAGAGGTAACCACACCGGCCGGTCCGCCGGCCGCATGACGGCCCTTCGGTCCGAATTATGGTAGAACGGCTTGGAAGGGCCTGTACGGCCCATAGCGCGCGGCGTCTGTGGCGGCGCGAGAGGATCGGGATGGCAGGAGCGAACGACAAGACACGATCTCTGCGCGAGGGCCTGTTCGCGAAATATGTCGTCTCCCTCGTCGGCCTCGTCGTGTTCGTCCTTGCCGTCAACGGCGCGATGGAGACCTGGATCTCCTACCGCGCCACACGGACCCAGCTGACCGACGGGCTGGAAGACAAGGCGCAAGGCGCCGCCCGACGCATCGAGCAGGCGATTTCCGAGCTCGACCGCCAGATCAGCTGGGTGACGCGGGCGAGCCAGGACACGCTGGAGAAGCGCCGCGCCGACTACGCCTCGCTGCTGCACCAGGTCTCGGTCGTAAACCAGCTGTTCCAGCTCAACGGCGACGGCCGCGAGGTGCTGCGCGTCTCCCGGCAGTCGACCACGACCGGCGGCAATGCCGACCTCTCCCGCGACATGCGCTTCACCGAGGCCGTCGCCCGCGGCGTCACCTACGCGCCGGCCTGGTTCGCCGACCGGACGCCGTTGATGTCGATCTCGGTGGCGCATTCCGGCTTCAATGCCGGGGTCACCGTGGCCGAGATCGACCTCAGCTTCCTCTCCGACTTCCTGTCCGACGCCCAGGTCGGCAAGGCCGCCTTTGCCTATGTCGTCGATCCGCGCGGCCGGGTGCTGGCGACGTCATCGAAGGGGCCCGAGATCGGCGCGGACCTCTCCAAGCTGCCGCAGGTGGCGGCCGCGATTGCGCCCGGCCACGAAGCCGAGACGTCGGGCACCGACTTCAACGGCCATGCGGTGATGAGCGCCGCGAGCATCGTGCCGAAGCTCGGCTGGAGCGTGCTGTTCGAGCAGCCGACCACGCAGGCCCTGATGCCGATCCGCGACCAGCTGGTGCGCATCGCGCTGCTGATCGGCATGGGCCTGATGGTCGCGATCCTCGCCGGCACGCTGCTCGCCCGCCGCATGATCATCCCGATCACGGCGCTGCGCGACGGCGCGCAACTGCTCGGCGCCGGCGATTTCAGCCACCGCATCGACGTGCACACCTCCGACGAGCTGGAAGACCTCGCCGGGCAGTTCAATCGCATGGCCGACCAGATCCAGGAGACCTATTCGAACCTGGAGACCAAGGTCGAGGAGCGCACCCGCGATCTCGCGCAGTCGATCCACGAGCTCAAGGTGCTCGAGGAGGTCGGCCGCGCGGTGGCCTCCTCGCTCGATCTCAACGCGGTGCTCGCGACCATCGCCGCCCGCGCGATCGAGATCACCCATGCCGATGCGGTGCTGATCTACGGCTTCGACGCCGAGGCGCGCCGCTTCAACCTGGTCGAGGCCAACGGCATCGACACATCCGCCGAGGGCGCGCATGTCACCATCGCGCAAGGCGGCAACATCCTGAGCGATGCCGCCGACAGCGGCGCGCCGATCGCGCTGGCCGAGCTCGGCGATGCCGCCGAGCAGCCGCTGCGCGAGGTCGCGCTCGCTGCCGGCTTCAGCTCGGTGCTGGTGGTGCCGCTGATCGACCAGCAGGGCACGCTGGGCTCGCTCGTGGTGCTGCGCCGTGCCGCGGGCGCGTTCGCGCCCAGCATCATCGGCCTGATGCGTACCTTCGCCAACCAGGCGGTGCTGGCGATGCGCAATGCGCGCCTGTTCACCGAAGTCGACCACAAGAGCCACGCGCTCGAAGCGGCGAACACGACGGTGCGCGCCCAGGCCGACAAGCTCCGCGAGCAGACCGAGCAGCTCAAGGACTGGAACAAGTCGCTGGAGGAGCGCGTCAGGACCCAGCTCGGCGAGATCGAGCGCATCCGCAAGCTCGAGCGTTTCCTGGCGCCGCAGGTGGCGCAGCTGATCGCCTCCTCCGACAGCCCCGAGGGGTTGCTGACCAGCCAGCGCCGCGAGGTCACCGTGGTGTTCTGCGATCTGCGCGGCTTCACCGCGTTCACGGAAGCGACCGAGCCGGAAGAGGCGATGAACGTGCTGCGCGAATATCACGCCGCGCTCGGCCAGCTGATCTTCAAGTACGAGGGCACGCTCGACAAATATGCCGGCGACGGCGTGATGATCCTGTTCAACGCGCCGATCCAGTTCGAGGACCACACCAAGCGCGCGGTGAAGATGGCGGTGGAGATGCGCGACACCATCGGCCCGTTGACCGAGCGCTGGCGCAACCGCGGGCATAGCCTCGGCTTCGGCATCGGCGTCGCGCTCGGCTATGCCACGCTCGGCCAGGTCGGCTTCGAGCAGCGGCTGGAATATGCCGCGATCGGCAGCGTCACCAACCTCGCCTCCCGCCTCTGCAGCGAGGCCAAGCCGAACCAGATCGTGGTCAGCCGCCGCGTCTATGGCATGGTCGAGCCCTGGGTCGAAGCCCGCGCCCTGGACGATCTCCAGCTCAAGGGCTTCAATCACCCCGTGCTGGCGATGGAGATCCTGAGCTGGCGCGGGGCGGTGGAGAACGTGGTGGATGCCACGGCGGTGCGGCGGCGGGGGTAGCCAAACAAAAAGTGCGAAAACAACCCCATGCACAGTAGGCGGGGGTAGCGGGATCAATGACTTACGGCAGCCCCCCGCGCGTACCCACGCGATTTGACCCCTCGGGCAAAACACCGGCAGATTGGCAGCATCCGAGACGCCTCTCACGAACCACATCCCTCCTCCCTGCGACCAACCATCGCCTCAACGGCGAGGCGGATTTCGCGGGAGACGACCGGTGACGCTTGCGCTGCCTTCGCGTGCCTATGATTTGCAGATGCTGGACCGGCCCGCGGATCGCGCGCGCGATCAGGGCTGGGTGTTTGGGCTGCCGCCGGGCATTGCATCGGAGCAATGGCCGCTCGATCCCGTCACCGGCCATCCCTTGATGCACGGCTTCACGCTTAAGCTGCCCGAGGATTATCGGGTGCACGGCGCGGACATCGTCGCGGTGTCGTTCTTCGCGACGGCGCCCGATCACAATGACGGCGGCGCGCCCGACGATCCCGAGATTCGCGAGGCGGTGCTGGCGCGGCCATCGCATCCGCGCCTGTCGCGCATGACCGACATTCTCGACTACGAATATGCCGCGCTGCTCTTGACGCGGGCCGAATATGACGGCGCGTTCGCGACACCGCCGGCACCGCTTGCGCTGGCAACAGTGGAGCGGCCGCGCTGGCTCGACGTCGGCGGCGCCAGTGCCTTCTTCGAGGCCGCGCCTAGCTACGCGAAAAAGATGTTTGCGGCCCCGTCGCGCGCCGATCTCGGCGAGACGCGCGCGATCGCTCTGACGCCGCGCGCTGATGATCCCAACGCCGGCAAGGGTCCGCAGGACGAGTATGTGCGCGAACATCCGCCGACCGGCTATCAGCCATATTACTACTATGTCGGCGGCAGACCGGGCCGCGACAATTTCCGCCTGCACGATTGGGCCAAGGATCACGCCCACAACCATCTTGGCGGCACCATGCGGCCCTGCCAGGCCGTGCCGGAGATGAGCCCGTTCTACATCGAGTTCGAGGAATATTTCGGCGGCTACAATTTCGGCGGCGGCAACGCGCAGCTCGACTTCAAGGATATGAAGTTCGACTGGGCGTGCGGGTGAAAGAACAGAGATCGCGCAGGAATCCGGGCTAGGCGATGATACGAATATTCACGGCGTCATGCCGACAAACGGATTGACGATGGTGAGACCGCCGATGCTGCGGCCGTGCTGCATGTCCTCGGTGTACAGCACGTCGCAGCCGGCTTCGATCGCCGCAGCGATGATCAGCGCGTCGAAGAAGGTGAAGCCGTCGCTTCGGGCGAGCGCGAGGGCGCTGACGTGGGTGTTCAGCGTGATCGGCACGATGTCATCGAGAGAAACACGGAACTGCTGAAGCGCGAATTCGATCTGCGGCCAGTCGTGACGGAGCTTTCGACGGGCGACGTGGACGAACTCGTTCAACACCTGAACGCTGGCGCAGCCGCCGCGGCTCAGGCACGCGGCCGCCTGCTGCTTTCGTGGGTCGGATGTCACGGTGTAGACGAGGACGTTGGAATCGAAAAACGCCTTCACCGCTCGTTCGCCTCATCGCGGTCGAACTTGTAATCGGGAGGAAGCGCCCAATTGAGGGAAGCGAGGTTTTCGATCGCACGGCGACGCCGCTCTTCCTTGGTCTCGACCTCGATTGTGCCCTTGCGGGCAGCGACGACGTCAATTTCATCGCCTTCCTTGAGGCCAAGTTCATCCACCAGGGCTTTGGGCAAGCGCACCGCGAGGCTGTTGCCCCATTTGGAGACCTGCACGGCATCCTCCAAGATATACATCTACTAATGTATATCATAGCGTGGATATTATTCCGCTTCAAGCTCCCCGGTGAGCGCTCACACCCCCCGCTTCGGCCCGAGCGCCTCGAACCCGGCCTTTTGCTCATCGCTCAAGTCCGCCTGGAAATCGTCGAACGCATCGCTGATGGCGCCGACGGCCTGCAGCATGGTCTGCAGCCGCGTCTTCACGGCGGCGAGGCGGGCCTGCGGGGTTGCGGCCGGCTCGCTCGGGCAGGCGCTAAGCGTCTGCATGGTGCGGAGCGTGGTGTCCTGTAGCACCTCGAAGCGGGCGCGGGCGACATCGTCGAGGTGCAGCGTGGCGGCCATCTCGGCGGGCCATTGCTGCTGGACGAGCTGCTCGTATTGACGCTGCGCGTTTTCGTCAGAAACAGGATCGTAATCCGCCTGGCAGGCCTTGGCCGCCTGCGCGTCCTTGCTCGCGGTCTTGTCGGCGTTTTTGGATTGATACGATGCCAGCATGGCGCGACGTTCATGCGCGAGGGCGTTGAGCCGGGCTTTCTGGTCGTCATTGAGCAGGCCGACGAATTTCGACAGCGGCGCCTCCATGGCGTCGACGGCCTTGATCATGGCCTCGATGCGCTCGCGCATCAGGCCGAGGCGCTCCGCCGCATTGGCAGGGACCTGCGCCGGGCAAGCGGTGCGGATGGTGTCGCGCGCGGCATTCCAGGCGGATGAGAGCTCGTCGAGCGCGGTACGCTGCAGCTCGTTCGGTGCTACGGCGCTCGCGATGCGCTCGACCGGCAGGCCGCCGGTGTCGCTGGCCTCGCACATCGTTTCCGCGGCCGGAATTCGTCGCGCGCGACGACCTTGCGGCACGGTGTAGGCGGCAAGCTCGGTGGCGGCATAGGGCGTGAACAGCGCGGCATAGATGTCGCCGTAGCCGTAGAGCGAGAGGCTCGTGGTGTCGCCGAAGATGATTGCATTGGTGAGATCGTCATGCGCGAACGGCCAGAACACCGGGCCGACCCAGCCGTAGCTGCCGTCGGGATGACGCCACCAGCCCTGCGGGCGGCGGCCGCCTTGCCATCCCGCCAGCGCAGCCTGCGCCGTGAGCGCCGCACGCAGCACGTAAGGGTTCGATAGCTGGCCGCGCTCGGCCCCGCGCGGGTCTTGCGACCTCAGCGCAGCGGAGCGATAGCGGCCACCGCGCACCGCCATGCGGGAATGGCGCAGGCGCGACAAGCCGATCACGTGGCCGACGGCGAAACGCGCAACGCCGAGCGGACCGCCGCGCAAGCCGAACTGCGCCTCAGCCCTACCAGGCAGCAGCACGGCCGCAATCAGCAGGGTCGCACCGGCGAGCGCCAGTCCCATGCGTCCCGGCATGATCGCTGACTTAACCACGGGCTTGATCACGTCCCTCCCTCCCGCGTGCGCAATGCGTCGCATCTCAATGACGCGCGAGGGAACCGAATGTTCCAGACAGACACAGGACAATGCGTCGCAACGCGCGCCGGCCGTGCCGGTGCGGCGTCACTCCGCCTTTTGCGGCATCACGAAGGTCTGGCCGGGATAGATCAAGTTGGGGTTGTGAATCTTGTCGCGATTGGCCTTGAAGATTACCCCGTAGCGGGCGCCGTCGCCGTAGGCGAGCCGGCTGAGCGCCCACAAGCTGTCGCCGCGGGCGATGATCCGGCTGCCGCCGGCGGGCTCGGCCGGTGCGGCGGTGAGCGCCTCCGCGGGCGAGGCGGATGCCACCGCGGTGCCCGCCGGCGCATGCGCGAAAGCTTTGGGCTTCGGCGCGCCGATCAGTTTCGGCCGGGCCGCTTGCTTGTCGGGCACCGAGGCCAGGCGCGGCGAGGCCGACGGCAGGGCGGCGACGACATCCGATTTGTCGTCGGGCTTCTCGGCCTGCTTGGTCTCCTGCTTCGCGACCGGCGGCGTGCGCACGGGCGGCGGCGCCGCCGCGGCGATGGTGACCGGCATGGTCCGGCCGGATTCGGTGACCGTGCCGTCCGGTGCCTTGGCCCGGAGCGTCAGGTCATAAGAGCCGGCGGGCAGTTGCGGCGGGGTCATCACGAACTGGCCGGAGGCGTCCGCAACCACGCTATCGAGCGGCTTGCCGTCGCGCAGCAGCTCGACCCTCGCACCCGGCGTGGCGCGGCCGGCAATCACCGCCGCCTCGCCGTGCTCGTCGACGCGGGCGACGTCGAAACGGGGACCGGCGTCCGCAGCCGGCGCCGGCGGCTTGACCGGGACGAGATCGCCGAGCGCAGCCACCTGCTTCTGGGTCTCGGCCAGCGGGCCCGCCTTCGGCTCGGGAGCAGGCGGCGCGCTGCCGGCGAGCTTCGGCTGTTCCGGCTCGAGCCCAGGCTTGAGCTCGGGCTTGGACTCAGGCTTGGACGTGTCCGGCTTGGACTCCACCTTGGCTTCAAGCTTGGGCTCGACCTTGGCCTCGATCTTGGGCTCGGCCTTGGCCTCCGGCTTGGCAGCGACGGTGACCTTGGTCCCGTCCGGCAACAGGCGGCGCAGCTCGGTCGGGCCGATCACCAGCGCGGTGCCGACCAGCGCGAGCAGACAGAAGGCGATGAAGGCCTTGGATGCGGTGATCATTTGAAAAGGACCTTGGGTGGCAAATCAGCCGAGGTCGGCAAGGTGCGCCGATTTGGCTGCGGCAGCAAGACTGCCGATGGGATTATGCCTCCGTCCAGGCGCGCGGGATGAACCGGCGCGACCATGCGGGTGTCCAAGTATCAAGGCCGCCTCGCGGCATTCTTCAAGGGAATTTTTGCCGTGACCGTATTTTCCCGTGCCGCGCGACCGCTGGCGCTGGTGCTGACGCTGGCCGCTTCACCCGCTTTGGCCGCCTCCGGCCCGCCGCCCGGCTTCACGCTCTCCGACGATGCCGATCTCGCCTTCGCCTCGCCCGACGGCGCCACGAGGCTCGAGCAGTACATGAAGGAGGGCGAGGATTTCGACATCAAGTGGCAGGTCTGGGCGCGGCGCGGCGAGGAGATGCGCGAGCTGAAGCCCGAGCAGAGCTATCCGGCCGGCTTCCGTTTCACGGCCGACTCGCAATGGCTGGTGCGCATGCAGAAGACCGGCTCGGGCGAGCAGGATCTCTTTCTCTACCATGTCGAGAACGGCGCCTTCGTCAACGCGACGAAGACATCGCTCAGCGATCTCGCCTGGGCCTATTTCCACAGCCGGCCCGACACTCGCAAGATGAAGCTCGACTACCACATCTCGGCCAATCTGATGAAGGGCACCGAAGATGGGTATCGCTGGCTCGGCGTCGACTGGCCCAACAACCGCTATCTCCTGATCTCGCTGTCGGGCGAAATGGACAAGCATCCGAAGAACGTCGCGGTGAAGGGATTGGCGGATTGGAAATGCCGGTATGACCTCAAGACCGGCAAGTTCGACGTCCCGGCGATGTTCGCCAAAGGCAATGCGGAAGCCCTGAGGTGGGAAATCAAGCGCTGAGGGTCCCGCGGTCTCGCCGCAATCTCCCGTGCGATGGAACCAACCCTCTGTTGTTTTCCTAACCCTTTGTGGTAACGGGGTCTTGTCGGTTTTGCAGCATCTTGCATCCCACGGGAGGACTGGGATGGGCGCATCGATCCGATGGACCGCGCGAACGCGCGCGTTGCTCCGCCGTTGGCGCGGGGCGCCGCTGACGTGGCTGATCGCCGGCGGCTTCGTGCTGATGCTTGCGACCGCGATCGGCACCGCGCTCACCGTCGACCGCTTCCGGCAAAACGCCATCGAGAGCGGCCGCGACAGCCTGGAAAACGCCGTCCGCATGCTCGCCCGGCATTTCGACCGCCAGTTCGAGGACTTCGCGGTGCTGCAGAAGAGCATCATCGCCGAGCTCGAGAGCCACGGCATCGAGTCCGCCGAAATCTTCCGCAGCGAGATGGGCACGCTCGCCGTGCATGAGGTGCTGCGCGCGAAAGCCAGCGGCTGGTCCGACGTCGCCGGCGCCAATCTGTTCGATTCCAGGGGCGTGCTGATCAACTCGTCGCGGCAATGGCCGGTCGCCGACATCTCGGTCGCCGACCGCGGCTACTTCAACCGTCTCAAGGACGATCCGGCCGCGCAGGAGCACGTGGAGGTCGTGCCCGGCCGGTTCGGCAGCGGACCGGCGATCGTGTTCGCACGGCGCGTCTCCGGACCGCACGGCGAGTTCCTCGGGCTGGTCACCCGCGCGATCGCGCCCGAGCAGCTCGAATCCTTCTTCGCCTCGACCGGGCTCGGCGAGGATTCCTCGATCGCGATGCACCACCAGAACGGACAGCTGCTCGCCCGCATTCCGCATGTCGAGGCGCTGATCGGGCAGAGCTTCCGCAACGGCACGCCGGAGCAGATGGCGGTGTTCGCGCGCACCTTCGTCACCACCCAGCTCGCAAGCCCGATCGATGGCAAGGACCGCATCGTCGCCTCGCGCCTGCTCGCCGGCGAGCCGCTGGTCGTGGTCGCGACCAAATCGCTGGATGCGACGCTGGCGACCTGGCGCACGCAGACGAAATTCTTCGTCACCATTGCCGTGGTGTCGATCGGCCTCTTGGTGCTCACGCTGTTTCTGATCTTCCGCCTGGTGACGCACCGGCTCTCGCTCGAGAAGCAGCGGCTCGACACCGCGATGAACACGATGACGCAGGGCCTGTTGATGTTCGACCAGGACGAGCGGCTGATCGTCTGCAACCGCCGCTACATCGAGACGTATGGGCTCTCGGCCGCATTGGTGAAGCCCGGCGTCCACTTCCGCGACGTGATCCGGCACCGCCGGGACACCGGCTCGTTCGAGGGCGACGTCGAAGCCTATTGCGACGACATCCTGAGCAATATCGGCCGCACCCAGAGCGCCGTCGTCGAAACCGCCGACGGCCGGCTGATCGAGATCAAGAACCAGCCGGCCGCTGCCGGCGGCTGGCTCGCCACCCATGACGACGTCACCGAGCGGATCCGCGCCGACGAGCGCATCGCCCATCTGGCGCATTACGACGCGCTCACCGATCTGCCCAACCGCGTGCTGCTGCGCGGACATCTGGAACGCCGCGTCGCCGAGCTCGCGCAAGGCAAGCCGTTCGCGATCCTCTATATCGACGTCGACGAGTTCAAGGGCGTCAACGATTCGCACGGGCACGAGGTCGGCGACGAATTGCTGCGCCAGGTGGCGAGCCGCCTGCGCGCCTGCGTCAGCGGCAACGACATGGTCGCGCGGCTCGGCGGCGACGAATTCGCCATCGTCAAGGCCGCGACCTCCGATCCGGCCGAGCTGACGGCACTGGCGGAAACCATTCTCAAGGCGTTGCGCGCGCCGGTTGACTGCAAGGGGCACGAGATTCCGACCGATGCCAGCATCGGCATCGCCATCGCGCCCGACCATGGCGACAATCTCGACGATCTGCTCAAGCGCGCCGATCTGGCGATGTACGCGGCGAAGTCGGAAGGCCGCCGCACCTTCCGCCTGTTCGCACCCGAATACGACGCCAAGGCGCGGCAGCGCCGCCAGCTCGAGCTCGACCTGCGCCAGGCGCTCGCGCGCGGCGAGTTCGAGGTGCACTACCAGCCGCTGGTCGACCTCACCGCCAATGTCGTCACCGGCTGCGAGGCGTTGCTGCGCTGGCGCCATCCCGAGCGCGGCATGGTTTCGCCGGCGGAGTTCATTCCGGTCGCAGAAGACACCGGCCTGATCGGCGAGATCGGCGAATGGGTGCTGAAGCAGGCCTGCGTTGAGGCCGCCTCGTGGCCCGGCCGGATTCACATCGCGGTCAACGTCTCGCCGCTCCAGTTCCGCTCGCGCACGCTGGCGCTCAAGGTCGCCGCCGCGCTCGCGGAGTCCGGGCTCGCGCCGGGGCGGCTCGAGCTCGAGATCACCGAGACGGTGCTGATCCGCGACGACGCGGAGGCGCTGGCGATCCTGCAGCAATTGCGCGAGCTCGGCGTGCGCATCGCGCTCGACGATTTCGGCACCGGCTATTCGTCGCTGAGCTATCTGCACCGCTTCCCGTTCGACAAGATCAAGATCGATCGCAGCTTCATCAGCGACATCGGCGAACCCGAGGATTCCTCGCCGATCGTGCAGGCCGTGGTGCACATGGCCGCCGCGCGCCACATGGCGACGACGGCCGAAGGCGTCGAGACCGAAGCGCAAGCCGAGGTGCTGCGCCAGCTCGGCTGCAGCCAGATGCAGGGCTGGCTGTTCAGCCCGGCGGTGCCGGCCGCGAAGCTGAAGCAACTGCTCGCGGCGCAGGCGGTCGCGGCCTAGGGCGGCGGCTCCCTCATCGGAGACGTCCGCAGCCGCTCATCCCCTCACCGCCTGCCTTGAAAATTTAGGATCAAACCTTGCGCCTTGCGGTTATCGCCTCGCTGAGACGGTCGGGAACTCCGGCCGACGGGCCCTAGTCGACATTGCATCACGCGCACCACAGGCGGCTTTTCGTCCGCACTGTCCTGCGCGCGCGTGCGTGAAACGAGCGAGGTGACATGGCGATCTTGGCGTTCAGAATCTTGGCGTTCAGAATGATCCCTCTCGTCGCGGTTGGGGCCCTGATCGGGCTCGCCGCGGAGGCCCGCGACGACGGGCGCTACGCGAACTCTCCCCTCAAGGGCTGGTTCGAGAGCCTGAAGAGCAAGGGCGGCGGCCCCTGTTGTGCGGATGCCGACGGCACCGCGCTCGACGACGTCGACTGGGAGACGCGGGACGGACATTACCGGGTGCGGCTCCTCGGCAACTGGGTCGAGGTGCCCGACGACACGGTCATCACCGAGCCCAACCGCGCCGGGCGCACCATGGTCTGGCCATATTACGTCAACGGCCGTCCGATGATCTGCTGCTTCATGCCCGGCAGCATGACGTGAACCGGGACGAGCGTCCGCAAGGGCGGGACGCTCACATCGATCGTCGGGCCGCCTGCACTTCGACGAATTCGGCGTCGGGGTGGCTGACGATGGTGGCGACCCAGATGCCGCTGATGATCAGCGACCAGGCGGTGTTCCAACAGATCCAAAACACGATCCAGCCTCCCTCTTCCTTTTCTCACGCGGCAGAGCGATGCCGCCGTCCCCACGCCAGGCCGCCACGATGGCGAGGCGCTATTTTGATTTGGTCGGCGGCGGTGCCCGGTCGGTTTGGCCGGTGTGGCGCTTTGCCACGACGTCCCCGTCGCGCTCGCCCTCGTGCGGGCGCGGCGGAGGCCTGGGCTGGCCGGCCTGACCGCCATGCTTGCCGCCCATGTCTGGCTTGCCTTCGAGATCGTTTTCGCGGGGCATGCCGGTTCAATGCGTTCGCAGCGCATTGGTTCGCAACGGCATCGACTGTTTCCGCCCTGTGAACGGCCTCATAGAACCGCCGCTCTTTGCAGTGCAGGATGGCGGACGCGGCCCTCGGCCTCGCAGCTTGCACCGACGGATTGGCCTGATGCGAAAACGCCTCATCGTCTGGACGCTCATGACGTCCGCCCTGGTCGCGGTGACCGTGTGGACCATGCTCGGGCCGCCGGACCGCCCGCCGGGGCCGCATTTGCCGTCCCGCACGGCGGCGGTGCGCTGACACGCCATCCCGCGACCGATGCGATTTCGGCATCGATCGATCCCATCTGGATTTTGGTGCGGCGGCGCGTCTCCCGCTATCCTCGCGGCAAAACGACAACGCCGCGAGCCGGCTTTCAGGAGGAGCCCATGTCGAGATCGATCCGACGCATCGTATCGCGCGTGCCAGGCGCTGCGATCGCCGCAACCCTGTTCGCTTCCATCACCCTCGTTTCTGGAGTCCGTGCCGGCATGGCCGAAACCTTCGCCTATGTCGGCAATGCCGACAGCAACGACATCAGCGTGTTCAAGATGAGCGAGAGCGGCGAGATGACGCCCGTGCAGACGGCCGCCTTCAAGGGCGTCGAAAAGCCGGGCTCATCGACACCGCTCGCGATCTCGCCCGACCGCCGCGTCCTGATCGCCGGAATCCGCTCGCAGCCCTATGTCGCAGTGAGCTTTGCGATCGATCCCAAGACGGGCGAGCTCAGCCATCTCGGCAACGGACCGCTCGCCGACAGCATGGCCTATATCGCCACCGACCGCAGCGGCAAGTTCCTGCTCAGCGCCTCCTATGGCGGCAACAAGGTCGCGCTGAATCCGCTGCTTGGCAACGGCGTCGCCGGCGAGCCCAAGCAGGTGATCCCGACCGGGCTGAACGCCCACGCCTTCCTGCCCTCGCCCGACAACCGCTTCGCGTTCGCCACCAATCTCGGCTCCGATCAGGTGCTGGCCTTCGCGTTCGATGCCGCAGCCGGCACGCTGACGCCGAGCGATCCGCCGGTGCACAAGGTGCCGGAGAAATCGGGGCCGCGGCACTTCGTGTTTCACCCCGGCGGCAAGTTCGTCTATCTCCTCCACGAGCTGAACGGCGACGTCGCGGCATTCACCTATGAGGCCAGGAGCGGCGCCTGGGACGAGATCCAGCGCACCACCGCGCTGCCGGAGGGGTTTTCCGGAAAAGAGCCTGATAAGAAGCCTTGGGCCGCCGACATCCACATCACCCCGGACGGCCGCTTCCTCTACGCCTCCGAGCGCACCACCAGCACGCTCACCGCCTACAAGGTCGACGGCTCGAGCGGCAAGCTGACCACGATCGGCAGCGTGCCGACCGAGAAGCAGCCGCGCGGCTTCCAGGTCGATCCCGCCGGCCGCTATCTCGCCGCCGTCGGCGAGCTCTCGGGCAGCATGACGGTCTATGCCATCGACCAGGGCAGCGGCGCGCTGGCCAAGCTGAAATCCTACCCCACCGGCAAGAAGCCGAACTGGGTCGAGTTCCTGAACCTGCCGTGAGGGGCCGTCGCCGGCCTACGTAGTCATCCGTAATTTCGCGAGGCCCGGCTTGGCATCATATTTCGGTCATGGACCGGCAGATTGTCTTCAAATGCCCCCAGACGGGCCTGAACGTGCAGCATCGGCTCACCGACGAGCCGGCTGACCGCACGCACGTATCCGTGTCCTGTCCGGCCTGCACGCGTCTGCATCTGCTCGAGCGGGCCAGCGGCAAGCTGCTGGGTGATCGGCGCCGCTGACGGCCTGAGATCTTTGCAGCGAACCTGTTCTCCAATTCCGCGACTCATCAAAGACTTGCTTATCAAAGACTTGCCGCGACTGCCGGCGGCGGCGCTGAGTCCTGTTTTGGGACGACGCGGCCGTAGTGCGGGCGGCAGCCATCTGCTATCGATTGGAGGCACAGCCCCCGTGGAATTTCCGATGCGTCATTTGCCCCGCGCCGTTGCTTCAAGCCTGTATCCCGCAGCCGTCGCCGGCCTGCTCGTCCTCAGCTCCCATCCGGCCGGTGCCGCCGATGACGACGCGCCCAAAGGGCCGGCGGTCACGGTGCTGAAGGTCGCGAAATCCTGCTTCTCCGACATCGTCGAGGCCACCGGCTCGATCATCGCGCGGGAGGAAACCTCGGTGCGGCCCGAGCGTCCCGGCCTGAAGGTCACGGACGTGCTGGCCGAAGCCGGCGATACCACCACGGCCGGCCAGGTGCTGGCACGGCTGGCGCTGCCCGAGGGCGGCACGCTTCAGGTCACCGCCCCCGTGGCGGGGGTGATCGCAACCTCGACCGCGCAGATCGGCAACTTCGCCTCCGCCAAGGGCGAGGCGCTGTTCACGATCGTGGCGCGCAGCGAGTACGATCTCGTCGGTCTCGTCGCCACCACCGATGTGCGCAAGCTCGCAGTCAATCAGCAGGCCACCGTCCGGATCGCAGGCGCCGGCGATATCAACGGCAAGGTGCGCCGCATCGGCCCGACCGTCGAGCCGAACATCCAGCAGGGGATGGTCTATATCGGCATCTCCTCGCAGAAGCGGCTCTTGCTGAATGCCAGCGGGCGCGCGCTGATCAAGACCGGGCAGAGCTGCAACGTCGCGGTGCCGCTGACATCAGTGCAATATTCGTCCGCCGGCACCGTGGTGCAGGTGATCCGCCGCAACCGCGTCGAGACCAAGCGTGTCGAGGTCGGCTTGATGTCGGGCGGCAATATCGAGGTCCGCGACGGCCTCAACGAAGGCGACGTCGTCGTCGCCCGCGCCGGCGCATTGCTGCGCGAAGGCGATCCGGTGCGTCCGGTGATGGCGAGCGCGGAAGCGGCGAAGTAGCGGCGCGATCGTCATTGCGAGGAGCTCTTGCGACGAAGCAATCCAGGGTCTCTCCGCGGAGGGATTCTGGATTGCTTCGCTGCGCTCGCAATGACGATGCAGGTACAGTGTGCCAAAAAAAACTGGGCCCCGGCTCAGCGTCGCATCATTGCATGATGCGCCGCGTCCGGCGCACGAGACGTCGCAAGACCTAAGAAAAACTAACCGCCGGCTTCGCCGAAACGGACGTCTTCGAGCAACGACGACGACACGGTCGGGACCTGGTCGCCTTCGCTGGCGCGGGAGATGGCGAGGCGGGTCTTGTTGAAGACGCTCTCGGCGCTGCCGGGCTTGCTGAGATTGTTGAGGAACTCGCTGACCAGCACGCTGTGCTCGCCCTTGCCGTCGTCGACGACCTTGCCGGGCGAGGCGGAGGTGAGGATCAGCGCATTGTCGGACGCGCTAATCGGCGCGAGACCGTGGCTGTAGGAGCGGAAGCGGCGCTCGTAAGGATTGCGGCGGGAGGCGTCGACCACGACGAGCTTGGCCTTGGCACCCTGCTCCTTCATCATGTCGAGCACGCCGTCGATGGAGACGCCATGGCGGCGGACGTCGCCTTCCTTCCAGATCACGGCATCGACCGGCAACATGTAGCTTTCGCGGCCGGCCTGCACGCCGTAGCCGCCGAAGAACAGCATGACGACGCTGTCGCGCGTGATCCGGGACTTCAGGCGGGTCACGGCACGGACCATGTCGTCCTTGGTCGCGTCTTCCACCATGTCGACGTCAAAGCCGTTCTTGCGCAGCGACGAGGACAGCGCGCGGGCGTCGTTGATCGACTGCGTCAGCGGCGCGCTGGCGTCGGGATAATGGCCATTGCCGATGACGAGCGCGAGGCGCGAGGTCTGGCCGATCGAGCCGGTGATCTGGTCGGTCGAGACGGCCTTGGCGGCATCGATCGCACGCATGTTGAGAGCAGCATGGGCGCCGATCACCAGCGACACCGTGCCGATGAGGGCTGCGGCGACGGCGATCGTACGTCTGGAAAGGTCGAGCTGCTTTACATTCATCTCGCTTCGTTTCCTGTGCCAAAGACCGGCCAAGCGCGCGCACACTGTTTGAGTAGCGCGATAGCGTCTTTAGGTTTGAGGGATTGGCCGGGGAAGTGCCCCCGAATTGCGCGCAATTTGCGGCGCCGCACCAAACAAACCCTTAACCGGATATCGCCCCTGGGGCAATAGATTGCCCCAAATTTGAGCTAAGTAGCTGAATGTGTTCGTTAATTCTCCGGGTTGGATTCCTGCATCATTGGCTTGCCCGTGGCCTTCCGGAGATCGACTATGCAGCCCTCGTGCCGGCTTTTCCGTGACGTTCATCACGTTTGTATTTCCTGCGAATCCGGGTAGCCTTTTCAACGACTTGCAAGGGGGTGGCGCGCAGATGCCAGCGTGCCTGATATCCCCGACCAAGGCCCCCGCGACCAGGTATTTCATGAGCTTTCATTATTTTGCCGGCGCCGCCTGCCGGGCGCTGACGGCGCGGAAGGACGGCCCCTCGCTTTACGACGTCTGCGATCCCGTATTGTCTGATACGGCCAGCGGCGATCCGCATCTGGCCAAATTCTACAAGACCGCGCTCGGCAATCCCGCGCTGCGGATCCTGCTCCGCCGCGCCGGCCTGCCCGAGCTGCGCGACGAGGGGATGCTGACGCGGCTGCGCGCGGCGCTCACCCGGGCCCGCGACGAGGCCGAGCCCGACTGGGCGGCGGTCGGGCAGCCGATCGCCGATCTCGTCGACGGCATCACGCTCGACCATCCCAGGCCGCCGCCGGTGCCGTTCAACGCCGCCATGCCGCAGATCGCGCAGATCGACGGCGTGATCCGCGATTGCGCGCAGCATCTGCTCGGCTCCTACCGCCGCAACGGCTTCCTGCCGACCTATGCCGCCTTCAACCTGATCGGCGATCCTGATGTCCGCGGACGCGAGCTGATCATGGCGCTCACGGGCCTAAACGCGCGCGGCTACAAGAATTCCTCGCTGCTGTTCAACCTCGCCCGCGTCTTCATCGCGCGCTCGCCCGCGCGCGCCGTGGTCAATCCGCCCTGGAAGGGCATTGCCGAGCCGATGTGGGAGCCAGTGCAGATCCGCCATCGCTCGGCCTATTACGACGCGTTTTTCATCGAGGCCCTGCTCAGCTTCGTCGAGACCGGACTCGCCTCGGTCGCCGACAAGATCGCGGCGGAGCGCGCGATCGCCGACATGGTCGATTTCTGCATCAACATCAGCCGCGAGGAGGTCGAAGGCTTGGGCGGCGCGCGCTTCAACGTCATCACCGCCTTGGCGCCGGCACCGCATCCGCGCTTCTCCCGCTACTTCGCGCAGATCAAGCAGGACCTCGGCTTCGGCATCTACGTGCCGGATTGCGACACCACGGCCTGCTCGATCTCGGCGGCGACACAGGCCGGCTGCCTTGATGCCATCATCGACCAGCCGCTCCTGGACTTCTATGCAGGCTATCAGGTGCGCGCCGGCGTCAACGAGCCGCGCGTGACCGTGCCGCTCAACGACAATATCGACTATGAGGGCGGGGTTGCGACCTGGATCGACAATCTTAAGGGCGAGCGCCCTTACGGCAACGATCTCGATCCGACGCTCAACCTCGACATTCTCGAGGTCAGCTTTCGTAATCTCGCGCGCTGGAAGGTGTTGGAGACGCCGGCGCGGCTCGCCACCGTCCATCGCATCATCGGCTTCCAGAAGCGCCTCGCGGCCAGCGGCGCCTTCGCCAATCCGCGCGCGCACATCTATTATCTGCCGGAGCTCTACAGCGCCTATTTCGGCCGCTGTTATGCCGCCTTCCTGGCGCTGCCGCTGGCGGCGCAGGCCGCGATTGATCCCGCCGGCGATTTCGACTTCATCCGCCACCGCGTGCTGTCCTACGTCAAGGGCGAGCTGATGGCGGCCGAGATGAACGTGTTCGACGCCGCGCTGGCGCTGATCGCGCTCGGCCATCTCGGCGCCGACCCGCGCACCTTCGCACCGGCGCTGAACGTGATCGTCGCCGGGCTCGGTGAAGGCGGCCGCCGCGGCCCGTTCCGCGCCTATGAATGGAACAAGATGAAGACGCCGACGCGGATCCTGGTCGGCGGGCCCGAGGTGACGTCGGCCTTCGTGCTGATGGGGCTGGCGGTGGCGAAGCGGGCGATGGCACGGGGGTGAGCTCGGGCTCCGAGCGCAGGTCTCGTAGGGTGGGCAAAGGCGCGGAGCGCCGTGCCCACCATCTCTCGCCGCGCAAGACATCGTGGGCACGCTTCGCTTTGCCCACCCTACGGGACTGCTGCGCGTCCGGGACACGAGAGAGGCGTCGCAAAATGACAGGAAGTTGAAAGCCAATCTGTTCGGCCTGCGCTGGCCGGGCGGCCAAAAGCCGACCACAATTGCGCGGCTTATCGAGATTGTCATCACAACCGGACCGGCATGTTGCGAAAAGTTCTGATTGCGCTGTCCTTGTTCGCCATCCCATCGCTGGCTGATGCCGCCGACATCACCGGCACGGCAAAGGTTCGCGCCGGCGATGCCGTGGTGATCGGCAACACGCGGATCCGGCTCGGCGGCATCGACGCGCCGGCGGTCGACCAGCTCTGCCTCAACACCAAGACCGAGCGCTGGACCTGCGGCGTCGCGGCCCGCGACGAGCTCGCCAAATACACCGAGGGCAAGAATTGGGTCTGCCACACCCGCGCGATCGACCGGCGCGGCCGCACCGTGGCGCGCTGCGAGGTCGGCGGCGAGGACATCCAGAAATGGCTGGTGCGCAACGGCTGGGCGCTGGCTTACACCCGCATCTCCAAGGACTACGAGCCCGACGAGGCTGCCGCACGTGAGGCCAAAGCCGGCATGTGGCAGGGTGCCTTCATCGCGCCGTGGGACTGGCGGGAGCGCAACAAGAAGACTGCGATCCTCGGCGCGACCAAGCCGCCGGACGGCGCGCATGCGGTGCTGCTCGCTTCGGCCTCGGGGCCGGTCGCGCCGTCGCCGGATTGCACCATCAAGGGCAATGTGAACAGCGCCGGCGAGTGCATCTATCACCAGCCGACCAGCCGCTGGTACACCCAGATCAAGATGAAGATCAGCAAGGGCACCCGCTGGTTCTGCTCGGTCGAAGAGGCCGAAGCGGCCGGATGCCGGGAGACCAAACGATAGGGGCCGTCAGGCCTGCGTTTTGGGCGCTTTTCTTGCATCCCAGCGCCGCGTAAAAGTGAGACTCAGCGACGACCCACCATCCTGTTCTCTGGCAATAAGGACTGATAGCAATGACCGTTCGCGCGGGCCGGGAGTTTCTGGCCATCCCCGGGCCCACCACGATGCCCGACGAGGTGCTGCGGGCAATGCACTGTCCGGCGATCGACATCTACTCCAAGGAGATGCTGGATCTGACCGAGAGCCTGCTCAGCGACATCTCGAAGCTGTTCGCGACCAAGGGCAAGTCCTACATCTACATCGCCAACGGTCACGGCGCCTGGGAAGCGGCGCTGAGCAACGTGCTGTCGCGCGGCGACAAGGTGCTGGTGCTGGAGAGCGGACGCTTTGCGATCGGCTGGGGCAACGCGGCGGCGCTGATGGGCGCCGAGGTCGAGGTGCTCAAGGGCGACTGGCGCCGCGCGGTGCGGCCGCACGAGGTCGAGGAACGCCTGCGCCGCGACAAGGAGCACAGCATCAAGGCCGTCGTCGTGGTCCAGGTCGACACCGCCTCCGGCGTGCAGAACGACATCGAGGCGATCGGCAAGGCGATCAAGGCGAGCGGCCATCCCGCGCTCTACATGGTCGACACCGTCGCCTCGCTCGGCTGCATGCCGTTCGAGATGGACAAATGGGGCATCGACGTCGCGATGTCCGGCTCGCAGAAGGGCCTGATGACGCCGCCCGGTCTCGGCTTCGTCGCCGCCAATGCGCGCGCGCTCGAGGTGCACAAGAAGGCCGACATGTCGACGCCCTATTGGAGCTGGAGCGAGCGCGAGGGCACCGAGAACTACCGCAAATATGCCGGCACCGCACCGGTGCATCTGTTGTTCGCCTTGCGCAAGGCGATCGACATGCTGCACGAGGAAGGCCTCGAGAACGCCTTCCGCCGCCACAGCCTGCTCGGTGAAGCCGCGCGCCGCGCAGTCGCGATGTGGTCGGAAGGCCAGGTGCTCGGCTTCAACGTGGCGGAGGCCAGCGAGCGCTCCAACACCGTGACTACGGTGACCATGAGCAACGGCCATGACCCGTCCGTGCTGCAACGCTATTGCAAGGACAAATGCGGCGTCGTGCTCGGCACCGGCATCGGCGACCTCTCGGGACAAGCCTTCCGCATCGCCCATATGGGCCATGTGAATGCGCCGATGCTGCTCGGCACGTTAGGAGTGATCGAGATCGGACTGAACGCGCTGAAGATCCCGCACGGCAAGGGCGGGCTGGAGGCGGCGGTCGCGTATCTCGGTGACGAGGTGGCGGTGTAGCAAAGCGGTGCTCGTGCCCCGGACGCAGCGCAGTATCGTAGGGTGGGCAAAGCGAAGCGTGCCCACCACTTCTGTCGTATCGTTGAATCGATGGTGGGCACGGCGCTAAGCGCGCCTTTGCCCACCCTACGATTCTGCGGAGCGGCACTTCGCGCCGCACCGCGTCCGGGACACGAGACCGGGATTCCTCGAATCGTCCTGCGCGACGTCCCGCATATCGCTTCGCTCATGCAGGCTACGGCTGCGGCACGCGATACGCTTCGACCTGCGCCTTCAACTCCTCCAGCGGCGCAAGCGGTGCCTTCGGATCGACCCTGTATTCCCCGCTCGCAAGCCATCTCAGCACCATCGCATCCACCACCGGCGAATGGTGGATGACGTCGCTGTAATTGTCGAGATCGTGCGTGACCACCTCGAGCGCGCGGAAGTCATGCAGGCGGACGTTGGGCAGTTGCGTCAGGCGCCGCGCAATGTGCGCCGTGAGATCGGTGACGATCTTCAGTGTCGCGGGCGAGGCATCGCGCATCGCGACGAATTGCAGGATCGAATAGGGCGGGAAGTAGATGTCGAAGGTCACGTCGGGGTGGCGCGCGATCAGGCCGGCGGCGTCCTGCTCGAAATGCCGGACCATGGCCTCATAGCCATAGCCCTCGCCGAGGAAGCGGCTGCGTACGGGACTGGTGATATAGGCGAAGGCGGCGAGCGTCTTCTTCGCGTTGTAGTCTCGCGCAACGTCGAAATCCCGCGCCAGGGCGTAGATGTCGTCGATGTCTGCCAGCGCGAACTTGACCGGGAGATAGGGCGACGCAAGGGTCAGCGGATCCCGCAGCAGCGGGACGGACCGCAACAGCGCGAACAGGGATTCCTTCGCCATCGCCGCGCTGAACAGATAGGAGGCAATACCTTTCGTCGTCCGGCGGTAGAGATCGACGGACAAATAAGGATCGGCCTCGATATCGGCGGCATCGATGAAGATGAAGTCGTCCATCGCCCAGATCACGCGCCTTGCGCCGCGGTCGATCGCCTGCTCCAGCACGAAAGCCTGCTGGCGCGAATTGGAGCCGGTCATCGCCAGCTTGAGCGAGCGGACGCCGAGCGCGCGATCGATGTCGCTCTGGCGGAAATGGATCGCGAGCGAGGTACCCATGAAGGCGGTGTCGAACGGCTGGCTGCGGATCAGCCCGGCATTCTGCACGCGCGTGTCCTCCGAGTAGAAGGCCGGGATCAGGCGCGAGGGGCGGAATAATTGCAGGGGATCGACGGCGAAGGTGAGCGCTGCGGCGCCAAGCACGCAGGCCGCGCTCGCCAGCAGAAGACGCCTGAGATGGGTGAACGCGCCCTGCATCAGAACCGGAAATAGATGAATTCACTGTGGCTCTGGATGCCCAGGAAGCCGAAGGCGAGCACCAGCGAGGCCGCATAGAGCACCAGCGGCCGCATGCGCCCCGCCCGCAAGGCCTCGCCGACCCTGCGGTTGCCGTGGTCGTATCCCATCAGCATTTGCGTGTTCGGCGCCAGCCACACCAGCGCCGCGTAGATTGCGACCTGCACCAGGGCTGCAATCTCCTCGCGGCCGAGCACGATGTTGGCGGGATCAGCCATGGCATGGAGCACCCGCAGTGCCCAGGCGACGCTCTCGGCGCGGAAGAACACCCAGGCGATGACGACGGCGAGGAAGGTCAGCACGGCGCCAAGCATGCGGCCGGGACGCGCCAGCAACGGAACGTTCGGCACCAGCGCGCTGAAAGCGTGGTTGACGCAGAGATAAGCGCCATGCAGCGCGCCCCAAACCACGAACGTCCAGGCCGCGCCGTGCCAGAGCCCGCCGAGCAGCATCGTGATCACCAGATTGACGTAGCGGAGCACGCGGCCGCGGCGGTTGCCGCCGAGCGGGATGTAGAGATAGTCGCGCAGGAATTGCGACAGCGTCATGTGCCAGCGCCGCCAGAACTCGACGATGCTGGTCGCCTTGTAGGGCGAGTTGAAATTGACCGGCAGGAAGATGCCGAACATCAGCGAGATGCCGATCGCCATGTCGGAATAGCCGGAGAAGTCGAAATAGAGCTGGAACGTGTAGGCGAGCGCGCCAAGCCAGGCCTGATCGAAGCTCGGTGAGCGCGCCTCGAAAGCGAGCGCGACCAGCGGCTGGATGCCGTCGGCAAGACAGGTCTTCTTGAACAGGCCGATCGCGAAGATGATGACGCCGCAGAGAATGAGATGCGCGTCCGGATGCTTGGTCTCCTCCTCCTCGAATTGCGGGATCATGTCCTTGTGATGGAGGATGGGCCCGGCGATCAGATGCGGGAAGTAAGTCACGAACAGCGCGTAGTGCGGCAGCGCATAGGCCGCGACCTGGCCGCGATAAGCATCGACCAGGAACGCGATCTGGGTGAAGGTGTAGAAGGAGATGCCGACCGGCAGCAGGATGTGGACCGCGACATGCGTGTCGAGCAGCGCGTTGACGTTCTCGGCGACAAAGCCGGCATATTTGAAGATGCCGAGCATGAGGAGATCACCGGCGACGCCGAGTGCGAGCGCCGCCTTTCGTTGCGGGTGGGTGAGCTCCGCCACGATGAGAAGATGGCCGACGCCGTAGTTGACAGCGATCGAAAGCAGCAGAAGGGCGACGAACTGCCAGCTGCCGATTGCGTAGAAGGTGATGGAGGCCAGTGCCAGCCAGATCACCGGGGCCAGATTGCTGCGCCGGCCGAGCCGGAAATAGCCGGCGAGCACGACCGGCAGGAACAGCAGAATGAAGGGGTAGGAATTGAACAGCATCGGGCTGGACCGGCGGCGGGGATAGCGTCCCTAAAGCATACAAGGGACGGATCAACAACCCGGTGAGATGGCACGGCCTTTGGAACAGGCGTGCTGGCAATTCACGGAATCGGAACGATATAAGGGAACGCGCCTTCTCCCCCGTTCTTACGGGGTCGGACGAGCTAGGCTCGCCCTGAGAAGGTTGGGGATGAGGGGCCTCTCTCCACGGAGGAGATCGTAGAGAGACCGGTACCCCCTCACCCGGATTGCATCTTCGATGCAATCCGACCTCTCCCCGCAGGAGGGGAGAGGCGAAGAGGAAGCACTGCGCGAACGAGAGATGATGAGGACCGAGTGACCCAAGCCAAGACGCCTTCAAAGCCCCCCGTCGCCCCGCGCCGGCCGCATGCCTTCACGCGGCACGGCATCACCGTGACCGACGATTATGCCTGGCTGAAGGATGCGAACTGGCAGGAGGTGCTGCGCGATCCCAGCTTGCTCGACCCTGATATCCGCAAGTACCTGGACGAAGAGAACGTCTACACCGAGAGCCTGCTCGGCCATACCGCGCCGCTGCAGAAGACGCTGGTGCGCGAGATGCGCGGGCGGATCAAGGAGGACGATTCCAGCGTGCCGTCACCCGACGGTCCCTTCGCCTATTTCCGCAGGTTTCGTGAAGGCGGGCAGCACGAGCTGTTCGGCCGCATGCCGCGCGATGGCGGCGACGGCGAGATCGTGCTCGACGGCGACGCGCTCGCCAAGGACCACACATATTTCAAGTTCGGCGGCAGCCGGCACTCCTACGATCACAAGCTGCAGGCCTGGAGCGCCGACACCAAGGGCTCGGAATATTTTTCGATCCACGTTCGCGATTGGGCGAGCGGTAAGGATCTCGACGATCTCGTCGAGGAGACCGATGGCGGCGTGGTCTGGGCCGCGGACTGCAAGAGCTTCTTCTATGTGAAGCTCGACGACAATCATCGGCCGATGCAGGTGTGGCGGCACAGGCTCGGCACCCAGCAGGCCGACGACACGCTGGTCTACGAGGAGCAGGATTCCGGCTGGTTCACCCACCTGCATGAGAGCACCAGCGGCCGCTTCTGCGTGATCGCGGGCGGCGATCACGAGACGAGCGAGCAACGGCTGATCGACCTCGCCAATCCCGACGTGCCGCCGCGCCTCGTCGCGGCGCGCGAGGAGGGCGTGCAATATTCGCTCGCCGACCGCGGCGACGAGCTGTTCATCCTCACCAATGCCGATGACGCCATCGACTTCAAGATCGTCACCGCGCCGCTTCACGCGCCCGAGCGCAAGAACTGGCGCGATCTGATCCCGTATCGGCCCGGCATCTACATCATCGACCTTGATCTCTATGCCGGCCATCTGGTGCGGCTCGAGCGCGCCCATGCGCTGCCGTCGGTCGTGATCCGCGATCTCGCTGGCGGGGAGGAGCATGCCATCGCGTTCGACGAGGCCGCCTATTCGCTCGACACGATGGGCTCCTACGAGTTCGAGACGACTACACTGCGCTTTGCCTATTCGTCGATGACGACGCCGTCGGAAGTCTATGATTACGACATGACGAAACGAACGCGCGTGCTGCGCAAGCGGCAGGAGATTCCATCGGGGCATAACCCGGCCGACTACGTCACGACGCGCATCATGGCGAAATCGCATGACGGCGCCGAGGTGCCGGTCTCGATCCTCCATCGCCGCGGGCTGAAGCTCGACGGCACAGCGCCGCTCCTGCTCTACGGCTACGGCTCCTACGGCATGGCGATGCCGGCTTCGTTCAGCGCCAACCGCCTGTCGCTGGTCGATCGCGGCTTCGTTTACGCCATCGCGCATATCCGCGGCGGCGCCGACAAGGGCTGGGGCTGGTATCTCGACGGCAAGCGCGAGAAAAAGACGAACTCGTTCGACGATTTCGCCGCCAGCGCCCGCGCGCTGATCAATGCGAAATACACCAGCGCCAAGCGCATCATCGGCCATGGCGGCTCGGCCGGCGGCATGCTGATGGGCGCGGTCGCCAACCGTGCCGGCGAATTGTTCGCCGGCATCGTCGCCGAGGTGCCGTTCGTCGACGTGCTCAACACCATGCTCGACGACACGCTGCCGCTGACGCCGCCGGAATGGCCGGAATGGGGCAACCCGATCGAGAGCGAGAAAGATTTCCGCACCATCCTCTCCTACTCGCCCTACGACAACGTCGCGGCGAAGGACTATCCGGCGATCCTGGCGATGGGCGGACTTACTGATCCCCGGGTCACTTACTGGGAGCCCGCCAAGTGGATCGCACGCCTGCGCGCCACCATGACCGGCGGCGGCCCGGTCCTGCTGCGCACCAACATGGGCGCCGGCCACGGCGGCGCGTCGGGCCGCTTCGACCGGCTGGACGAAGTCGCGATCGTCTACGCGTTCGCGCTGTGGGCGGCGGGGATGGCGGCGGCTGAGGTGTAGCCATAGCCGCAGCCTTGTAGGGTGGGCAAAGGCGCGTAGCGCCGTGCCCACTTTTTCTAAATAAATAAGACGAGGTGGGCACGCTTCGCTTTGCCCACCCTACGACAGCTCAGATTGCGGGGCTTCCCCCTCTCCCCGCAAGCGTGGAAAGGCGAAGGAACTACCGCCCGTTCTTCTTGCGCCATTCCGCGAAATCGGTGAGCGTCTGCGGATCGGTGGCGGGATAGAGACCGAAGATGCCGCGGCCCTTGCCGACTTCCTCGGTGACGAAATCCTCGAACGCGGTCATCTCGAAGGTCTCGTTGGCGATCTCGTCTGCCAAATGCGCGGGGATCACGATGACGCCGTCGGCATCTCCGAGGATGACGTCGCCGGGAAACACCGGCGCATCGCCGCAGCCGATCGGCACGTTGATCTCGATCGCCTGATGCAGCGTCAGATTGGTCGGCGCCGAGGGGCGATGGTGGAAGGCGGGAAAGCCGAGCCTGGCGATCTCGGCGGAGTCGCGAAAGCCGCCATCGGTGACGACGCCGGCGACGCCGCGCTTCATCAAGCGCGTCACCAGGATCGCGCCGGCCGAGGCCGCGCGCGCATCCTTGCGGCTGTCCATCACCAGCACGGCGCCCGGCGGGCAATCCTCGACCGCCTTGCGCTGCGGATGGGAGCGATCCCTGAACACGTCGATGGTGTTGAGATCCTCGCGCGCCGGCATGTAGCGCAGCGTGAAGGCCTCGCCGACCATGGTCGGCTGGTCCGGGCTCAAGGGGCGGACATCCTGGATCATCTGGATGCGCAGGCCGCGCTTGAACAAGGCGGTGGCGACGGTGGCGGTGGAGACAGACTTGAGTTTGTTGCGGGTGGCTTCGGTGAGTTTGGTCATGATGTACTCGTCATTCCGGGGCGCGCGTAGCGCGAGCCCGGAATCCATCGGGCCGCATACGCTGGGGTGAAATGGGTTCCGGGTTCGATGCTTCGCATCGCCCCGGAACGACGGTCAGTAAATCGACGGCTCGCCGATCGGCGCGCCGAAATCGGTCTCCAGGAAGTCGAAATCGCAGCCGTCATTGGCCTGCTTGATGTGCCTGGTGAACATCCAGCCATAGCCGCGTGCGAAGCGGCGCTCGGGCTGCTTCCAGGCGGCGCGGCGTTTTGCGAGCTCGGCTTCGGAGACGTCGAGATTGATGGTGCGCGCGGCGACGTCGAGCGTGATGCGGTCGCCGTTCTGAACCAGCGCCAGCGGACCGCCGATATACGATTCCGGCGAGACGTGCAGGATGCAGGCGCCGTAGCTGGTGCCGCTCATGCGCGCATCCGAGATGCGCACCATGTCGCGCACACCCTGCTTCACGAGCTTGGTCGGGATCGGCAGCATGCCCCATTCCGGCATGCCGGGGCCACCTTGCGGCCCGGCATTACGCAAGATGAGGATGTGATCCTCGGTGACGTCGAGGTTGGGATCGTCGACCGCCTTCTTCATCGAGGGATAGTCGTCGAACACCAGCGCGGGCCCGGTGTGCTTGAGGAAGCGCGGCGCGCAGGCGGAGGGTTTTATGACACAGCCATCGGGCGCGAGATTGCCCTTGAGCACGGCGAGCGCGCCTTCCTTGTAGATGGGATTGTCGATGCCGCGGATCACGTCGGCATTGTAGACCTCGGCGCCCTCGATGTTCTCGCCCAGCGTCTTTCCAGTGACGGTGACACACTCGAGATGCAGATGCGGCTTGATCTGGCTCATCAGCGCCGGCAGGCCACCGGCGTAGAAGAAGTCCTCCATCAGGTACGTCTCGCCGCTCGGGCGGACGTTGGCGATGACGGGCACCTTGCGGCTGGCCTTCTCGAAATCGTCGAGGCCGATGTCCTGGCCGGCGCGGCGGGCCTGCGCGATCAGATGGATGATGGCGTTGGTAGAGCAGCCCATCGCCATCGCGACCGCAATGGCGTTCTCGAAGGCCTTGCGGGTCTGGATCGTCTTCGGCGTCAGATCCTCCCACACCATCTCGACGATGCGGCGGCCGCATTCAGAGGCCATGCGGATGTGGTTGGCATCCGCGGCGGGAATCGAGGACGCGCCGGGCAGCGTCATGCCGATCGCTTCCGCAATCGCGGTCATGGTCGAGGCGGTGCCCATGGTCATGCAGGTGCCGTAGCTGCGGGCGATGCCGGCCTCGATGTCGAGCCAGTCCTTGTCGGAGATCTTTCCGGCGCGGCGCTCGTCCCAATATTTCCAGCCGTCGGAGCCGGAGCCGAGCGTCTTGCCCTTCCAGTTGCCGCGCAGCATCGGGCCTGCCGGCAGATAGATCGCCGGAATGTTCATCGAGGTTGCGCCCAGCAGCAGCGCCGGCGTGGTCTTGTCGCAGCCGCCCATCAGCACCACGCCGTCGACGGGATGGCTGCGCAGCAGCTCCTCGGCGTCCATCGCCAGCAGGTTGCGATAGAGCATGGTGGTGGGCTTGAGCAGCGATTCCGACAGCGACAGCGCCGGCAGCTCCAGCGGCAGGCCGCCCGCCATCAGGATGCCGCGCTTGACGTCCTCGACGCGCGACTTGAAGTGCATGTGGCAGGGCTGCGCGTCCGACCAGGTGTTGAGGATCGCGATGATCGGGCGGTCCTTCCACTCCTCCGGCGCGTAACCCATCTGCATGGCGCGGGAGCGGTGGCCGAACGAGCGCAGATCGTCCGGCGCGAACCAGCGCGCGCTGCGGAGCTGGTCGGGCGTCTTCTTCTTGTTGGTCATCGCATTCCTTGTCCGTCCGGAGGATTGGCCCTGCTCTTCTCACAGGCAATCCACCCCCGGCAAGGCGCTGGGCTGGCGGATGGCGAACCTCTGCTATGCACTCAGGCGTGCATATTTGGCGGTGCAGCGCAATAAATCGGCAGCACCGGCCGAAGTGCTTGCCGGCTGACGAGAAACCGCGCAACAATTTCGAGTTGATTGGCTTGATTTGCGGTTGGTGGGACTAACCCCGCCGACTCCGGAGGATTTCAGACGTGGCCAACATCCTGATCGTGGATGACGATCCGGCCGTCCAGTTCACCATCCGGCTGCTGCTGGAACGGGCTGGTCATCACGTGACGGTCGCCGGGGATGGCCGCAAGGGGCTGGCGCTGTTCGAGGCGAGCCGGTTCGACCTGCTGTTTCTCGACATCTTCATGCCGGGCATGGACGGACTGGAGACGATGCGTCACATTCGGGTGCTGGCCCCGGCCGTTCCGATCGTCGTCATCTCCGGCCGTTCGAGCACGCCGGATGCCTATGCGGAGCCGGATTTCCTGAAGATGGCGACCAAACTCGGCGCCGTCGCCAGCCTGCAAAAGCCGTTCCGGCCCGGTACACTGCTCGCCGTGGTCGCAGATTGTCTGAAGGCCCACGAGCCGGAGGGGTCCGATGTCCGCTTCGGCCGCCGATGACAAGGGCACCTCCTCTGCTGCAAGCCAGAAATGGCGCAGCGATACGGCGGGTCCGGCCAAATTCCCCATGAGAGCAGCAACGACGCTGGCCACGCGGCTGGCCATCGCGATGATCCTGCTGGTGGCGGTTACCGTGGCCGCGGTCGGATGGCTCGGCTATCGCAACACCACACAGGCCGTCATTCCGCGGGTGCTGGAGCGGGTCGAAGCCCAATCGCGCCTGCTCGCGACCAACCTTGAATCCTACGTTGCCGGCGTGCGCGGCGATCTGGTCGGCTATCGCGCCGCAGCGGCGATCAACGGCCTGATCCGCGCTCATGCCGGCGGAGGGGTCGATCCTACGGATGGCGTCTCGGAGCAAACCTGGCGCGAGCGTATCGCGGCACGGCTCGCGGCCGAGATCGACGCCAAGCCCATCTACGGGCAGTTCAGGATCATCGGCGTCGACAACGACCAGCGCGAGCTGGTCCACGTCGATCGCTCGGGTCCGAACGGAGCAGCGCGGATCGCTCCTGACGGCGAACTGGAGCGCAAGAGCGGCCGATCCTATTTTCAGGAAGCCATGCGGCTCGGGCCCGGCGAGATTTACGTGTCTCCCATCGAGCTCGCGACCCGGCAGGGGGGAACGACGGCGGCTCACGCGCCGACTCTGCGGGTGGCGATGCCGCTGTTCACAACCGACGACAAGCCTTTCGGCATCATCGTGGCCAACATCGACATGCGCCCGGCACTCGAACGGGTCCGCTCCACCGCCACGTCGGGAGGAGAGATCTACGTCGTGAATGCGCGCGGCGACTATCTCCTCCATCCCGACCGGACGCGGGAGTTCGGGTCATCGCGGGGCCATCCGATCGATTGGCGCAAGGACTTTCCGTTCCTCTCAGCCCTGGCCGGTACGTCGGACGTGGCCACGCGGGTCACAACCGACGAGTCGGGCCGGACGAGCGGCGCGGCATTCGTGCCGATATCGCTTGCGGGCAATGAATGGGTCGCCATCGTCGTGACCGTTCCCCCGTCCGTCTTCGGCCGTGTGCCGGCCGCCATTCAAAAAACGTCCCTGCTCGTCGGCGTGCTGGCCGTTCTCGCCGCAGCTGCCCTCGCGGTGCTGCTGGCGCGCTCGTTGACCCGCCCGATCGGGCGCCTGACGGAGGCGGTGCAGGCCATCGGCAGCGGACGTCCCGCGGACATCCCCGTCGATGCCAGCGGCGAGACCGGCGTGCTGGCACGGGCCTTTGCGCGGATGGTGGAGGAGATGCGCGCGAAAACAGCCGCGCTCGAACGCGAGATCGAGGAGCATCGCCGCACCGAGGTGGCGCGAAGCCATCACGCGGCGCGCGAGAGCCTGTTCAGTGCCGCGGTGGAATCGTCCGACGATGCGATCGTGATGCAGACGCTCGATGCCGTCATCACCGGCTGGAATCCGGCCGCCGAACGCCTTTACGGCTATACGGCGGAGGAGGCGATCGGCAAGCCCACGTCGATCATCGTCCCACCCGACCGCCGCGAGCACGGCAAGGACTATCTGCGGCGGATCGCGCGGGGCGAGCCGATCGAGCGCTTCGAGACGGTCCGCTTGCGCAAGGACGGCACGCCGGTCGAGATTTCGCTCGGCCTGTCGCCGATCAAGGGACCGGCGGGCGAGATCATCGGCGCCTCGGGAAGCGCGCGCAGCCTGACCGAGGCGCGGCGCGCCGAGCGAGCACTGCAGAACCAGCTGGAGGAGCGGCGGCAGATCTTCGAGACGTCGCAGGACCTGATCATGGTCATGGATGCGCGGGCCCATATCGCGCAGGTCAGCCCGAGCAGCCAGACCATTCTCGGCTATCAACCGGACGAGATGGTCGGCCGCAGCGGCGCCGACTTCATTCATCCCGATCATCTTGAGCAGGCCCGTGCCGAGATGCGGGCGATGCGCCGCGGCGAGCGGGTCAAGCTCGCCGACACCCGCTGCCTCCACAAGAACGGGCACGAGGTCTGGCTGTCATGGCTCGGCAACTGGTCCGAGCCTGCCAGGCGCTTCTTCTTCGTCGGGCGCGACATGACGGAAGCACGACGCGCGCAGGAATCGCTGCGCGAGAGCGAGCGGCTCGCCCGCAACATCGTCGAGACCTCGCTCGACGCCTTCGTGCAGACCGACGAGACCGGAAGCATCCTGAACTGGAACTCACAGGCGGAGCAGCTGTTCGGCTGGCGCCGCGACGAGGTGCTCGGCAAGAGCACGATCGATCTCATCGTCGCCGAGAGCGAACGCGAGAAGGTCAGGGCGGGGCTGAAGCAATTCCTGGCTGAAGAGGACGGCGCGACGCTGAACCGCCGCCGCGAGCTGATGTGCCGCCGCCGCGACGGCAAGGAATTCAGGGCCGAGCTGAGCGTCACCGCGCTGAAGCGGCGCGAGGGCCTGCTGTTCAATGTCTTCTACCGCGACCTCACCGACAAGATCGCCGCCGAGGAGCGCATCCGCCATGCCGAGAAGATGGAGGCCGTCGGCCAGCTCACCGGCGGCGTGGCGCATGACTTCAACAACATTCTCACCGTCATCACCGGGACGATCGAGATTCTCGCGGAGGCGGTCGCCAAGGAGCCGCAGCTCGCGGCGATCACCAAGATGATCGACGAGGCCGCCGCGCGCGGCGCCGATCTGACCCAGCACCTCCTTGCCTTCGCCCGCAAGCAGCCGCTCCAGCCGCGCGAGATCGACATCAACTCGCTGATCGTCGACACCGCGAAATTGCTGCGTCCGACGCTCGGCGAGCAGATCCAGATCGAATCGGTGTTCGAGGACGAGAATTGCGTTGCCATCGTCGATCCCAACCAGCTCACCACCGCGATGCTCAACCTCGCGCTCAATGCGCGCGACGCCATGCCCGGCGGCGGCAAGCTGATCGTGGAGACCGGCGCCGCCTATCTCGACGAGGCCTATGCCGGCGCCAACGACGTGCCGCCCGGGCACTACGTGCTGATCGCGGTGAGCGACACCGGCACCGGGATCCCCGCGCACATGCTGCCCAGGGTGTTCGACCCCTTCTTCACCTCGAAAGGACCGGGCAAGGGCACCGGGCTCGGGCTTTCGATGGTCTACGGCTTCATCAAGCAGTCCGCAGGTCACATCAAGATCTACAGCGAGGAGGGCCACGGCACCACGATCAAGATGTATCTGCCGCCCGGCAAGACGCCGACGGCGAGCGGCGAGGGCGTGACGCCGGCGACGATCGAGGGCGGACACGAGACGATCCTGGTGGTCGAGGACGACCGGCTGGTGCGGGACTACGTGCTGGCGCAGCTGCATTCGCTGGGCTACGTCACCTTGCAGGCCGCGGACGCCGCGGAGGCGCTCGCGATCGTCGCCGCCGGCAAGCCGTTCGACCTTCTGTTCACCGACGTCATCATGCCCGGCAAGATGAACGGACGGCAGCTCGCGGACGAGCTGATGAAGACGCGCCCGGATCTCAAGGTGGTCTACACGTCAGGCTATACCGAGAACGCGATCATCCATCACGGCCGGCTGGATTCCGGCGTGATGCTGCTGGCCAAGCCCTATCGCAAATCGGATCTGGCACGGATCATCCGCAAGGCGCTGAACGGGTGAGAGCCGTAGCCCGGATGGAGCGCAGCGCAATATGGGAACAGTGTTGAAGCCTGCACGAGCGCGAACTTAGCGGCGCAGCGAGCTCTCGTAGGGTGGGCAAAGGCGCACTTGCGCCGTGCCCACGATCTCTCTCACTGCATCACGTGAAGTTCGTGGGCACGCTTCGCTTTGCCCACCCTACGGCATCTCACGTATAACGCTACGACGCGCGCTGGGCCGCCGTCATCACGATGCGGATCAGGTCGGCGGCATTGCGTGCGCCGAGCTTCTTCATGATGTTGGCGCGGTGGTCCTCGATGGTGCGCGGGCTGATGCCGAGCGTGCGGCCGGCCTCCTTGTTGGAGGCACCGGAGGCGAACTGCTCCAGCACCTCGCGCTCCCTGCGCGTCAGCGGCTCGCGGCCGGGGAAATGCAGCGAGCCGAATTTCGGCGACGCGTTCTCCGCCTGCCGGCGTGCATAGGCACCAATCGCCTCGTCGAGGCGGCCGACGATCTCGCTGCCGCGGAACGGCTTCTCGATGAAGTCGAGCGCGCCGCTCTTGATCGCGCCCACCGCCATCGCGATGTCGCCCTGCCCGGAGATCATGAAGATCGGCGCCGGGTAGTCCTCGCCGTGCAGCTCCTTCAGGATGTCGAGACCCGACTTTCCGGGAATATTCACGTCGAGCAGGATTGCAGCCGGTGTGCGGTTTCGCGCGACCGAGAGCAGCGCTGCACCGTCGGCAAAACAGATCACCTCATAGCCCGCCGCCTTCAACACCATCGACAAGGTGTCGCGAACGGCAGGGTCGTCATCGACCACGAAGATTTCACCGCGAGAGCTTTGTTCGGCCATGTGCCACATCCGGTTGGCATGAAGGACTCGCGTTCCGCGCCATTCGTTATGGCGCTCGGCGCGGATTCGGCCCACCCGTATTTGTACGGGACATGGACTTAACGCACAAGTAGCGGCATGGCGCCTAATTGCAGTGGACGGAGAATATCCATGCTAAATTTGGCCGACACGCCGCCTCCCGTCGCAACGCCCGAAATCGCGAGCCGTGAGCTGATTGCGGCGGACCTTCGTTTGCTGATCGCACAGATCGAGACCAGCATGCGCCGGATCGCCGCAGCCATGGACCAAGAACACGGCAGCGATCCGGAAGGTTCCGCGGATATCGTCGTGCTCGATGACGTCACGCCCCGCTACGCCAGCGCGAGCGCGGCCCTCAATGTCTGCCGGGCGGGACTCGGCCACGCCCTGCAATGCCTATCGGAATCCGGCAACGCGGCGGGCGGCCGCGCCAGACCGCATGGCAGCTCCGCAAGCTAGGCGCGGTGCCGTTCCACGATTGCGTCGGTGGCGACACCACCCCAGGTGTGAATCGCCGGCAGGCCCATCGCGGTCTTGCCGAGATTGGCGAGGCTGATGCGCAGCGCCGCGAGATCCAGCGGCTTCGGCAGGCTCTGGAGCTCGATCCCGACAGAACGGGCGAAGCTGCGGGCGGCACTGCGGCGCTTGCCGTCCATGCCGCTGATGACGATCACGGAGCCTGCGAACTTGGCGCTCGCCATCTCGCGCAGCACGTCGACGCCGTCGCCATCCTCCAGCACGAGGTCGAGCGTCACGCAATCGAAGCGCGCAGCGCGAAGCTTCTCGATCGCGTCCGCAACGGATGGCGCCACGGTGACCTCGTGGCCGGCCTGCTTGGCCGCGACCGTGATCAGGCTGCGCTGCGTGGCGTCGTCGTCGACCACCAGGAGCTGAAGCGCACGCCGTTCAGTGCCGTCGGGCAGGTTGGACGAGATCGGGGAAAGAGAACTTCTGGGCATTGCCGTATCCTGAGATTGAGAGCGTCAATGGGTACACGGCTCGCGCTTAAGCCGCGTAAAGCTGCTGCGAGCAATTGACTCCGAAGTCTTCAGCAAATGTGAAGCAAGTGTCGGAAAGCGTGGCGACAGCGGCGGCGGGATCAGGCCGCGGCGTCGTGGCCGCCGGCCGCACCGCGCTTCTTCCGGTTCTTGCCGCGCAGGAACTGGATGTCCATTTCGGCACCGTTGACACGGACCAGCTCGCAGCGACGATAGGCGAGACCCGTGGACGACAGCAGCAGGAAGAACTCTTTCAGGTTCAAGCCCTGGATCGAGCCCTCCACCGTGAGAACGGCGTCGGTGTCGGAGATCGCGTTGAGCTTGCAGTCGCGCCGCCAGGTGCCGTCGATGGCCATGATGCAGACATCATAACCGCGGCTGAAGGTCACGCGCTCGACGCCCTTGCCCTCCTCGGCCATGATTATCGTCCCGCCACCGCCGCCATGCGCGGCGCCGCACCGGCGAGAACCGGCTTGGCCGCTGCGGCGCGCGGATCGTTCGGCTTGTAGAGGCCGCGCCGCTCCGGAATCGGCCGGAACGTGTCGGTCAGCCCGACCACGGTTTCGGCGGCGCCGAGCACCAGGAAGCCGTCGGGCTCGATCTGGCGCGCCAGGCGGTTGAAGATGTTGATCTTGGTGTCCTGATCGAAATAGATCAGCACGTTGCGGCAGAAGATGACGTCGAAGGTGCCGAGCTGGGCGAAATCGTGCAGCAGGTTGAGCTGCCGGTGCTGGATCATCGCCCGCAATTCGGGATTGATCTGCCAGGTCTCGCCGGTCTGCTTGAAATATTTCACCAGCATCTGGATCGGCAGGCCGCGCTGCACCTCGAACTGGCTGTAGACGCCGGCCTTGGCCTTCTCCAGCACCTCTTGCGACAGGTCGGTCGCGATGATCTCGACGCGCCAACCGGTGAGGGCCGCGCCCATCTCCTTCAGGCACATCGCCAGCGAATAGGGCTCCTGCCCGGTCGAGCCGGCGGCACACCAGATGCGCACGCTGCGCTTGGCCGCACGCGCCCTGATGATCTCCGGCATGATGTGGTCGCGGAAATGATCGAACGGGACCTTGTCGCGGAAGAAGAAGGTCTCGTTGGTGGTCATGGCTTCGACCACGTCAGTGATCAGCTGGCGCGAGCCGCCTTGCAGCTTCTGCACGAGCTCGGCGATGCCGGAGATCCCGGCCTTGCGGGCCAGCGGCAGCAGGCGGCTTTCGATCAGATATTGCTTGTCTGCGGACAGGTCGAGACCGGAATTGTCCTTCAGGAACTTACGCAGATACTCGTACTCGGTCGGGGTCACGGATGGCCTCTCGAAAGCTGTACTGGAACACTCTGGCCCAAGCACTTTGGGCCAGACACACTCAGACCATGGCTTGTCCGACCGGGATCAAACCCACTTCAGCGAACTTGTCGGCGATGATGTCTTTGTCGAAGGGCTTCATGATGTACTCGTTGGCGCCGCCGCTGAGCGCCTGAGCGATATGAGCCACGTTGTTCTCAGTGGTGCAGAACACCACCTTCGGCTGGTCGCCGCCGGGCAGGCGGCGCATGTGGCCCATGAACTCGAAGCCGTCCATGACCGGCATGTTCCAGTCGAGCAGCACCGCATCGGGCAGCTGCCGCTGACAGATCTCAAGCGCCTTCGAGCCGTCCTCGGCCTCGGTGACCTCGAACTCGAGGCCTTCCAGGATCCGGCGTGCGATCTTGCGCACGACGCTGGAATCATCGACCACCAAACAGGTTTTCATTTCGGTTCTCCGGCTTCGATGTTTCGTTGGCTCAGGCAGCCATTTGCGTCTTGGTTTCGAGCTCGAGGACGCGGTCGACGTCGAGCACGACCATGAGCTGGCCGTCGAGGCGGTGGACGCCGCCGGCGAGCTTGGCCATGCGGGGGTCGAGGTTGACGGGGTTCTCTTCCTTGCCGTCCTCGGACAGGCGCAGCACCTCGCCGATCTGGTCGATCAGGAGGCCATAGGATTCGCCGCGCAGATCGACGCCGACCGCCATGGGGGTCTTGCCGTCCTCGTCCCTGGGCAGGCCGAGACGGGCGCGCATGTCGACCACGGTGACGATGCGGCCGCGCAGGTTCAACACGCCCGAGATCTCGCGCGAGGACAAGGGAACGCGGGTGACGCGCTCGGGCATGAACACGTCCTGGACGCGGGAGATCGGCAGGCCGAACAGCTGGCCGCCGATCATCGCAGTGACGTACTCGACCATGGCGCCTTCAGCGGACTGGGTCTTCTTGCTCATCTCGATTTCTCCTGATCCCTGTCCTGCTTACGCCGCGGCCCGGCTCAGCTCGGAGGCGCCGGCGGCGCCCGCGGTCTGCTCCTTCAGCGCCGCGATCAGACCGGGACGGTCGAACTTGGCGACGTAATCGTGGAAGCCGGCTTGCCGGCCGCGCTCGATCGCCGCCGGCGACACCAGCGCCGAGAGGCCGATGATCGGCGTCGCGGCGAGGTTGTTGTCAGAGCGGACGACTTCCGCGAACTCGAACCCGTTCATGTCGGGCATCTCGATGTCGGTCAGGATCACGTCGAAGTTTTGGGCGCGCAGGGCAGCGAGGCCCTCCTGCGCGGTCGGCGCGGTGCGGACGCGGTAGCCGGCGGCCTTCAGCACCGGCGCCAGCATGTTGCGGAAGAACGCTGAGTCGTCGACCAGCAGCACCGACTGCGAATGCAGCGACGGCTTCATCTCCTTGCGGGTGAACCAGTCGGCGAACGCCATCGGCAGGAAGTGGCCGACGTCGATCACCTCGGTGGCCTGGCCCTTGATCACGGCCGAGCCGAGAATGCCGGAGGAGGAGCCGCCGACCTCGATGTTGAGGCGTTCCTCGACGATGTCGATGATCTCGTCGACGACGAGGCCCATGGAGCGGCCGTCGTCGGCGAACACCAGGATCGGCTGGGCGCCCTGGCTCGCGATGGTGACGCCGTCCATGGCGACCAGCGGCATCAGCTGCTCGCGGTACTGCACCATGTAGCGGCCGTTACTGAACTCGATCTTGTCGGCGGGCAGCTCTTCCAGGCGCGTGACCAGGCCGAGCGGGACCGCCTTGG
>NZ_LBJW01000088.1:0-45869 GCF_028128865.1 Bradyrhizobium sp. CCBAU 11357 | reverse complement strand
GATCGCCAGGCTGCACGCCGTCCGCCCGATGTGGGACCGCCGCCGCCGCCGCCGCTGCCGTCCTCGCCCGGCGTGCGCGGCTTCCGCGACATCACGGCCGATGCCAATGATCTCGGCGGTGCCGCCGCGCAGGCCAGCCGCGCCGCGCGCCGCACCTACGCCAACGTGCCCTCGCCCTCGCCGGAATTCGACCGGCTGGAGCCGAGCCTGGAAAACCGCACCGGCGAATCCGAGGCGCCCTATTCCTACGACGAGTCGATCGAGGAGGCCGAGCGCTACACGCCGCAGCCGCCCTCGCCGCGTTCGCGCATTGCCCCCGACCGCGACGTCAAGAAGCGCGCCCGCACCCGCTCCGCCTTTCCGTTCAAGAGCGCGATTGCCGTCGGCATCGTGCTCATCCTGGTCGGCGCCGGCATCCTCTGGGGCAAGCAGCTGGTCCAGATCGTCAACGGCTTTCTCAAGCCGTCCGCGACGCAAGTGGCTGATACGCCGACCCCGGCACAGCCGCAGAGCAAGCCCAAGATTCCCGATCGCGTCGGCCAGCCCTCGGCCAGCGACCAGCCGGTCGCGCCGGTGGCGCAGAAGGTCGTGCTCTATGACGAGGATCCGTCCGACCCGAAGGGCAAGCAATATGTCGGCTCGGTGGTGTGGCGGCTCGAGCCGATCAAGGCCTCAGGCAACCAGAAGGCCGACCTCGCCGTGCGCGCCGACATCGAGATCCCCGACCGCAAGTTCAAGATGACGATGTCGTTCCGCCGCAACACCGACTCCTCGCTGCCGGCGAGCCACACCGCGGAATTGACCTTCATCCTGCCGCAGGATTTCCCCGGCGGCAGCGTCTCCAACGTGCCGGGCATCTTGATGAAGTCGAACGAGCAGGCCCGCGGCACGCCGCTCGCAGGCCTTGCGGTCAAGGTCACCGACGGCTTCTTCCTGGTGGGCCTCTCCAATGTTGATGCCGACCGCGCCCGCAACGTCCAGCTCCTGAAGGAGCGCTCCTGGTTCGACGTGCCGCTGGTCTACGCCAACCAGCGCCGCGCCATCATCGCCATCGAGAAGGGCGCCCCCGGCGAGCGCGCCTTCAACGACGCCTTCGCGCAGTGGGGCGATTAGGCTCTTCTGTCATTCCGGGGCGCGCGTAGCGCGAGCCCGGAATCCATTTCACCGCGTCACATGCCGCCCGATGGATTCCGGGCTCGTGCTTCGCACGCCCCGGAATGACGTCCGAGGGACCTACTGCGCCGCCGCTTCCCGCTTGCGCGATGCCGCCGCGGCGGCGTGCTCGCGGTCCATCACGGCGCGGCAGCCGGGGCTGACATGGGCCTTGTTCCGGACCATGCAGGCGGTGATGCGCGGGATGTCGGGAATCTCGCTGGAGCACAGCCGCATCGCGTCACCCGAGCACATCTGCTGGGCTTCTTGCGAGAAGGCGAGACTGGGTGATGTCTGGAGTACGAAGGTAGTGGCGAAGGCGAAGAGAGAGGTGATGGTCTGATAGCGCGTCATGAAGGTTGCGTCCCCGAGTTCCGTGGCTTGAGCCACTTGGTTTTGGGGCGCCGCACGCGGCTTGATCTGCCGCATGTCACAGCCTTCACGCCGGGAGCTTCAATCCCGCATGTGGTCGCTCGATTTCGTGATGCTCGAATCGAAAGTGCTGCGCCGCCCGAGCGAAGTATGCGCCAATGTCACGCGCCCGCAATGGCCGGCACAAAGGAATTCGCAATTGTTGCACGCCAGTCACGTCGTGCGCGAACAAGATCAGCCAGCCTACGACGCCCGCGCCTGTTCCGCATCGCTCACACCGAGAGCGGCGTGCTCCTCGACGGCGGTGACGCCCTTGGGCGTCAGCTCGAACAGATCGCCGTCCTTCATCACGTAGCCGTCGGCGATCAATTGCCCCATCTTGCCCTGCCGGTCGTCGGCGAAGGCAACGGACTGGCTGATGTCCCGCAGGATCGAGAGCTCTTCGTCGTGCAACATGGCTTCACGCTCCGTTCGCGGGGGTGGGTCCGTCCTCACATGCCGTGGCTCTGAAACACCTTGCTGCAGGGCTTCGACAGCTTGGCCCGGTTGGCTTGCAGACAGCTTTGCACCGCGCCGTCATTGCCGAGGTCCTTGCGGCAGAAGCGCTGGGCATCGCGCGAGCAGGCCTGCTGCTCCTGCGGCGTGCCCATATGGCCTTGGGCGAACGTGGGTGACGTCGACAGCCCGCTGAGGGCCGCCAGCGCGATCGTCGCCAGGAAAATCTTGCGGGCCATCGGCGGCTCCAGTCTGTCAGGGGTTGAATTCAGGTCCAGCATGAACTCATCGCCTTGCCACTTGTTCCCCTTAAGGCGCCCGGCGCCCGCTGTTCAAGGTTCCCGCTGCGCTGCTATAACGCCGGCAAAGTGTGAGGTGCTTGATGAAACGCTATCTGGTGTTTGCGCTGGTCGGCCCGTTCGTCGGCGGGTTCCTGCTGCTGCTGACGACGACCTACCAGTCCGGCTATTGGGCGCAGACCAATCTTGCCGAGGTCGGCAAGCTGTTCGCGGTGTTCTTCAAGACCCTGCAATACAGCTACCTGTTCGGCTTCCTCCCCTCGCTGATGATCGGCGCGGTCGACGACATCCTGCTCCACATCCGCCGGATCGGTCCCGGCTTGCGGATGCTCCTGGTCGGCCTGTTCGCCTTCGTCCTGGCCTCGCTCACCTACAGCTCGCGCGGGCCGGATTCGGGCGCGGTGCAGTTCATCCTGTACGGGCTCGTGGGTTTCGTGCCGGCGGTGATTTCATCCTGGCTCGTGCATCGCTATGTCGAGGAGCCGCAAGCCGCGCCGGCGCCGACCTGACGCGCGGCGTTCGGGCGCGGCAGCAACCTCCGCCGCGCTGGCGCGTTCACTCGAGGCCATGGGCATGCCCGACGACGACATCCTCGCTCCGCGCAAATCCCGTTCCGGGAACAGCTCGCGTGCGCGCTTCTCGCGCGACGAAGCCCGCGGGCCGATCATCGACCAGGAAGGCCATGAGATCAGGCCCGAAAGCCTGGAGCAGGGATTTCGCGAGTTTCGCTTCGAGTTCGGGCAAGGCGGCCCGTTCGGCAATCTGACCCGCGAGCAGCGGATCGCGCGGCTCGAGGCGATCGCCAAGCTGCTCGACGTCGCCTTCATCCTGCCCGGCACCAACATCCGCTACGGCATCGACGGGCTGATCGGCCTGATCCCCGTCGTCGGCGACATCATCACCACCGCGATCTCGCTGTGGCTGGTGCGCGAGGCCCGCGCGCTGGGCGCGCCCTGGCACATCACGGCGCGCATGCTCGGCAATGTCGCCGTCGACGGCGTGGTTGGCCTCGTCCCGTTCGCGGGCGACGCCTTCGACGTCATGTTCCGCGCCAACATGCGCAACGTTCGCCTCTTGCGCCGCTGGCTGGAAAAGCAGCCGCGGATGTAGCCCGGCTGAGAGGGCTTGCCGCGAGTCCAACTGGTCGACAATGCGCCGGATCTCCCTGCGTCGTCATTGCGAGCGCAGCGAAGCAATCCAGAATCTTTCCGCGGAGGGACTCTGGATTGCTTCGCTGCGCTCGCAATGACGGCCGGACAAATCCCCAAAACACAAAAGGCGCGACGACCTTTCGGCCATCGCGCCTTCTGCGCACATCGAACTTTGTTGCGAAAGCTTACGCCGCGTCGGCGTCGGTCTCCGCGGCCGGGGCCGGCTTCGGCCGGCGGGGCAGCGGGAAGGCATCGCTCTCGTACAGCGAGCGGATGCCGTTCTGGTCGAAGCGCGCTTCCTCGACCTGGAGATAGGCGCCGTTCAGCGAGTCCGTCGGCAACTGCTCCATCGCGAACTGCACGGCCTCGGCCGCCGTGCCGAACCGGCGATAGGTGAAGCCCGCGCGCTTCTTCTTGCGGATGGCGGCGGGGAAGAGCTCGGCGGAGGTGTTGAAGTTGAACGGACGCAGTGGACGCATGGTCAAAGACCTCGTGATCTTCTCTGGGGCTTTAAGCGCGTGGGGTTGGGGAGGGCAGGGGCCGCAATCGAGCGGGCCCGCCACATGTCATTGTCGCCCTCTAATATAGGCCGATTTGACAAAAATGCGACCCCCGCGATGCGAGATGATGAATCCGCGCATGGCAGCTCCGCTGACGAATAAAATATTTATATTTCAACGACTTATATGGTTTAAACTTTGCCAAGAAGCAGCAGCACGACCAGGATGACCAGCACGACCCCGCCGATCCCCATGCCGGAATGACCAAGGCCATAGCCGTAGCCGCCGAACCGGCCGGACAGGCCGCCGACGAGATAGATGATCACCAGGATGATCAGGATGGTCCCAAGCGTCATGGCATCCTCCCTGGCGGGCGCCGAAATTAAGAGGATCGGCCGCACCGCCAGAGCAGAAAAGCACATCGCGCCGCCGGGTTCCACGGGGGAACCCGCCGGCGCGCCGCGTTATTTGGGCTCGAGCTTCAGCGCCGCGGAGTTGATGCAATAGCGCAGGCCGGTCGGCCCGGGGCCGTCGGGGAAGACGTGGCCGAGATGGCCGCTGCATTTGGAGCAGAGCACCTCGGTGCGGATCATGCCGTGGCTGGTGTCCCGCTCCTCGTCGATGTGGCTCTCGGCCGCCGGCTGGGTGAAGCTCGGCCAGCCGCAGCCGGAATCGAACTTGGCATCCGACTCGAACAGCACGTTGCCGCAGCCGGCACAGACATAAGTGCCGGCACGGTGCTCGTGCTCATATTCGCCCGAGAAGGGACGCTCGGTCGCCTTCTCGCGCAGCACGGCGTATTGCATCGGCGATAGCTCGCGCCGCCACTGCTCTTCGCTCTTGATGACCTTGTCCTCGGTCGCTTTCGTCTTGGTGTCGGGCATGGGTCTCCCGTTGCTTTGGTGATCTTTCGATCAGTTGGTGGCCTTGCCGGCATTCACCAGCGTCGGCTTCTCAATGTAGTTATCCGCGAACAGCTTTTTCAGGTTCTCGACCTTCGGGATGTCGTTGTAGGCGATGTAAGGCTGGTTCGGGTGCAGCGTCAGATAGTCCTGGTGATAGGCCTCCGCCGGATAGAACGCCTCCAGCGCGCCGATCTTGGTCACGATCGGCTTGTTGAACACCTTCGCGCCGTTGAGCTGGGCGATATAGGCCTCCGCCACCTTCTTCTGCTCGTCCGACGTGGTGAAGATGGCCGAGCGATATTGCGGGCCGACGTCGGGGCCCTGGCGGTTGAGCTGGGTCGGGTCGTGCACCACCGAGAAGTAGATCTGGAGGATCTTGCCGTAGGAGATCTTCTTCGGATCGTACTTGATCTCGACCGATTCCGCATGGCCGGTCCGGCCGCTCGATACCGCCTGGTAGTCGGCGGTAGCCTTGGTGCCGCCGGCATAGCCGGACACCGCGTTGACCACGCCGGACGTGTGCTGGAAGACGCCTTGCACGCCCCAGAAGCAGCCGCCGGCGAGCACGGCGGTCTGGATGCCGCTTGCGGGCGAAGCGTCCAACGCGGGAGCTGGGATCACGACCGCCTCCTCCGCGGCCCGGGACGGCATCAAGAAAGCCAGCGTCAGGGCGGTGGTTGCGGCGAGCAGGGTGGCGAGGGCGGTTCGGCGCATGGCAATCCTCTTTCGGCAATCCTCTTTTGGGGAGGTCTGACAGTCTAGGGCGGACGGGACCGGGCGAACAGCCTGCCCGGCCGCGTTTTCGCATCATCCGAGATACGGGCCGAGCCGCCGATTGTTACGCCGGGGCGGACACGAGACCGTGAGGACGCGCAGGGTTGACGCGGCAACCGGCCCGCTTGGCGGGGTGCGGAACTCCGCGCTAGATGAACCGGCGCGATCGACGATCGAACCAAAATGGTGGCTGGAGCTGGCCTGACAACATGCTGCGCGTCGTATTCCTGATCCTCGCCGTCCTCGCCGCCGGCACTTGCAGTGCCGCGGCCGATCCCCAACCCGGCGACGATCTCGCTTTGTGCCGCGACCGTCAGGCCGAGCTGCAGGCCCGCGCTACGGTTTGCGAGAACCTGCTGAACGCCGATCGTCTCACCGGCAAGGACAAGGCGATCGCCCTGTCCGTGCGCGGCAATATCCTGCTCAACAAGCGCGACCATGTCCACGCGATCGAGACGCTGTCCATGGCCATCGACCTCGATCCGGACAACGTCGTCGCGCTCAACCTGCGCGGCCTCGCCTATGAGCGCAGCGGACAGGAGGATCTCGCGATGGCCGACTACAACCTCGCGCTCCAGAAGCGCCCGGCCTATGGCGTTCCCTACAACAACCGCGGCGTCATCCACGCGCGCCGCGGCGCGCTGCAGAGCGCGATCGACGATTTCAGCCTGTCGATCAAGTACACGCCCAAATTCCTGCTCGCCTGGACCAATCGCGCCCGCGCGCGCACGCTGATGAAGGATTTCGACGGCGCCATCGCCGATTTCGCCGAGGCCGAGAAGATTGATGCGGCCGCGCCGCAGATCGCCGGCAACCGCTGCGTCACCTACGGCATGATGGGCAAGTTCGACCGCGCCCTGGCCGATTGCAACGGCCTGATCGAGAAGCAGCCCAGGAACGTGTTCGCGATCAACAACCGCGCCGACGTCAGCATGATGAAGGGCGACCTCGAGGCCGCGCTGAAGGATTACAACACGGCCATCCAGATCAACCCGAACAACGTCCGCGCCCATTCCGGCCGCGGCCAGATCTACGAGCGGCGGAAGGATCTCGCGCAGGCCCGCGCCGATTATCGCGCCGCGGCTTATTCGCTGACGAGGTTCGACGACACCGAGGTTGCGCGCGCCCGTGCCATCGCGCAGGAGCGGCTCGCCGCCCTGACGCCGAAAGAAGCGGCGAGCGCGACGACCGGCCGTCGCGTCGCGCTGGTGATCGGCAACGGCGCCTACAAGAACGCCCACCCACTGCCCAATCCGCCGCGCGATTCGAAGCTGATCGCGGGCGTGCTGCGCGACCTCGGCTTCCAGACCGTGCTGGACACCAAGGACCTCACCCGCGACACGTTCTTCCAGACCCTGAAGGCCTTCGCCGAGGAAGCGGAAAAGGCCGATTGGGCCGTGGTCTACTATGCCGGCCATGGTTTCGAGATCGGCGGGGTGAACTATCTCGTGCCGGTCGACGCCAGGCTCACCGCCGACAAGGACGCCGAGACCGAGGCCGTCGCGCTCGAGCAGGTGATCGCCGCGGTCGGCGCCGCGCGCAAAGTGCGCCTCGTTGTCCTCGATGCCTGCCGCGACAATCCGTTCGCGCCGGCGATGCAACGCACCCTGTCGCTGAAGCTGGTCGAGAAGGGCTTCTCCAACATCGAGCCCGGTGCCGGCTTCATGGTGGTCTACGCCGCCAAGCACGGCGAGACCGCGATGGACGGCGACGGTGCCGCCAACAGCCCGTTCGCCACCGCGCTCGCCCGCGAGATCAAGCAGCCGCGCGTCGAGATCCGAAAATTGTTCGACATCGTCCGCGACGACGTCTGGGCCGCGACCAGGCACGAGCAGCAGCCGTTCACATATGGCTCGCCGCCAGGCCGCGAGGACTTTTACTTCGTCGCGGGCAAGTGAGGGCAATACTCGCGCCTCATCTGCGGTGCCGTAGGGTGGGCAAAGGCGCACCGCGCCGTGCCCACGGTCTCTCCCCACAAGCAATAGTGCGTGGGCACGCTGCGCTTTGCCCACCCTACGGCAGCGGACTCTAGACGACGATACTCAACCGCTTCGCCGCCCGCGTGATCCCCGTATACAGCCACCGTGCCCGCGAATCCTGGAACGCAAAGCTCTCGTCGAACAGCACGACATCGTCCCATTGCGAGCCCTGCGACTTGTGCACGGTGAGCACGTAGCCGTAGTCGAACTCGTCATAGGGCTTGCGCTGCTCCCAGGCGATCTGCTCGACGCCGCCCTCGAAGCAATCGGCGCGCACCGAGACCTTGGTCACCTTGTGGCCGAAATCCTCGTCCGGCGATAGCCGCATCGAGAGGATGCGCGATTTCGAGCGCGAGGTGTTGCGCGACTTGACGCGCCACAGGCCGCCGTTGAACAGGCCCTTCTTGCGGTTGTTGCGCAGGCACACCAGCTTGTCGCCGGCGACCGGAAACTGATCCTCGATGTTCTGGCGCTGGCGCACTCTCATATTGTACGCGCGTCGCGTGTTGTTGCGGCCGACCAGGATCTGGTCGGCGCCCATGACGCGATCAGGATCGAGCTCTTTCCGCGACACCACCTCGCTCTCGCCGTAGCGGCCGATGTCGAGCTCGCGGCCCTCGCGCACGTCCATCGACATCCGCACGATCGGATCGTCCTGGGCCTGGCGATGCACCTCGGTCAGCATCGCGTCGGGCTCGGAATTGGTGAAGAAGCCGCCGCCCTGGATCGGCGGCAGCTGCGCGGGATCGCCCAGCACCAGGAGAGGACAGTCGAACGACATCAGGTCGCGTCCGAGCTCGGCGTCGACCATCGAGCATTCGTCGATCACGATCAGCTTCGCCTTCGAGGCCGGGGCGTCGTCCCACAACTCGAAGCTTGGCTGCTCCTCGCCGGATTCGCGGGCGCGGTAGATCAGCGAATGGATGGTGGAGGCGCCGTCGCAGCCCTTGTTGCGCATGACGAGGGCCGCCTTGCCGGTGAAGGCGGCGAACTTCACCTCGCCGTCGACGCCCTCGGCGATGTGCCGCGCCAGCGTGGTCTTGCCGGTGCCGGCAAAGCCGAACAGGCGGAACACCGGCGGCGTGCCGCCCCGTCCCGGCCTGGCCTTGAGCCAATCGCCGACGGCCTTGAGCGCAGCATCCTGATGCGGAGTGAAAGTGGCCATGTCTGTCTTGAGGGAGCGGCGAATGAGGCGATTCGCCATCCCCCAAAACTAACCATTCGCCCCGCCGGTTCAAGCGGGGCATGGCGATCCTACTGCCACCCAGGCACGCCGCGCATGTCGGGCAGCTGGTGGGCGATGCCCTTGTGGCAGTCGATGCAGGTCTTTTCCTTGGTGAACAGGAAGCGCTGGTGCGCCACCGAGGCCCGCGGCGACTGCTTGGTGATGTCCATGGAATCGGCGCTGTGGCAATTGCGGCATTCCAGGGAATCATTGGCCTTGAAGCGCGCCCATTCGTGCGCGGCGAGCTCGAGCCGATGATCCCTAAATTTCTCCCTCGTGTCGATCGTGCCGAAGATCTTGCCCCAGACCTCCTTGGAGGCCTGCATCTTGCGCGCGATCTTGTCGGTCCAGTTGTGCGGCACGTGGCAGTCCGGGCAGGTCGCGCGCACGCCGGAGCGGTTGGAGAAGTGGATGGTCGACTTCAGCTCGGCGTAGACGTTGTCCTTCATCTCGTGGCAGCCGGTGCAGAATTTTTCAGTGTTGGTGATTTCCAGCGCGGTGTTGAAGCCGCCCCAGAAGAGCACGCCGGCGACGAAACCGGCCAGCACCAGGGTGCCGAGGGCGAACACCGAGCTCGGCCGGGTCAGCACCTGCCAGAGCTCGAGCAGAAACGCCCAGCTGCGCGCGATGAAGCCGCGCTTGGCCTTCAGCTCCGCATTGGGCTCGTCAGCAGTCGTCGTCATCGCCGGCCACCCGGACTTGCACGCGACAGCAGCGTATCGATGTCGGTAAAGTCGTTGCTGACCGGCGGATTGGCGGTGTTCTGCGGCACGTGGCATTCGGTGCAGAAGAAGCGGCGCGGCGAGACCGAGGCCAGGAACTGGCCGTCGCGATCCATGAAATGCGTGATCGAGACCATCGGCGCCTGCGACTCGGCGGTGCGCGCTCGCGCGTGGCAGGACAGGCATTTGTTGCCGTTGAGATCGACCTGATAGCCGTCGATATTGTGCGGGATGACGGGCGGCTGCTCCGGATAGTTGCGCACCTCCTTCTCGGAAGTGTTGCGGTTCGGCAGCATCGGCGGCGCCGGGCCCTCGTCGTTGAGCGGGGTCGGGCCGCGCAGGCCGGAGGTCACGGTCTGCGCCGTCAGCGAGCCCGTGCCCGCTGCGACCGCGAAGGCGAACAGGATGATTGCGGATCGTTTCATCATGACATGTTCACCCGCTCGATGCGCACGGCGCATTTCTTGAAATCGGTCTGCAGCGAGATCGGATCGGTGGCGTCGAGCGTCACCTTGTTGATCAGCTTGGACTCGTCGAACCACGGCACGAAGACGAGGCCGCGCGGCGGCCGGTCGCGGCCGCGCGTCTCGAGGCGGGCGCGGATGAAGCCGCGGCGGGAGACCACCTTCACCTCGTCGCCGCGTCGCAGCTTCATGTCCTGCGCATCGTCCGGATGCATGAAGCAGACGGCTTCGGGAAAGGCCTTGAACAGCTCGGGTACGCGGCGCGTCATGGTGCCGGAATGCCAGTGCTCCAGCACGCGGCCGGTCGAGAGCCAGTAGGGATATTCGTTGTCGGGCGATTCCGCCGCCGGCTCGTAGGGCAGCGCGAAGATGCGGGCCTTGCCGTCGGGATAGCCGTAGAACTGCACGTCGGTGCCCTGCTTGACGTAGGGGTCGCTGCCTTCGCGGAAGCGCCACTTCGTCTCCTGGCCGTTGACGACGGGCCAGCGCAGGCCGCGCTCCCTGTGATAGGTGTCGAACGGCGCGAGGTCGTGGCCATGGCCGCGGCCGAACTGGGCATATTCCTCGAACAGGCCCTTCTGCACGTAGAAGCCGAACGCCTTGGCTTCCTCGTTGGCGTAGCCGGCCTCGATCTCCGTAACAGGGAATTTGTCGACCTGGCCGTTCTTGTAGAGCACGTCGAACAGCGTCTTGCCGCGATATTCCGGCTTCTTGGCGATCAGCTCCGCGGGCCAGACCTCCTCGATCTTGAAGCGTTTTGAAAATTCCATCAGCTGCCAGAGATCGGATTTGGCTTCGCCCGGCGCGGTGACGAGCTGGTGCCAGAACTGCGTGCGCCGCTCGGCATTGCCGTAGGCGCCTTCCTTCTCCACCCACATCGCGGTCGGCAGGATCAGATCGGCGGCGAGCGCCGTCACGGTCGGATAGGCATCCGAGACCACGATGAAATTGTCGGAGTTGCGGAAGCCCGGATAAGTCTCTTCGTTGACGTTGGGACCGGCCTGGAGATTGTTGTTGACCTGCACCCAATAGGCGTTGATCAGGCCGTCCTTCAGCATCCGGCTCTGCAGCACGGCGTGGGCGCCGGGCTTGTCCGGAATGGTGCCTTCGGGCAACTGCCAGATCTGCTCGGTGTGGTCGCGATGCGCCTTGTTGGTCACCACCATGTCGGCGGGCAGGCGATGCGAGAAGGTGCCGACCTCGCGCGCGGTGCCGCAGGCCGACGGCTGGCCGGTCAGCGAGAACGGGCTGTTGCCGGGCGCGGAGATCTTTCCGGTCAGAAGATGGATGTTGTAGACGAGGTTGTTGCACCAGACCCCGCGGGTGTGCTGGTTGAATCCCATGGTCCAGAACGAGACCACCTTCGTCTTCGGATCGGCATAGAGCTCGGCCAGTGCTTCGAGCCGGTTCAGCGGCACGCCCGACATCTGCGCCGCCTTCTCCAGCGTATACTCCGAGACGAACTTGACGAACTCGTCATAGCTCATGTCGGTGGAGTCGTTGGCCTTGGCGGCGCCCGTCGCCTTCTTCTGCAGCGGGTGTTCCGGCCGCAATCCGTAGCCGATGTCGGTCTGGCCGCGCTTGAACACGGTATGCGCGGCGACGAAGTCCTTGTTGACGCGACCGGTCTTGATGATGTGGTTGGCGATGGCGTTGAGGATGTAGAGGTCGGTCTGCGGCACGAACACCATGCCGATGTCGGCGAGGTCGAACGAGCGATGCTCGAAGGTGGAGAGCACGGCGACGCGGACATGCGGCGCGGACAGCCGGCGGTCGGCGATGCGCGTCCACAGGATGGGGTGCATTTCCGCCATGTTGGAGCCCCACAGCACGAAGGCGTCGGTGGCCTCGATGTCGTCATAGCAGCCGGCCGGCTCGTCGATGCCGAAGGTGCGCATCATGCCGGCGACCGCGGAGGCCATGCAGTGCCGCGCATTGGGGTCGATGTTGTTGGTGCGGAAGCCGGCCTTGAACAGCTTCGACGCGGCATAGCCTTCCCAGATCGTCCACTGGCCGGAGCCGAACATGGCGACGCCGTTGGGACCGCGCTTCTTGATCGCCTCCTTCCACTTCAGCTCCATGATGTCGAAGGCTTCGGTCCAGGACACGGGCGTGAAGTCGCCGTTCTTGTCGTACTTGCCATTGGTCTTGCGCAGCATCGGCTGCGTCAGGCGGTCGTGGCCGTACATGATCTTGGAGAGGAAGTAGCCCTTGACGCAGTTGAGGCCGCGATTGACCTCGGCCTTGATGTCGCCGTGGGTGGCGACGACGCGGTTGTCCTTGGTCGCGACCATCACCGAGCAGCCGGTGCCGCAGAAGCGGCAGGCGGCCTTGTCCCATTTCAGTTCGCTCACCTCCCGCTCGGCGGCGAGGTTGGCGGCGAGCGCCGGTGCGGGAAGGCCGGCGGCGGCCGCGGCGATCGCGGCAGCCTCGAGCTTGAGCATCTGGCGGCGGTCGAGCTTCGGCGATGTCATGATGGCTCTCCGGCCGTTAAGTCGTTTCGATGGCGTGGAACACCAGCGCCGCGGAATAGACGTGCTGCAGCGACTGGATGGTGTTGAGCGTGGTGCCGAGGCTGCCGGCATCGGGTGCCGCTTCGGCGACGACGATGAGCTTGCCGCGCGCGTCGCGGCCGTGGATCTCGCAGCCGGGCAGCGCCGTGATCTCGGCTTCGACCTCGGCGAGCCGCTCGGGGCGCGCCTGCACGATGATGCTGGCGATCTCGGCGCCCGGCGGCGCCACGATGCGGTCGGCGCTGAGCACGCGGCCGGTGATCAGTGCGCGGCGGTTGAGTGTGGTTCGGTTAAGTGTGGATTGGGCCATGATGCCTGTCTTTCGCTTGTCGAAGGATCAATGCGCGGAGGTTGGCGGCCCAGGAGGGCCGGCGAACATCTGGTAGATCCAGACGCCGAGCCCGTATGAGCCGACCGTTCCGACCGCGAGGACGGGCATCACGACCGCGGTCAGGAACAGGAACGCAAAGATCTCCATGCGCTTACGGCGCACGCGCGACGTCGTGTCGTCAGGGGCCGACATATTCGGTCTCTTCGGGATGGGATGGGAATCGGGACGGCATCCGGGCCGTTGCCTTACTGCACTTCTGATGCATCCGGGCCGCCACGGCGTTGATCTGGATCAACCTATCGACTTGCGCGGATGTCGCAGCGCCGGGGTGGCCAGCCCCGCTTCGCAGGTCGGGCGGCGAAATCATTCTTCCCGGGTAGCGGAATTGCCACTGCGTAGACAGCTTCGCCTCACCCATTAAGATGAGCTCAACAACAATAGGCGGGAGAGCGACGCCATGAAGTTCGGCATCTTCTACGAGCTGCAGCTGCCGCGGCCCTGGGGGGCCGGCGACGAGCTCGCCCTCTATCAGAATGCGCTCTCGCAGATGGAGCTCGCCGACAGGTTCGGCTACGACCATGCCTGGGTGGTCGAGCATCACTTCCTCGAGGAATATTCGCACTCGCCCTCGCCGGAATCGTTCCTGGCTGCCGCAAGCCAGCGCACGAAGAACATCCGGCTCGGCCACGGCATCCTCCAGCTCACCACCAACCATCCGGCGCGCGTCGCCGAGCGTGTCGCGGTGCTGGATCTGCTCAGCAATGGCCGCTGCGAGTTCGGCATGGGCGAGAGCGCCTCCATCACCGAGCTGGAGCCGTTCGGCCGTGACATGGAGACCAAGAAGGAGGTGTTCGAGGAGGCGGTCGCGGCGATCTTCCCGATGTTCAAGGACGCCGGCAGCGAGCATCACGGCAGATATTTCGACATCCCCTTGCGCAACGTCGTGCCGAAGCCGGTGCAGAAGCCGCACCCGCCGTTGTGGATGGCCTGCTCGCAGCTGCCGACCATCGAGCGCGCCGGCCGCCACGGTTTCGGCGCGCTCGGCTTCCAGTTCGTCAGCGCCGATGCCGCGCACGCTTGGGTGCACGCCTATTACAACGCCATCACCAAGCGTCTGCACAGGCTCGCCGACTACGAGATCAATCCCAACATGGCGCTGGTCTCGTTCTTCATGTGCGCCAAGACGGATGAAGAGGCGCGCGCCCGGGCCGACGGCGCCACCTTCTTCCAGTTCGCGCTGCGTTTCTACGGCGCCGCGCAGAACCGCCAGCGTCCCGCGCCCTACACCGTCAACATGTGGGACGAGTACAACAAGTGGAAGCGCGACAATCCGCAAGCCCAGGAGGCGGCGCTGCGCGGCGGCCTGATCGGCTCACCCGAGACCATCCGGAAGAAGCTGAAGCGCTTCCAGTCCTCGCATATCGACCAGGTCATCCTGCTCAACCAGGCCGGCAAGAACAGTCACGAGCACATCTGCGAATCGCTCGAGCTGTTCGGTCGCGAGGTGATGCCGGAGTTCCAGGACGATCCGGCGCAGGCGGCTTGGAAACAGGGCGTGATGAGCGGCGAGATCGAGCTGGAAGAGATCGCCACCGAGGCCTTCACCGATCGCTACGGCAAGCTGGCGGTCAACGTGGCACCCGCGAAGGCGGAGGCGGGGTAGCGTGTAAGCAACGACAGGCCCTGCTTCCTGGCGCTGCTGCGGCAGCTGCCCGTGCCGGGATGCAGTCTCCTTGAGACGAAGAAAGCGAAGGGGCTGCGGTCAATGGCGCGCCCCTTCGCCCGCTGGGATTTGGGCAGGTCTCATCGGCTCGCACGCAGGTCGCCACCGACCGGGCCGGCCTGCTGCTCTTCAGATCGCGCGCCGTTGTCGTCCGGCGAACAGACCATACACAAAGAGGACGATGATGGCGCCGACGACCGCGCCGATCAGCCCGGCACCCTCTCCAGGACGGTACCAGCCTAGGGCCTGGCCAAGGTAAGTGGCAACGAAGGCGCCGACGATGCCCAGGATGGTCGTGAGGATGAACCCGGAGGGCTCATTGTCACCCGGCATGATGAATTTCGCGATGATGCCCGCGATAAAGCCGATGATGATCGTCCAAATAATGCCCATTCTCCACTCCTCCTGATCAATGGCGACAATGACGAGGCCGTCAGCTCGGTAGACGCCCCTCGGGCGTGTACTTGTCGACCGCCTGCGGCAGCTCGCGCGAGAGCCTCGCGAGAATTTCCTCTTGCGAAAGCCCGGTCTCCTTCTCGAGTTTGTCCAGCACGTCGGGCCCGATTGCTTCCCGCAATTGCGGGGGCGAGATGTCCTTGTTCGGCCCCGTGCCGACCCACGACTGGGCTGCATCACCGTGGCCGTTTTGGTTGAATCTCTCCAGCAGCTCGCCAATTCCTCCCTGCAATAGTCCTCCAACCCCGGCCCCGCTCAGCATGCCCGTCAGGTTTCCGAGCAGGCCGCCAAGCGGTTGTTGGCCGCTGGACGGTTCGAGGGATCCGGCCCCCGGACCTCTGAGCAACTCCGCCAGCTTGTCCCGATTCTGATATCCCGCGATTGCGAGCAGTCCGAGAAGTGCGGTCATCGACGGCATTCCGCGGCTCATCGTGTAACTCCATTGTATGTAGCGCCAAACAGGTCGAACTCGGCCGGTCCGGTTCTGTTCCTGAAGCTTGCCGAATCCGGCGCCGGTCATTTGGAAGCAGGCGCAATGAGAAGCCAATCAAGCTGGAAGGCGCCGATCTAATCCCAGAATGGAATGGCCGGACGGGCGATCATCAGCCAGAAGATGATCAGCACGGCCGCGAAAGCCGGAAAGCCGAAGGCGAACCACCATCGGAAGAGACGGTGATAGCGGGCGGGCAGCTCGCTGTTGCTCGCGACCGCTGCGACGGCGAGATCGCGCATCTGCATCTGCATCCACACCACCGGCAGCCAGAAGGCGCCGGTCACGAGATACAGTGCAATCGACGCCGCCACCCAGCCGTCGCCGAGGGAATACCCGCTCGACCAAGCGAGCCAAGTCCCGGTGATTGGCTGCAGGATCACGGCACTCGCCGTGAACAGGAAGTCAGCCAGCACCACCGTCCGCGCGACCCCCGCGATTTCGCGCGGGTCGCCGCGCAGATGTGCCACCAGCATGAAGAAGGCGATGCCGGCCCCGGTGCCGAGCAGAACCGCAGCGCCGATGATGTGCGCCATCTTCACGAGGAGGTAGAGCATCAGCGATCCTCCCGGATCGCCATGGCGACCAGGTTGAGCATGATCACCGGCCAGATCTTCAGCATCGGTCCCAGCGGATCGGCCCACAGTCGCGGCACCAGGACCGTGCCGATCACGGCATAGGTGAGCGAGATGATCAGTGCTGCCCAGAGTCCGAAGCGGCTCAGAGGCCGCCAGAGAATGGCAAGGCCGATGACGATGTCGGCGAGCGCGCCCGCGGTGACGACGAGCGCCGCGACGTTCCCTTGCAGCCCGCCTTCAAGCAGCAACGACATGCCGATATTCCAGCCCGCGCTCAGCGAGATGATGCCTGTGGCGACCCAAAACGCGCCGAAGACGCCGAAGATCAGCGGCTTGAGCGCATACAGCCGTGCAAACCAGCGTTCCTGCACCGAGGCGGGCTCTCGCGCGAGTGCGACTTCGAGATCGCGCGGTGGAGTGCCGGTCAATCGACGCCAGGGCCCGGGATCGCCGCTCGCACCGCGGCGCATTTCCGCCTGTGCCGTCGTGTTGATGGGCGTTCGCCATCCCAGCATCTGCGCAACGTCCCCCGCGCGGAAAGCAACCGAAGCTGCCCAGGATGGCAGCTGCAGGCGGTACGCCGGCCTCCAGCGCAGCCAGGTCCGAAACAGCGCGACCGCGTCGCTGAAGGCGATCTGCCGTGGGCCGGCCAGATCGATGGCGATGCGGCAAGGCGCGCCCGGCTGCAGGAAGAACAGCACGGTCTCAACGACGTCGTCGAGATGCACCGGTTGAATCGCCGCCGTGTCGGGCATGACCGGCAGAATCGGCAGCGCCGCCAGCCCTCGCAACAGCGCGCTGCCGCCATAGGCGGCGCGGCCGATCACGACGGAGGGTCGCAGGATGACCCAATCGAGGTCGCGCGCGATCAAGGCGGCTTCGCCTTCCCGCTTGGTACGAGAAAAATCGCTGGGGGCATCGACATTGCTGCCGATGGCCGAGAACAGGACGACGCGGCGGATGCCTGCGCTTTCGCAGGCGCTGTAGAGTGCCGCGCTTCCGGCGACATGAACCCCGTGTAGATCCCGTCCCTGGAGCGCTCCGGCCAGGTTGATCACCGCATCGACGCCCGCAAGGACGCCCTTCCATTGCGAGGGATCGGTTGTGCGGGCGACGTCGAGGCTGGTATGGCGCCGATCGCGCTCTGCTGCCGGGTGGCGCGACACCGACATACATTCGTAGCCTTCGGCCGACAGCCTGGCATGGATCGCCGAGCCGAGAAACCCTGTACCGCCAACGAGGAGAATTCGCATGACTCCTCCTTCGATCGGCAACCGAATGCCGACGAACGGCTGATCTGATCGGATGGACAAGGCGGGGCCACCGCACTTGTTCCTCCAGGCGGAACCGGTTAGCCCGACGAACCAGACTGGCTGTATGCCAAAAGACCCGAGGCAGATCAGTCATTCACGTCATCGAGAGCTGCTGCTACAAATCGGCACAAGCCATAGGGAAGGCGACCGGGAGAGAGCGATGCCGCCCAACGGGACAGGTTCAGGCTTTGCGGCCGGCGATGTCACGCCCGCGGTGCTCGCCATCGGCCGCTCCGATTTTCCAAACGTTCTCATCGACACGCTGCGCCGGCAGGCGGACGTCGGCCATTGCATGGTGTTCGCGCTGAGCCGAGCCGGCGCGGCAAGCTGCCTGCTCGATGCCGGCAACATCCCGATCGGCGGCGATCTCGGCGCCGCCTATGCCGGCCAGTTTCACGAAACGGATCCCAACCGCGACGCGCTGTTCGAAGGCGAGGGCGGCGCGCCGATCGTGCTGCCCCACTTCGCGCCGCGCATGTACGGGGCGCGTTACCGAAAAGTCTTCTTCCAGGATTCCGGCATCGTCGACAAATGCGCGACCGCGATCTGGGCCGGCGATACCTGCTTCTACGTCAATTTCTACCGCATCGCCGCGCAGGGCCGCTTCAGCGCCGTCCAGCGCCACCGGCTCGGCACGATCGCGCCGGCGATCGCAGCCAGCGTCGCCCGCCATTTCCAGGAGGCGGAGACCGCGACACCCGACCAGAACATCGCCGCGTTGTTCGCCACGCGCGCGCCGCTCTCCGCGCTGACGCCGCGCGAGCAGGAGGTCTGCCGCCGCATCCTCGCAGGCTTCAGCTCAGAGGCGATCTCGCAGGCGCTCGGCATCAGCCTGCATTCGACGCTGACCTACCGCAAGCGAGCCTATGAACGGCTCGGCATCTCGTCGCAGAGCGAATTGTTTGCGATCGTGCTGCGCCTGCTGACGCGCAGCACGAACTAAGGCAACCCTGCAGCGCTCGACGAGAGCCTTGCTATGCGGAAAGTCGGGAACGATAGGGCGCGGTGAGCAGCAGCATGAAAAGCGCTCGTTCGGCCCGGTACTTTGCGGCCGCTCGGCTGGATTCCCGGCCCTGCATCACGACGGCGCCTTGAACGGTGCAGACGCTCCAGTTCCATGTCCTGCGCCTGCGCTGCGCCAGGGTCATCTCGAAAATCGGAAATTCCGGTCCCGCCATCGCCGCCGCTTCTCGCCAGAGATCCAATTTGGGCGGAGTTGAACCCGGAGCGTCGGCCTGTGTCTTCACCCATTTGGGTGAAGCGGAGCCCCGGGCAGGACAGGGCTCCGGGTTGGGCAAGTCTGGCGTCAGTCCCTCAGCGGCAATTTGGGGATCGCGCCGAAGAGTGCAGCTGCGCTCTTCTGGTTCCGCGTTCCCGTCTTGGCGAGGACGGCCTTGACCTGCGTGCGGATGGTTTCGCGGCTGAGTCCGTGATGCGCGGCGATGTCGCCGATCGTGTGTCCTTGCGCAATTCCGCGCGCAACGCGCGCTTCGCTCGGGGTGAGATCGAACAGGCCGCGAATGAGCGCCAGGCTCGGTGCCTGCGAGGCGGCGACCGGTGTCGCGATGAGGAGGCCAACCGCCCCATCGAAGAGATCGCGGGCTTCGCCCGGCATCGAAACGAGATGAAGGACCACGCGATCGAGATCGCTGGTGCGACGCGCGGCGAAGGAGCATACGGCCTTGTCCGGCGCATCGAGTTGAGCAAGGCCGGAGCGCAGCAGGGTGTCGGCCGCGCGGTCCTTGATGGCGATCCGGTCTTTCGGCAGCCATTGCAGAACATCCGTCATGCCTTCGATCAAGGCGTTGGCGGCCAGAACCCGCCCGGAGCGCGTGATCGCGAGGGCCGGTAGGCCGACCAGCGACAACGCCTCGGTTGCCGCCCGCATCCGGGTGAGGCGCCAGCGCGTCGACAGCAAAGCTGCCCGCGCGAGATGGGGGCGAAAGCGGTCGAGAAAATCGAGGTCCTGCCGCGAAAAGGCGGGCCGGCCGGCCAGTCTTTCCATATGGAAGACGATGATCTCACCGGACGGGCTGCGGACCGCCGTCGCGCAGGCATGCTCGAAGCCCCACTTCTTGTTCCATTCCACCCGATATGGATCGCGCTCCCATTCTTCCGGCGAAAACGCCTCGTGCTCGCCGACGAAGCCGGGATGATCAAGCGCCAGGAGTCGCGGGGTCGTCTCCGTCCGGCTGGAGAGGTCGCTACGCAGGAACGCCGAGAAGGCCTCGCGGATCGACGGCGACGTCACGACACCATTCCAGACACCGGACCACTGATCGGAGTCCGTGGTGATCATGACCATGCCATGCGCGCCCGCGGCATGTGCGATTTGCTCCAGGACATCAGGCCAGAGCTCCGGAACGGTCGCTGCCTCGTGGATGCGGTCGACGATCTGCTCGAAATCGATGCCCGTCATTGCTGCGCTGGACCCATCAGATTCGACCGATCTTTCAGACGCACGGCGTGCATTTCTGCAGCAGCCTTCGTGCTTCGCCCGTCCAAGGCCTTGATACCAATCCGCTTCGGCGGAACCAATTGCTACTATTTCCCAAGCTGGCCCGGATGGACGCCTAGCAGAAATCATGCCCATATATCAACTATTTGAGAGGTCTGAGGTTGTCCCGGCGGCTTTCAAGGTCGGTCTGATGCCGTAAGCCGGGGGCAGCGCTGAATGGACCACGGTTCTCGGCGCATCAACCTATCGGCGTCCGCGGGTAGAGGAGGCGAGCATGACTCTCATATGGCTTGGAGTGCTCCTTGTTTTCGGCGGCGTATTCCAAATGGCGTTTCAGCCCATTTGGCGAGGCCGGTTCAGCGGTGGGAAGTGGCTTCGCTCCGGGCGTGACACGCTGGAGCCTGAAAGGCCCGGTAGCGGCTTCGGCGTCAAATCGAACTGGCCTGGACTTGTGATGGTCGCGCTTGGCGGCGCTTTCTTGCTGGCCGGAGCTGCCATCTGAGTTGAAAGCAGACAAAGGCCTGAGAAGATACAGGATGGCCGAACCCGTCGAGCTGCGCCAGTTCAGAAGGCAGTGCAGGCCCTGGATCTCGTGCTGAGCTGGAATTTTCTTCCAGAGGTGAATGATGCGCAACCCCGTCGCACCTTTGCCGAGTTGACGTCGCAGCAGTTCGACGCTGCCATGGTTGACGCGAGCGGCAGCTTTTGGCCCGCCTGTCCCAATCCATGGGGACAGACGACGGCAACTGATAGGCGCTAGCCTTGGCATCAAGGAGACGACAAGGGAGCGAAGCTTGAGCACCGCGCCGCGCATCGACATCGACCCGGCCGCCTTCTGGGCCGATCCCTATCCGATGCTCGCCAGGATGCGGAAGGAGGCGCCGATCGCGTTCGTGCCGCAGCTCGGCTCGACGCTGCTGACGAGCCGCGACGACATCTCGATCTCCGAGAAGCAGATCGACGTGTTCTCCTCGCACCAGCCCGCCGGCCTGATGAACCGGCTGATGGGCCACAACATGATGCGCAAGGACGGCGAGGCGCATCTCGTGGAGCGCCGCGCGATGTTTCCGACGATCTCGCCGAAGACGGTGAAGGGCTACTGGACCGCGCAGTTCCAGGCCCATGCGGATCGCATCATCGCTTCGCTCGAACCGGGCCGGATCGATCTCATGCGCGACTTCGCGCTGCCGTTCTCCGGCGAATGCCTGAAGTCGATCACCGGCCTCACCAATATCGGCTTTCAGGACATGGATTCGTGGTCGCAGGGCATGATCGAGGGCATCGCCAATTATGCCGGCGACCCTGAGGTCGAGGCGCGCTGCCATGCGGCTACCGCGGGCATCGACGCCGCGATCGACGACATCCTGCCGGTGATGCGCAAGCATCCCGACCAGAGCATTCTCGGCGTGCTCCTTGCTTCAAGCATGCCGATGGAGAGCGTGCGCGCGAATGTAAAACTCGCGATATCAGGCGGCCAGAACGAGCCGCGCAAGGCGATCGCCGGCACGGTCTGGGCGCTGCTGACCCATCCCGACCAGCTCGACCTGGTCCGGCGCGGCGAGGTGTCCTGGCTCCAGGCCTTCGAGGAATACGCCCGCTGGATCTCGCCGATCGGCATGTCGCCGCGCCGCATCGCCAAGCCCTGGACCATTCGCGACGTGTCGTTCGAATGCGACGAACGCGTATTCCTGATGTTCGGCTCAGCCAACCGCGACGAGAAGCATTTCGAGCGCGCCGATCAGCTCGACGTGCGGCGCGACACCTCCAAGAGCGTCGCCTTCGGCGCCGGCCCGCATTTCTGCGCCGGCGCCTTCGCCTCGCGCGCAATGATCGCCGACGTCGCGCTGCCGACATTGTTCGCGCGTGCGGGACGCATCGAGATCGCCGAGGACGAGGAGGTTCGGATCGGCGGCTGGGCCTTTCGCGGGCTGCAGAATCTGCCGGTGAGGTGGGGGCAATAGGCCGGTGGTGCTGGGGCAGGTGGCCGTCACACGTTCGGTGTCATCGCCCGGCTTGACCGGGCGATCCAGTACTCCGAGACAGTTGTGGTTGAATCGATGGGCTGCGGCGTACTGGATTCCCCGCCTTCGCGGGGAATGACAGCGAGTTCGCCGACCATGCCATTCTGCTCCTGTTTTGCCCGACGGGTCAAACGTGCTTCGGATAATACGTAAGTCATTGTTTTCGCACGCCGCGGCTACTGTGCATGGGGTTGTTTTGCGACTTTTTGTGTTCCGTTCGTCTGGGCTTGGACAAAATTCGTGCAGCTCTCACATTCGCGTGCAGAAAAATTCCATCCTCATTCCGTCCGCCGCTTGAAAGATTGATCACGCGCGCAGCATGAACCGCAGTGCTCGCATCGCTATTTTCCCGGACGTCTCGACACTTCCGACGGCGCGCACCATCATTCCGCAAACGTGAATGATGACGGCCGCACGCGGCCCGGAGTGTGGAATGCAGCGTCGAGACTTTCTGAAGCTGTCGGTTGGAACTGTCGCCGCCGCTGCGTTCGCGTCCCCCGCGATCGCGCAAGGCGCGGTGAAGGAAATTCGTATCGGCTATCAGAAGACCGGCGTGCTGGTCATCACGCGCCAGCAGGCTGCCTTGGAAAAACATTTCTCCTCGCAAGGCATCGAGGTGAAATGGATCGAGTTCTCCTCGGGGCCGCCGATGATGGAGGCGATGAATGTCGGCAGCGTCGATTTCGGCGCGGTCGGGGATTCCCCGCCGGTGTTTGCCCAGGCCGCGGGCGCGGCGATCGTCTACGCCGCCGGCCAGCCCATCACCAACGGCCAGGGCATCCTGGTGCCCAAGGATTCGCCGATCCGCGACATTGCCGACCTCAAGGGCAAGCGCATCGGCTTCACCAAGGGCTCCAGCGCCCACAACGTCGTGGTGCAGACGCTGGAGAAGGCCGGCCTCACCTATGCCGACATCACGCCGGTCTACCTGACGCCGCCGGACGCCGGGCCCGCCTTCGCCAATGGCAGCATCGAGGCCTGGGCGATCTGGGATCCCTATTTCGCGATCGGCGAGACCAAGCAGAACGGCCGCATCCTGATCAATGCGCGCGAGGTCACCAAGACCAACTCCTTCTTCATCGCCAACCGCGAGTTCGCGAAGAACCACGGTGCCATCCTGCAGCAGATCGTCGAGGTCACAGCTGCGGCCGGCAAATGGGCCGAGCAGCATCGCGACGAGGTCGCGAGATCGCTCGCTGCGATCACCGGCGTTCCCTTGGATATCCAGACCGTCGCCGCCAACCGCGCGAACTTCGTGATCGGTCCGGTCACCGACGAGATCGTCGCGACCCAGCAGGGTGTCGCCGACCGCTTCTACAAGCTCGGCCTGATTCCGAAGCCGGTTCAAATCCGCGACATCGTCTGGCGCAACCCGGCAGCCTGACCGTGCCGACAACTCTTCCCATTTCCAAAGGTCTGAACATGAGGCGTATCATCCAGCGTCTGATCGCGGCCATCGTGCTGTCGATCGGCATCGTCGCCGCCGCGGTCGGCACCTCCTACGGTCAGGACAAGGTGGTCCGCATCGGCTATCAGAAATACGGCAAGCTGGTGCTGCTCAAGAGCAAGGGCACGCTGGAGCCGAAGTTAGCTGCCGACGGCTACAAGGTGGTGTGGACCGAATTCCCGTCCGGCCCGCCGCTGCTCGAAGCGCTCAATGTCGGCGCGATCGATTTCGGCAACACCGGCGAAGCCCCGCCGATCTTCGCGCAGGCCGCCGGCGCGCCGCTCCAGTATGTCGCCTATGAGCCGCCGGCGCCGAAGGGCGAGGCGATCCTGGTGCCGAAGGACAGCCCGCTGAAATCCGTCGCCGACCTCAAGGGCAAGAAGGTCGCGCTCAACAAGGGCTCCAACGTCCACTATCTCCTCGTCAAGGCGCTGGAGAAGGCCGGCGTCAAATACTCGGAGATCGAGACGGTGTTCCTGGCGCCGGCTGACGCGCGCGCCGCCTTCGAGCGTGGCGCGGTCGATGCCTGGGTGATCTGGGATCCGTTCCAGGCCGCGGCGGAAGCAGCCACCGGCGCGCGCACGCTGGCCGACGGTACCGGCATCGTGGCCAACTACCAGTTCTACTTCTCCTCCAAGAAATTCCTCGACGCCAACCCGAAAGTCGTGGACGCCGTCCTTGCCGAGCTCAGCACCGTCGACGATTGGGCCAAGGGCGACATTCGCGCCGTGGCCGAGCAGCTGGCGCCGTCGATCGGTCTCCCGGTCCCCGTGGTCGAGGTGGCGTTGAAGCGCCAGTCCTACGGCATCAAGCCGATCACGGATGCCGTGATCGCAGACCAGCAGCAGGTCGCCGACGCGTTCTTCGCGCTCGGCCTGATCCCCAAATCCATCAAGATTTCCGACGTGGCGCGGAAGTCGGGAACGTGAGCACACTCATGAGCAACCAACCGAAGCCCAACATCCTCTGGTTCCTGCCGACCCATGGTGACGGCCGCTATCTCGGCACCGGCATCGGTGGCCGCGAGGTCAACTTCAACTATCTGCGCCAGATCGCGCAGGCCGCCGATCAGCTCGGCTATTTCGGCGTGCTGTTGCCGACCGGGCGGTCCTGCGAGGATTCCTGGATCGTCGCTTCCTCGGTCGCGCCGTTCACCGAGCGGCTGCGCTACCTCGTCGCCGTTCGTCCCGGCCTGCAATCGCCGAGCGTTGCCGCGCGCATGACCGCGACGCTCGATCGCATCTCGAACGGGCGGCTGCTCGTCAACGTCGTCACCGGCGGCGATCCCGTCGAGAACAAGGGCGACGGCATCTTCCTCGCTCACGACGAGCGCTACGAGGTCACCCGCGAGTTCCTCAACGTCTACAGCGACCTGCTCGCCGGCAAGACGGTGGACGTCGAGGGCAAGCACATCCGTATCGAGGGCGGCAAGCTGCTGTTTCCCCCCGTGCAGTCGCCGCGCCCGCCGCTCTATTTCGGCGGCTCTTCCGATGCCGGCATCGACGTCGCCGTCGACACCGTCGACAAATATCTTACCTGGGGCGAGCCGCCGGCGCTCGTTGCCGAGAAGATCGCCAAGGTGAGGGAGGTCGCGAGCGCGCGCGGCCGAAAACTCTCCTTCGGCATCCGTCTTCATGTCATCGTCCGCGAGAGCAATGAAGAAGCCTGGCGTGCCGCGAACGAATTGATCAAGCATGTCAGCGACGACACCATCGCGCTGGCGCAGAAGAACTTTGCCCGCATGGACTCGGTCGGCCAGCAACGCATGGCGCAACTCCATGGCGGCAAGCGCGACAAGCTCGAGATCGCCCCGAACCTGTGGGCCGGTGTCGGCCTCGTCCGCGGCGGCGCCGGCACGGCGCTGGTCGGCGATGCCCAGACCGTCGCGGCCCGCATCAAGGAGTATCAGGATCTCGGCATCGATACCTTCATCATGTCGGGCTACCCGCATCTGGAGGAAGCCTATCGGTTCGCCGAGCTGGTGTTCCCGCTGCTGGCGCTGGAGCAGCCTTCCAACGTGACCAAGCTGCATTTCAACGGCGGTCCGTTCGGCGAGACGGTCGGCAGCGATTTCCGTCCGCAGCATCGGGTGTCGCAATCATGAGCCTCATCGACAGCATTTCGCTTCCGCGCAGCATCCGCCTGCCGCGGGCCGACGGCCTGATCCAGTGGATCGTGCCGCTCGTCATCATCGCGATCTGGCAGGTCGCGAGCGTGACCGGCTTCGTGCCGACGCGGGTGCTGCCGGCGCCCAGCGACGTCGTGCTCTCGGGCTGGAAGCTGCTGCTCTCCGGCGAGCTCGTCCGCAACATCTGGGTGTCGTTCTGGCGCGCCTCGATCGGCTTCTTGATCGGCGGCAGCATCGGCTTCGCCTTCGGCCTCGCCAACGGCCTGTCGCAGCTCTCGGCCAAGCTCACCGACACCACGCTGCAGATGGTGCGCAACGTGCCGCATCTGGCGCTGATCCCGCTGGTCATCCTCTGGTTCGGCATCGACGAGAGCGCAAAGCTCTTCCTGGTGGCGCTGGGCGTGTTCTTCCCGATCTACCTCAACACGCTGCACGGCATCCGCACCGTCGACCCGCAGCTGATCGAGATGGGCCGCATCTATGGCATGACCGATGGCGAACTGTTCCGCCGCGTCATCTTCCCGGGCGCGCTGCCCTCGATCTTCGTCGGCATCCGCTTCGCGCTCGGCATCATGTGGCTGACCCTGATCGTCGCCGAGACCATCGCGGCCTCTTCGGGCCTCGGCTACATGGCGATGCAGGCACGCGAGTTCATGCTGATCGACGTCGTCGTGCTCTCGATCCTGATCTATGCCCTGCTCGGCAAGCTCGCCGACAGCGCCTCCCGGGTGCTGGAGCGTCTGACGCTCTCCTGGCACCCCGCCTTCCAGAAACGTTGAGCGAAATTACTGGGAATCACATGCAGACAGCGCTTCGTACCTCTCTTCCCGAGACCGAGCTCGCCAGCCGCGCCAATTTCGCGCCACATGCCCGCGTGGTGCGCGAGGAGCGGCAAGAAGAACACCGAGTTCAGGCCAGTGGCCTGCCGCTCAGCATCCGTGGCCTGCGAAAATCCTTCGGGGACAACGAAGTGCTGCGCGGCATCGATCTCCACATCCCCGCTGGCCAGTTCGTTGCGATCGTCGGCAAAAGCGGCTGCGGCAAGAGCACGCTGCTGCGGCTGATCGCCGGCCTCGACAAGATCGATGCCGGCAGCATCAGCTTCGGTCAGGATATCCAGCCCGAGGACATCCGTGTGATGTTCCAGGAGCCGCGGCTGCTGCCCTGGGCCCGCGTGCTCGCCAATGTCGAGGTCGGCCTCGGCCGCGATCGTGCCTCCAGCGATGCGCATGCCCGCGCCGAGAAGGCGTTGATCGAGGTCGGCCTCGCCGACAAGCGCGACCAATGGCCCTCGGTGCTCTCAGGCGGCCAGAAGCAGCGCGTGGCGCTCGGCCGTGCGCTGGTCTCCCGGCCACGCGTGCTCGCCTTCGACGAGCCGCTCGGCGCGCTGGATGCGCTGACCCGCATCTCGATGCAGAGCCTGCTGGAGCGGGTCTGGCGCGACCAGGGCTTCACCGCAATTTTGGTGACCCACGACGTTGCCGAGGCGGTCGCGCTGGCCGACCGTGTGCTGGTCATCGAGGAGGGCCGCATCGCCCACGACGTCACGGTTAACGCCGCCCGGCCGCGCCAGCGCGGCTCGGCCGAGCTGGCCGGGCTCGAAGGCTCGATCCTGAGCCACCTGTTGTCGGCGGACGATCGTACCTAGATAAAGGGAACCCCGCTTTCGGGGAGCAACGCCATGAATGTAGTGCCCCGCGATCTCATGACCGAAATTCCCGTCTCGTCCGCCGATTTCCGCGGCGCCATGCGCCACCTCACCGGCGGCGTCAGCGTCATCACCGCCGGGCGGGGCAAGGACATCACCGGCATGACGGTGACCTCGGTGGCCTCGCTGTCGGTCGAGCCGCCGACGCTGCTGGTCAGCATCAACCGTGATGCCTCGTCGTTTCCGCTGATCCGTCGCCACGGCGCTTTCGGCGTGAACATCCTCAATGCCGACCAACTCGACATTGCCGAGCGTTTTGCCGGCAAGGGCGGGCTGAAGGGCGCGGATCGCTTTGCAGGCAGCCAGTGGGTGACGGCAGTCTCGGGTGTTCCGCTGCTGGTCGGCGCGCTCTCGGCCTTCGATTGCGAAGTCGAGGAGATCGTCGAGCGCCACTCGCACGGCATCGTCATCGGCCGTGTCAGGGACATCAGGAGCTCGACCCGCACCGCCGCCCTGGCCTATTGGCACGGCCAGTACGTGGCGGTCGATCAGGACGAAGACGCGGCCAGGCTCGCCGATGTCAGTCTTCCCGCGCGCGGCCGGCGCGGCATTTGACCGCCGCCCGTGGGCGCCGGCTGGCCTTTTCCACCTCATCGCTCTAGAAGCGCCCTGAGCTGTCCCGCCGGGTCGGCATTGGAGCGGAACGATGAAGCGCGTGGCTACCTGGGTCTTCTACGCCATCGGTGCGCTCGCGATCGCCTATCTCGCGCTCTACGCCTATGCGATGTTCTCCGGCTCTCCGATCGTGCCGGGCGATCCCATCCACATTTTCCGCAAGCCGGACGCGCCGAGTTATTCGTGAGGCTCGGAAGGTCTCGTAGGGTGGGCAAAGCGAAGCGTGCCCACCAACTCTACCCAGCGAAGCCAGATGGTGGGCACGGCGCAAGTGCGCCTTTGCCCACCCTACGGCACCGCGCTCAACCCCTTAGAATCGCCAGCGCCAGCGCCTGCGCGCGCGGCACGATGCTGTCGATCTCCAGATACTCCTCCGGCGTGTGCGCGAGCCCGCCGACCGGGCCGAGGCCGCAGATGGTCGGCGTGCCGACCGCGGCGGTGAAGCCGGAATCGGCGCAGCCGCCGGAGAACTCGCCCTGCAGCGTGGTGAGGCCCACCTGCCTTGCGGCCGCCTGATAGCCTTCGAACAGCGCCTTCGAGTCCGCGCTCTGCACCACCGGCACGAACTCGCCCTTGATCGACAGCGTCGCGCTGGTGCCCGGCACATAGGAGGTCGCGACGATCTTTTCGATCGCAGCCATGATCCGCGCGCGATCGGCCGGATCGACATAGCGCAGATCGATCTGCCCTTCCGCGTAAGGCGCCGTCGTGTTGACGGACTGTCCCCCAGAGACGAGGCCGACATTGAGCGTGATGCCCTTGTCGAGATCGGTGAGCGCGTGGATCTGCACGATCTTGTGCGCGAGCTCGCCAATGGCGCTGATGCCGGCGGCGAAATTGGCGCCGGAATGCGCGGCCTTGCCGGTGATGGCCATGTGCATGAAGATGCCGCCCTTGCGCCCGGTCACGACGTTGCCAGTCGGCCGGCCCGGCTCGGAATTGAACACCGCGCGGGCTGCGCGTCCCTCACGCTCGATCACGGGGCGCGAGGAGGGCGAGCCGATCTCCTCGTCCGAGGTGATCAGCACCTTGATCGGGTGCGGTGAGCCGCCGAATTTGTGGAAGGCGGTGGCCACGAACACGTTCATGACGAGGCCGGACTTCATGTCGGCGACACCGGGTCCATAGGCGCGGCCATCCCGGATCGTGAACGGCCGCCGCCCAGCCTCGCCCTTGCCGAACACGGTGTCGCGATGCCCCATCAACAGCACCGGCTTCTCGTTGCTGCCGGGCTTTGCCACCTCGGCATGGATCGCGTCGCCGAAGGTGGCGTTGGCTTCGCGTCGGAACGGAATGCCGTGCTCGGCAAAATGCCGCTCGAACCGCGCACCGACCGTATCGACGCCTTCCTTGTCGTAGGAGCCGGAATCGATGTTCACGACGTCGCGGAGCAGGTCGATCATCGCCTGCTTCTGCGACGCCAGCCAATCCGTGATTTGAGCTTCAGACATGTGGTCCCTCGCGTGGTTTTCGGGCGGGTTATAGGGCCTGACACAGGCGTGACCTAGTCGCGTGGCGCGCTCCCGTTATGCGACGAGCGCTCTCAACGCGTCATTGCGAGCGCAGCGAAGCAATCCAAAGTCTTTCCGCGGAGGGATTCTGGATTGCTTCGCTGCGCTCGCAATGACGTGCTGGCGGCCTGCATCGAGCAAAAATGCCCGGGTCTAGCCCGGGCATTTGTCGTCAGGTGTGCTTCGAGGGATCACGCCCCCATCATCGGCATCCGCGGATATTCTCCGGGCGTGCCCGCCGGCGGGATCGGAATGCCGCCGTCGGCATATTCGTTGAGCTTGTTGCGCAGCGTGCGGATCGAGATGCCGAGGATGTTGGCGGCATGGGTGCGGTTGCCGAGGCAGTGCTTCAGCGTCTCCAGGATCAGGTCGCGCTCGACGTCGGCGACGGTGCGCCCCACCAGCGCGCGCGTCACCTGCTCGGCGGCCATGGTGGCATGCGCCACGGCCGGTGCGGTCTTGGCGAGGTCGAGGCGGTCGCCGTCCGGCGTGATGATGGCGTCGGGTCCGATCTCGTCGCCCTGCGCCATCAGCACCGCGCGGTGCATGGTGTTTTCGAGCTCGCGGACGTTGCCCTGCCAGCGGTTGGCGGAGAGCACGCGGCGCGCCTCGGCCGAGAGCGGGCGCATCGGCACGCCGTTGGCCTCGGCGTATTTCTTCACGAAATGCTGAGCGAGCTCGAGGATGTCGGCGGGACGCTCGCGCAGCGGCGGAATCTTCAAGTTCACGACGTTGAGGCGGAACAACAGGTCCTCGCGGAACGTGCCTTCGCGCACGGCTTCCGCCAGGTTGCGGTTCGAGGTCGCGATGATGCGGATGTCCACCGGTACCGGCTTGGTGCCGCCGACGCGATCGATCACGCGCTCCTGGATGGCGCGCAGCAGCTTGGATTGCAGTCGGACGTCCATCTCCGAGATTTCGTCGAGCAGCAGCGTGCCGCCGGTCGCCTCCTCGAACTTGCCGATGCGGCGGGCGACCGCGCCGGTGAAGGCGCCCTTCTCGTGCCCGAACAGCTCGGATTCCAGCAGATGCTCGGGGATCGCGGCGCAGTTGATCGAGATGAACGGACGCTTGGCGCGGGCCGATCGCGTGTGGACGTAGCGGGCCAGCACTTCCTTGCCCGTGCCGGATTCGCCGGTGATCATCACCGAGGCGTCCGAGCCGGCGATCTGCTGGGCGAGCTTGATCACCTTCGCCATCGCATCGTCACGATAGACCAGCTCGCGGGAATCATTGGCGACCGCGGCCAGCACCGCGGCGATCAGCTCCGGATCCGGCGGCAGCGGGATGTATTCCTTGGCCCCCGCATGGATCGCGGCGACGGCGGCGCGGGCGTCGTTGGTGATGCCGCAGGCGACGATCGGGGCGTGGATGTGCTCGGCTTCCAGCCGCAGCACGAGGTCGCGGATGTCGAGCGCGACGTCGACCAGGAGGAGGTCGGCGCCCTTGCCCCCGCGCAGCACGCGCATCGCCTGCTCGTGATCCTCGGCATGGGTCACGGTGGCGCCGTTCTCCATCGCGATCTTGGTGGCGGTGGTGAGCTGGCCCTTCAATGTGCCAACGATGAGAAGCCGCATGTCAGTCTCCTGTCCGTCTGTTCGCGCCGGCGCGCGTCATGTCCTTGCGTGTCAGCCGCGGTCGGCCTTGATGATTTCCGTCATGGTCACGCCGAGCTTGTCCTCGACCAGGACGACCTCGCCGCGGGCGACCAGCTTGTTGTTGACGTAGATGTCGATGGCCTCGCCGACGCGCCGGTCGAGCTCGAGCACGGTGCCGGGTCCGAGCTTCAGGAGCTCGCCGACGTCCATCTTGGAGCGGCCGAGCACGGCCGAGACCTGCACCGGCACGTCGAACACCGCTTCGAGGTCGGCGGCGGCGCGCGCCGCATATTCGTCCTCGTTGTAGCCGACGTCGGTGCCGGCAGGCGGCATCGGGCCGTTGAGATCGGGCAGCGGGACCTGTCCGTCAGTGTCGCTCATGGCTTAGCTCCCCCTGCGGGACGCGATGTAGCGTCCGACCATTTCGTCGATCTTGGCCGCGATGGCGCCGCGCTCCAGCACGACGCCGCCATCGGCCCATTCGATCCGGCAGTCGCCGGTGGCAATGTCCGGCTCGGCCAGGATCACCAGCCGGCCCTCGAAGCCGCTCTGCTTGGCGAGCCGCTCGATCCTCTCGCGCGCGCTGTCGTAGAGCGCATCGTTGATGCGGACGACGAGATGCGGAGTCGCGACCAGATGCGAGAAGCAGTCCTTGACCAGCGCGATGATCTCGCCGAGCGGCTCGGCGGCGACGAGGTCGGCGCACAGCTTGCGCGCCACCGCGACCGCGACCTCGACGGCTTCCGTCTCCATCCTGGTCTCGATGTTGCCGATTCCGGCGGCGACGCCGCGGATGGCGATGTTGATCTCTTCCATCGCGAGCGCGACGCGGCGGTCGCTCTCGGCCTTGGCCTCGCTCTGGCCGGCGGCAAAACCGTCCTGATAGGCCCGCGCCTCCGCTTCCGCGATCTTCTGCGCGATCTCGGCCGCGGTCGCGGCCTTCTCGCGCGGCGAGCGCTCGGGCGCCGCGAAGTCGGTATCGAACAGGAATTTTGCCGGCGCGGCCATCAATACACCAGCTCGTCGTCGGCGCGGTTCTTGGTCAGCATGATCTCGCCCTTGGCGGCGAGGTCCTTGGCGAGATTGACCAGCAGCGCCTGGGCCTCGTCGACGTCGCGCAGGCGCACGGGGCCCATCGCCGCCATGTCGTCCTGGAGCATCTTGGCTGCGCGCGAGGACATGTTGCCGAAGAAGAAGTTGCGGACGTCCTCGTTGGCGCTCTTGAGCGCGACGCCGAGCTTGTCCTTGTCGACGTTGCGCATCAAGGTCTGCGCCGAGCCGGAATCGAGCTTCACCAGGTCGTCGAAGGTGAACATCAGCGCCTTGATGCGTTCGGCCGATTCCCGGTTGTCCTCTTCCAGCGAGGTGATGAACCGGGTTTCGGTCTGGCGGTCGAAATTGTTGAAGATTTCCGCCATCACCTCGTGGGCGTCGCGGCGGCGGGTCTGCGACAGGTTCGACATGAACTCGGTGCGCAGCGTCTTCTCCACGCTCTCGATCACCTCCTTCTGCACCGCCTCCATCTTCAGCATGCGGTTGACGACGTCGAGCGCGAGATCCTCCGGGAAGATGCCGAGCACGCGCGCGGCATGCTCCGGCTTCAGCTTCGACAGCACCACCGCGATGGTCTGCGGGTATTCGTTCTTGAGGTAGTTGGCGAGAACCTCTTCCTGCACGTTGGAGAGTTTCTCCCACATGTTGCGGCCGGCGGGGCCGCGGATCTCGTCCATGATGCCGTTGACGCGTTCCGGCGGCAGGTATTGCTGCAGCAGCCGCTCGGTCGCGTCGAAATTGCCCATCAGCGCGCCCGAGGCCGACATGCGCGAGACGAATTCGAGCAGCATGTCCTCGACCGTGTCGACCTCGACGGTGCCGAGCGTCGACATCTCCAGCGAGAGCTGGCGCACCTCGTCGTCGTCGAGCAGGCCCCAGATCTTGCCGCCATATTGCTCGCCGAGCGCCAGCATCAGGATCGCAGCGCGGCGCGGACCGGACAGCTGCGCGGCGCCCTTGCCGTCGGCGGCACGGCTGCCGGCGCGCTGACCGAGCGTGGAGATCACGCTGGTGATGTCGTTGGAGTTGGCGTTTTGCAGGGAGGCGGCCATTTGTCAGATCACTTCTTGATGCACTTGTTGATGCACTTGGCTTTGGTTACTTCGCCGGCTCAGCCAGCCACTGGCGGATGATTGCGACGGTTTCGTTGGGATTGCGTTCGGCAAGCTCGCCGACGCGGTGAACGGATTGGGCGTGGACCTGGCCCTGGATGGTGGCGACGTCGATGGCGTTGGCGGCGCCGCTCGGCAGCAGCGGCTGGCCGGCCGGCGCGGCCTCTTCCGAATCGGCGGGGCCCGTCAGCACGCCGGAGATGGCGGCGGCGACCTCGTCGGAGGCCAGAATGCGCTTGACCAGCGGGCGGATCACCAGGAACAGCACGACGAGGCCGAGCAGCATCATCACGCCGAGCTCGACGAAGTACATGACGTCGTCCTTGGTGAACTGCAGCATGCCGAGGAAGCCTGAGGGTTCGGCGATCGGGGCGGTGGAGGGCGCGTCGGCGAAGCGCAGGTTGACGACCTCGACCTGGTCGCCGCGCTTCTGGTCGAAGCCGATCGCCGAGCGCACCAGGGTGGCGATGCGGTCGAGCTGCTCCTTGGTGCGGTCCTGGTAGGCGAGCTCGCCCTTGTCGTTCTTGGTGTAGATGCCGTCGACCAGCACCGCGACCGAGATGCGGTTGACGCGGCCGGCCTCGGTCACCTCGGTCTTGGTGGTGCGGGAGATCTCGTAATTGTTGGTCTCTTCGGTCTTCTTGCTCTGGTCCTTGGCCGCGACGCCGTTGTTCTGCTGGTTGCCGGGCAGCTCGTTGTTGACGGTGACCTGGCCGTTGTTGTCGGCGGTCATGCTCTGCTCTTCGCGGGTTTGGCTCGAGCGCAACACGCGGCCTTCGGGGTCGAACTTGTCCGAGGTCTGGGTGACCTTGTTGAAGTCGAAATCGGCGGAGAGCTGCACGCGGGCGCGGCCCGAGCCGACTACGGAGGAGACGATGTCCTCGACCTGCTTGCGCATCCGCTTCTCGAAGGAGATGCGGCGTTCGTCGCCGAGCGCCTGCTCCGGATCGGTCTGGGCGCCGTCGGCGAGCAGCTGGCCGGCCTCGTCCACGATCGAGACCCGCTGCGGCTTCAGGCCGTTGACGGCGGAGGCGACGAGGTGGCGGATGGCGCGGATCTGCTGGGCTTCCAGCGCGCCGCGGACGCGCACCACGATCGAGGCCGACGGCTCCGGCGCCTCGCGGGCGAATAGCGGCCGCTCGGGCAGCACCAGGTGGACGCGGGCGGCCTGGATGCGGTCGATGGCGCGGATGGTGCGGGCGAGCTCGCCCTCGAGCGCGCGCAGATGATTGATGTTCTGGACGAAGGAGGTGGTGCCGAGCGCGTCCGACTTGTCGAACACCTCGTAGCCGACGCCGCCGCCCTTGGGCAGGCCGCCCTCGGCGAGCTTCATCCGCAGCCGCGTGACCTTGTCCTTGGGCACCATGATGATGGAGCCCTCGTTGCGGATCTCGAACTGGATGCCCTGGCGTTCCAGGTCCTTGATGATGCTGGAGGAATCTTCGACGGACAGGTCCGTGAACAGCGTCGTCATCTGCGGCGTGGTGACGCGCATGATGACGAAGGCGAAGAAGCCGATGAGCGCGGCGGTGACCGCGATCATCGCCCCGAACCGGGCGGCACCGATACTTTTTAAGAAGTCCCCAAGACCTTGCAAGCAACCGCCCCGACCAATCCGACCCGCAACCGAGCGGTCGACTGGGCAATTATTGCCTAGGGGATGGTTTCGATATGGTTAACGAAGGTTAAGAGGTCGGACAAAAGTGCATCATGAAAAAAATCGGCCTCGCAGGGCGAGGCCGATTTTCGTCAAAAGCCGCAGATTTCCGGATCGCCTACTGGCGATATTGCTGGATGCGGGTGGTGCGAAGACCCGCCAGACCGTGCTGGTCGATGGAAAACTGCCAGGAGAGGAATTCGTCGACCGTCAGGGTATAACGGCTGCAGGCCTCCTCGAGGGAGAGAAGTCCACCACGGACAGCGGCGACGACTTCGGCCTTGCGGCGGATGACCCAGCGTTTGGTGCCGGGTGCAGGCAGGTCCGCGATCGTCAACGGACTGCCGTCCGGCCCGATGACGTATTTCACCCTCGGGCGATGGGGTTCTGTCATGGCGTACTCACAAACTCTCAACCACTGAACTCACGCCGTAACCGTAACCCCCGCGGCTTAAAAATCCGCTAAGCCTAAGGGTTCAATACAATTCTCGTTGAAACTTGCGGGAACGCGGCCGGTTCGGCGGGCGGCAGACGCAATCTCGGCCGGCTGAGCGGGGCAGAAGGTAAATACTTTACTAACGAACGGGGTCTTCGGGGATGCCGCAAAGCCCTCTCTTGTCGTCCCGGGGCGCGCGCAGCGCGAGCCCGGGACCCATAACCCCAGGGAGTAGTTTGACGGAGACTCGGGGTTACGACCTCATGCGAAAACAACGTCCTGGGGTTATGGATCCCGCCCCCGTGCGCAATTGCGCACTAGGCGGGGATGACTTCTCGGATGTGGCTCGCCCGTTCGCCTCAATTGCTCGCCGCAATAATGCTCTTCACCTGACTCAGCGTGTAGCTGGCGCCGTCGATGGTGAGCAGCGGCGGCGACTGGGTCAGGTCGACCGACGACACCACGCCCTGCACCTGCGCGGCAATGCCGACATTGTTGTTCGCGACGTCCTTGCCCGTGGCCGAGATCGTATACTTGCCGTCGGGCCATTGCGTGCCGTCATTGCCCATGCCGTTCCAGGTGAAGGGGATGTCGGTGCCGGCGGCGGCGCTATATTTGCCGGTGAACACGGTCTGGCCGCTGGAATTGGCGATGGTGATGTCGACGGTGGAATCGGTCGGCACGTTGAGATGCCAGGTGGCCGACGAGTTCTTCATGGTCGCCGTCGAACCGTCGACCAGCGCGGTCTTGCCGACGAAGCCCAGCGCCTGGGTCGCTTGCGTGGTCTGCTGCAGGGTGACGAGCTGCGACAGCGCATCGTTGGTCTTGAGCTGCTGCTCGACGCCGGCGAACTGCACCAGCTGCTGGGTGAACTGGTTGGTGTCGAGCGGGTCCAGCGGGTTCTGGTTCTGCAGCTGCGTGGTCAGCAGCGTCAGGAAGGTCTGGAAATTGCCGGCGAGCGTCGAGCCCGTGGTGGAGCTCAGCGAGTTCGACGAGGAGGATTTCGGCAGGTCGGTCGTGCCGGAGACGACGGAAGGGGCGGTGGCGGCATTCGTGGTGGTCATTGCCTGATACTCCTCACACTCTGATATCGACGCCGCTGCTCGATCCGAGCATGCGGCCATAGCCGCGCCCGATGGGCGCTGCGGGAACGCTGTCGTCCTCGCTGACGATCAGCCGGCGGGCATTGCCGCCATTGTCGTTGTTCTGGCCAGAGTGCTGGCCCGATGAATTCTGGTCGCGCAGGCTGAAGGACAGCCCGTTGCTGCCGGTCTTGAAGCCGGCATCGTCGAGCGCGCGCTGCAATTGCGGCGCGTCCTGGCGCAGCATCTGCAGCGTCTCCGGCTTCTCCACGGTGAGATGCGAGGTGACGTTGCCGGCGCGGTCGACGTTGATGCGCACGTCGATGCGGCCGAGCTCGGCCGGATCGAGGCTGATGTCGAACCGCGACTTGCCGGCGCGAATGGCGGCCGCGATCTCGATCGGGATGCCGCTGACCGGCACCGCCGCATTGTGGGTCGCCGCGGTCGCGGTGAGCGTCGCGGTCGATGCTGTCGCGGCCGAGGTCGTATTGGTCAGCGGTGCCTGCACGGCGGAGGCGGCCTGCGCGCTGGTATCCGTCGGAGCGATCGTGGCTTGCGGGCCCGCATGCGCGGGCGCGGCCGGCGTGCCCTGGGCCGGATCGGCGGCGCGATCGGCGGGGCCCGCCTTCGCCTCGGTCGCGACGTTATCGGCCTGCGGCTTGAAGCCTTGCGCATGGGCGGCGTTGGCCGGTGCCTGCGCCGTGGCGAGGTTCGCCTTGCCGGTATCCTGGCCGATATTGGAGACGTCGGTCTGGGCCTGCGCCGTGGCGGCGTCCTTGAACGCGGTCTTGGGCGTGCCCTGGCTGACGGCGGCGATCAGTCCGCCACCAGCTTTTGCATCGGTCGAGGTGGTCTCGGTCGTGCCGGTCGCGGCCTCGCCGAGCGTCGTCGTGGTGTCGGCATCGATCTCGGCGCCCGCGGCCTTCGCACTGGCCTTGGCGCTCTTGTCGCTCGTCGTGGCGGTATCGGTCTTGGTGCCGGCGATCTGCGCCGCCGTGGAGGCGCTGGCGGCAAGAGCAGCCGCGGCGATCGCCAGCGGCGCGGCGGCGGCATCGCCAGCCTGGTTCGCAGCTGCATTCGGATCGAGCGGGACGACCGGCGCGGCAACGATGATGCCGGGATCGGGCAGGGCGGTCAGCGTCACATCGGGCGGCGCGGCGGCAGCCGCGTCGACCGCGGCCGTGACGAGCTCGGTGCCGTCGGACGTTTTGCTCTCGGTTTCGTCGGATTTGTCCGCCGATTTGGCGTCCGCCGTCTCGGATTTTTCCTTGACCTTGCCGGCGTCCTTGGCCGGATCGCTGGACGCCTCGGCCCTGTCATTCTCGACCGGCGCAGACGGGTCGGTGTCGTCGCTCGCCTTGCTCTGCGAAGGCTGGTCCGTGGACGAGCTGTCGCGCGAAGGCCGCTCGGGCGCCGGGGAGGACGAGGTCTGCTCGTTCCGGCGCGCTGGGGTGTCCTGCGCCGGCGCGTTGTTACTGATGGCCTGCGTGTTGCTGTCGACCAGCGAGCCGAAATCATCGCTCGCCGGCGTGTCCTTCGGGGCTTGCGAGCGGGCAGGCTTCTGCTGCGCGCTCTGGATTTGCACGCTTGCCACGACATCTGACATCCGACCGACCACAGGCAACCCCTTGCAAGCAACTTCGGACCAGAGGGAGCAAGGAGTGGGCCAGCCTCCGAAATCGGGTATTTCATCAATATAATCAAGGTTTTGATGATGTCGGGCCATTGCCGGGCGGCCGGCCGCGACCCCGCCATTTCTGCCGCCCCGGCAAGAATTGCCCTAAGCGGGGGCCCGCGTGATTGCTTCACCGGAATGCCGCCTATATTAAAGAGGTTACTCTCAGCCGCTTTCGACTTGAGCAGTCGTGCTCTTCGGGAACCAAGGTTCCGGGGGATCGCCGCTGTCCCCCGAGAAAGCACAGCAATCGCGGATCGCGCTTCGCCGCCGTCACAACGCTTCAGGGCCGATGCTCAACAGTCTGGATCTCGAAGGCCGTCCCGAGGACACCAGGGTCGTCGTTGCCATGTCGGGCGGCGTTGATTCCTCGACGACGGCTGCGCTACTGAAGGCTGAGGGCTACGACGTCGTCGGCATCACGCTGCAGCTCTACGACCATGGCGCGGCCACCCATCGCAAGGGCGCCTGCTGCGCCGGTCAGGACATCCACGACGCCCGCGACGTCGCGGCCAAGCTCGGCATTCCCCATTACGTGCTCGATTACGAGGATCGCTTTCGCGAGTCCGTCATCGACAATTTCGCCGATTCCTACGCGCTCGGCGAGACGCCGGTGCCCTGCATCGAGTGCAACCGCAGCGTCAAGTTCCGCGACCTCTTGAAGACCGCGCGCGAGCTCGGCGCCCAGGCGCTCGCCACCGGTCATTACGTCGCCTCGCGCCGTCGGGCCGACGGCTCGCGCGCGCTGGTCTGCGCGGCAGATGCCGACCGCGACCAGAGCTATTTCCTGTTCGCGACCACGCAGGAGCAGCTCGACTTCCTGCGCTTCCCGCTCGGTGACATGACCAAGCCCGAGACGCGCGAGCTCGCGCGCCGCTTCGGGCTTGCGGTCGCTGACAAGCACGACAGCCAGGACATCTGCTTCGTGCCGACGGGCCGCTACACCGACATCATCACGCGCCTGCGCCCCAATGCGATGGACCCCGGCGACATCGTCGATCTCGAGGGCCGCGTGCTGGGCCGGCACCACGGCATCGCCAATTTCACCGTCGGCCAGCGCCGCGGCCTCGGCATCGCCTCCGGCTCGCCGCTGTTCGTGGTGCGGCTGGACGCCGCGACCCGCCGCGTCGTGGTCGGCCCGCGCGAGGCGCTGAAGATGCACCGCATCTCCCTGCGCGACGTCAACTGGATCGGCGATGGCGACATCGACCGCGCCATCGGAAGCGGCCTCGAGATGTTCGTGCGCGTGCGCTCGACCCGCAGTCCGCAAGCAGCCTGGCTGCGCGGCAGCAATGGCCGTTACGAGGTCGAGCTCGTCGCCGGCGAAGAGGGCGTCTCGCCGGGACAGGCCTGCGTGTTCTACGACGCACCTTCAGGCCAGGCCCGCGTGCTCGGCGGCGGCTTCATCCAGAGCGCCGCGGCCAAGCTCAGTGCGGGCACATCGCGCCCGCTCGCGGAAGCCGTGCGCGGCTGACGGAATGACGATTTTAAGCGCAATTGGTAGGGCCGGGTTCACCTCTCCCCAGCGGGGAGAGGTCGGATTGCGAAGCAATCCGGGTGAGGGGCCGCAACTCCCGTTGAGACTGCAACCCCTCACCCGGATCGCATCTTGCGATGCGATCCGACCTCTCCCTATGGGAGAGGTGAAGTAAGCAAGGGCAGGGGGCATGGCAGCAGACATCTCGCGGGCCGGGGTCGAGAAGGCCTATGGCCGCTGGGCGCCGGTCTATGATCTCGTGTTCGGCAAGGTGTTCGACGCCGGCCGGCAGTCGACCATCGCGGAGGCCGACCGCATCGGCGGCCGCGTCCTCGACGTCGGCGTCGGCACGGGTCTTTCGCTGTCCGACTACGCGCGCACCACGAAGGTCTGCGGCGTCGACATCTCCGAGCCGATGCTGCGCAAGGCGCAGGCGCGCGTCCGCGCGCTTCGTCTGTCCAATGTCGAAGTGCTCTCGGTGATGGATGCGAAGAACCTCGCCTTTCCCGACAATTTCTTCGACGCCGTGGTGGCGCAATATGTCATCACCGCCGTGCCCGATCCCGAAGGCACGCTCGACGAGTTCGTGCGCGTGCTCAAGTCGGGCGGCGAGCTGATCCTGGTCAACCACATCGGTGCGGAGAGCGGCCCTCGCAAGCTGTTCGAGCTCGCCTTCGCGCCCATCGCCCGCCGCCTCGGCTGGCGCCCGGAATTCCCCTGGGCCCGTCTCGAAGGCTGGGCCACAAGGCACGGCGGCGTCGCGCTCACCGAGCGCAGGCCCATGCCGCCGATGGGCCATTTCTCGCTGATCCGCTACCGCAAGGCCTGATCGCGCGCGGCCGGGCGTGCGCTAGCCCTTGCGAGAGGACACGCCTCTCTCCCCGTCATTGCGAGCGAAGCGAAGCAATCCAGAGTCTCTCCGCGGACAGATTTCTGGATTGCTTCGCTGCGCTCGCAATGACGGACGAGAGATAGGGGTTTAACCCCCCGATCACATCTCATTCCCCCGGGAACACGCTGCGCTCCCTGCGCGTTGGCATCCCATGCGCACGACAAACCTCATTCTCGCGGGCCTCCTGATCGCCGCCTCTGGCAGCGCGATCGCGCAGGCCCCGCCCGCCCCGGCGACGCCGCCGCAACAGACCGCGCCGCCATCCCCGCAACGCGCCGCCGGCTGTGCCCCATCCGATCGGCTGGCGACCACCCCCGACGGCACCACCACCGGCCAGTCCCGGGAACCGCTCGGCGACAAGCTGGCCAAGACCGACGGCGTGCTCTGCCCGCCTTCGGGCGTCGATCCCGATATGCACGCCCCCGCGCCCAGCACCGGCGGCAACACCCCGGTGATCCCGCCCCCCGGCAGCCCCGGCGGCGACCCCAATGTGCGACCGAAATAAGGGCCGCTTTTCCTTCGCCTCTCCCCACCGGGGAGAGGCCGGAATCCGCGCGAGAGCGCGGATTCCGGGTGAGGGGGACCCTCCACGAGTCCGGTGCGTGAAAACGGGGCGAGTCCGGCCCCAAACGGGGCGATTTCGTTAGCGAAGTCGCCCCCATCAAACGGCGCCACTTTGCTTGACTTACCCCCGCCCCCTTCCTTATATGCCGCGCGTTCGCGAGATCGGCCTCAAGTCGCCGCCGCGATCCCTGTGGCGGGGTAGCTCAGCTGGTTAGAGCACGGGAATCATAATCCTGGGGTCGGGGGTTCGAGTCCCTCCCCCGCTACCACCTTTCCCCACACTCCTTTGACTTTATTTGGATAGGCCTTTTCGCCGAGCAGGGCGTTCAGCCGGCCTGCTATCTCGACGGCTAAACCACCTGGGCATGCCGGTTGGCGGAGCACGGTGACCGTCTCGACCAAGTCTCTAATGGCTTCCGCGGCCTCTCCGTCGCCCGCACTGACACCTTTACCCACTGCTTCTTCAAGCCGACCGAGTTGCTCCTCATATTGTTTGAGGATGGCCGGATGCAGCGCAATTTCGTTCGGGGCGGGTGGTTCGCTTTGCAACTCCTCAGATATCCGCTTTCGTTCAGCATCTAAGGCAGTCGATCGCGGCCCGAGAACAGACGGATCGCCATGTCCCTTCGCGATCGCATCGACCAGTCGTTCGATTTCTCGAGTCAACTGCCCTAGCTGCTGCTCGAGGCGGTGTCGCTTTGCCTGTGATGTAGCTAGGAGGCGCTTCCGCTCCTCCAGATACGTTCGTACGTATTCCGAAAACACCTTCGGTGCACGCAGTTCGGCCCTGAGCCCGCTGAGGACTGCACTCTCGACCGCATCTAGATAAAAGGTCTTTGCATCAGAACATGTGCCGCTCTCTTTCGACGCCGAGCAGCGAATACGAGTGCGCCCTGACTTATCGCGGCCATTGGTTGCCATACCCGAACCGCATGAGCCGCACCGGAGCAGTCCGGATAGCATCCGACGAGGCCGACGTTGGTGGCTGGGGTGGATGTGACCGCGCTCTTCCTTGCGTTGCTGAGCAGCCGTGAATAGCTCTGGATTGACAATTGCAAGATGCGGCACTTCAGCCATCTGCCAGTCACTCTTCGGATTAGGTCGCGACAGGCGTTTTCCCGAGTCGGGGTCCTTTACCATCCTGACCTTGTTCCAGACAAGGCGCCCCACATAAAGTTCGTTTAGTAGAATGCCGGCGCCCCTCTCATGATTGCCATTGATTGTTGACGCATTCCAACCTCGTCCCCGCGGAGGAGATACCCCCTCGTTGTTGAGATCATGCGCGATTTCCCGAGGCGTACGGCCGTCCACGTATTCCTGAAAAATGCGCCGGATCACTTGTGCCTCGGCCTCGACAACCACTCGTTCACCACTTCTTCCAGGGATCGCTGCGTATCCGTACGTCAGGCCGCCACCAGCCAAACCTTGCTTAACCCGCCCCGCTTGGCCGCGACGCACTTTGTGCGCATTGTCCTCGCGATAAAGTTGTCCGACCAAGCCGCGAAGGCCCACCAGCACAGTGTTAACGACGCCCTCGTGGACCGCCCGGATCTCGATCCCGAGAAATGACAGCCGCTTATGAATGCCAGCCAGATCTTCCATGTCGCGAGAGAGGCGATCGAGCGCTTCGACGATCACTACGTCAAAGGATCTCTCCCGCGCCTGGTCCAACATCTGTAGAAGGCCTTCGCGGCCCATGACAGACCCGCCCGAACGAGCCCGATCTTCATGGGTACTGACAACAATTAATCCTTCACGCTCGGCATAGCTTTGACAAAGTGAAAGCTGATCCTCAATCGATCGCTCGTTCTGAAGATCGGTTGAGAATCGAGCATAGATCGTCCCTCTTTTCCTCGTTTCGCTCGATGAGCTGTCTTTCATGATCCTCCCTCGCGGCCACACGGGCAAGTACTCGCGCGAGACGTAAGATCGCCTTGTCTGGATTCGTCGGCAAGGAAAATTTGCAATCGGCCTCCCCCACGATCGAACCTCTAGGTTATCGCGCAGCTCAACGGGGTGCACGCACCTGCGCTGGCGCCAGTCGACAAGACGACGTGGGGGGAACTGATCATCTCGAGCATCCTTGCTCGGATCATGACCAAGTGTAACGCCCTCCATGAGCTCGTCGTGCAATCGGATGCCCAGGCGAAGAAAAAGATACGAGCGAACGGCGATGCATGGAACTGATACTGCTAGACCTCTCCATTTAGCCAATACCGAAGTGGAAATCCCGGGCTTCGCCACAGGACTCTATTTCCGCCGTCGAATTCGCCACCAGTTCGGCCGATTGGAGTACTTAGCTAGACTGTGGGCGAGGAGGGGTGGATGGTTCAACCGTCCTTAGGCAGGTCTACCTAGCGAGGGGAAATGGCCTTCGCCGTTCTCGCAACGATCAGACATACTGCTATGGCTCGACCTATGGCCTGGATATTGCGTCTTCGTCTCCAGGTGCGCTCCAATGATGCTGAAGTCGGGAATCGGATGCGTGGCTAGGGTGAACAAGCCAGAAGCTCATTGCCCCCTCGCGATAAGCGGCTTCAGGATTGGGTGCGGGGGCAGGAGTGGTCGGCACAACGCGTCAGTTTCTCCCTCGCAAGCCAGCTCAGCCGACCAAATCTGGCAGGTGCCTTGCGGGACGTCTCGGCGATAAAAGGCAGGGCGCCCCGGGCAGCCGCCCTAGTGTGCGGGGTGGCAGCGTTGCAGTACCGCGGCGCTGGCGAGCGAAGTTAGTGGCGCACGTGATAGGGACAGCGCTTTCCGAGGGCCTCTTTGACGAGCGCCGAGTCACATCGTCATTTAACTCCGCTAGGCAGCGCGGAGTTGGCAGTTTCAGAGCTTTGAACAGCGCGGAGAGCCGGCCCGCGCTGCCTCCCCTCTAACTCTAAACCTTCTGGGCTCGGAATACCTCAACACACCAATGGGGGAGCCATGCCCGATCCTGCCCGTCGATTGCTGTGAGCCAGAACCTTGCGATGTTCTCGCGATCTGCTGCATAAGCCGGCGGACACGTTCCCTGGCAAGCGTCAGCATGAGTCGAGGCGGCTGCCCCATGTCGAGCGCCGCTGAGATCGCATTTGTCACGGACGTCGATTGGCGCCTTCTCTGCAGAGAAGGCCGAATTATCCTGGTGCCGCCAAACGCCGCCGATTGCGGTTCGGCAGGCGACGGATCTTTGCCGCGCGCACGAGACATCGCAGTTTTTGGCGAGAGCGAAGAGGCAAGCGCGTAAATCAGATGGCCTATCTGATCATTGCGCAGCTACAGGGTCCTTTCGATCGTCTTCGCCGAACAGATCATGGCACGCCGCTCAACGACGGCGGCAGCACTTCTCTTCCGCGCGTATTTTCGCAGCCGATCCCGCACATTCGCACTACGCTCTGGATAACGGCGTTACGGAGCGACCGATACCGCCGAACCCCCGAAGCCTGCTGCCTTCATGCAAGGTAGTTCAACGCGGTGCGCTTGCTCATTCGCGCCGCCGTGCTGTGCATGACTACCAATGCTGGTAGGTTACCCGAGCCCACTCTCTCTCTAAAGTCCCACTGTACCCTGAGGCGGCGGGCCTCACGGGAAAGCCGGGTGGGTTAGCCTTGTGATCCCCCGAGGCTGACTACTGAGCCAGCGGCACGTGATAGGGACAGCGCCTTCCTTCCTCCAATGGGGGGTGCCGCGTCATGTCGCCCCCAGCGTTCCGGCGAGGCGGATGCGACAGATAGCGCATTTATCCACCAGCCCCCCCTGGTGGACATCGGCGCCGAGTCGCATCCGCGCTCTTTCTACTCGAACTCGCTAATTGCGTCTAATTTTCGCGCCTGACAGGGAGGTAGGCTGACGAGCTCATTAAGCATTTTGACGAATCGGAACCCAATCGTCCTCCACACGCGAACCCAGCGTGGAGCACGAGCCGGTAACGGCGCGAGGTATTCGAATTCGAAAGCAAGTGTGCGCAATCCGAATGGCCAATCCTGCATGGTCGAAGTGCCCACGAGCCAAGGGGGCGTGAAGTCATACGGCGGTCAGTCATTAAACGCGCGGTGGATTGGCTGAGTGTCAATCCGGCGCGTGGTCCCAATGCGGTTGCCGCTCATCGCAAGCGCGCCGAATTGCTGATCTGAGCCGTAACGGCGATGTCGCTGCCAGCGGCAAGCGGCCCGCCCACATGCTCGCCTTCACTATTTGGTTGCGCAGGTCTGTCAGCTTTCGGTAAGCCAGCCCCGATAAAAAAGCGTTGGGTTTAACGGGGCGTGGCAGCGACAGCGCATGAGCTGAAGGACCACCATGTGCCGAGTCACGCTTCCGTTAAGCTCATTGCATTGCGGATGCGGCAGAGTGGTGCCTCATGATGCCCCCCAGGCTGCCAGGCGCCGAGTCGCGTCCGCAATGCTCGCAACTCGCAGGTTAGTTCTCCTCTCGATTTTGATCGTTTTTGCAAGCAATCAGCTTCTTGCCGCCGCTTAAAGCTCAGTTTGGAGCAGTTAGCTGGGTGGCAGGGAAAGCGTTGCCAACTGCATGCGTGGCCATGTTCTGCTAGTTCAACAAACAGTGCGGGCGGGGGGATGTCCCGGGTTCTGTTGAATTTCTGAAGAGGTCGGCGTTGCCCACCTTGAGCCGGTAGGCTCGGGGTGCTGATTCCACAAAGGAGAGCAACGCCATGACGAGAGATATCACACCGGCTGGTTCGCCGGCGACTGGGGCTGTGGACGAAGCGTTTGCGGAAGTGCGGGCGAGCTTCGATCGGTTCTGCCTTGCGGCGGGGATCGAGGCGCTCGGCACGATGATGGAGGCGGATGTGACGGCGGCCTGCGGGCCGCGCCACGGTCGCGATGCGGCGCGGCGGGCGCACCGTTGGGGCCGAACGCGGGGACGGATCGGTTTCCACGGCGGCAAGATCGAGCTCGAGCGCCCGCGGGTCCGGGGCGTGGACGGCAGCGAGGTCACGATCCCGAGCTGGGAAACGGCGGCGCAGGAGGACTGGCTCGGTCGCTGGGCGATG
>NZ_LBJW01000087.1:0-43894 GCF_028128865.1 Bradyrhizobium sp. CCBAU 11357 | reverse complement strand
TCTGATGATCGATGTTGATGCGCAGGGCAAGGCGACCGACACGCTCAAGCACCATACAGGGTAACGCCCAATCGGCGCCCAGGGCAGGCCGAGTGGGATATCCCCGATCCGGCGGCTCCGGGCCGCCTTACGCTGGCGATGCGTGCGAAGCTCGAGCGCATCGTGCGTCGAGCCCCAGAGGTGATGGTGAAGATCACCGGGCGGACAAAGAGCGTGGCGCATCTGAAGTCGCACCTTGAGTACATTACGCGAAACGGCGAGCTTGATGCGGAAACAGAGCAGGGCGCGACCCTCGCGGGTCGTTCCGGATTGAAAGATTTACAGCAACGCTGGGAGGATGACGCGGGTCAGTCTGCCGCCGCGGCAGGAAAAGTGTCGAACGAGTTCGTCTCGACGGGATCTCCTCGATTGTAAGCGCCGGCCGTCGTTGCGAGGATAAATTCGTGGTCGAGCTCTCCATTGTTTCGCAGCACGAATTTGATCTGATCGCCTTTATTCACCTCAATCTTGGTCGGTATAAAGCCCATCTTGCCATCCATCTCGCCCATGGTGATCTGGATAATGCGCGCCGGCTTCTTCGGGTGACCCGGCTCACCGGCTGAGTAACTCTCGTTATGCTGATGTCCGGTCGGACCGGCGCCGGCCCAGGCGGTTGAAGCAAACGCCGCGCTCATCAAGGCAACGGCAATGCGTTTTGAAGCAGTCATCTTCTTCTCCAAGTGAATGTGAACTTGATTGATGGGCTTGATGCAGTGTTTGGTCACATTTGCTTCATGTTCATCCCTTTCGGCGATTTTGTCCCCTTAATCGGTGCGGGAGATTGATCGTGCCCCCGTTGCTGCGGCGCGCGCGGTGTCCCTTGGGGCGGCGTCTCGACCTCGTAGGCAACGGTCCCCGGAGGATGCTTGTAGGTGCCCGGATCCTTGTAGTCGTCGCTTGCGAGCCCCTCGCGGATCTTCATGACCGTGAACATGCCCCCCATCTCGATTGGGCCGAATTGCCCGGTGCCTGTCATCATGGGCAGCGTGTTGTCTGGCGCGGGCATTTCCATCTCGCCCATTGCCATACCTGTCGAGCCCATCACCATCGCATCCGGCGCGAGGCGGCCGACGGCTTTCGCGAGATCCTTGCGCGACACGCCAATCAGGTTACGCATGTCATGCCCCATTGCGTTCATCGTGTGGTGCGACTTATGGCAGTGAAACGCCCAGTCCCCGGGATTGTCGGCCAGCATATCGAAGGCGCGAATGGCGCCCACCGGTACGTCAATGGTTGTCTCCGGCCATTGCGCCGTTTCCGGCACCCAGCCACCGTCGGTGCAGCTGACTCGGATGTCGTGGCCGTGGATGTGAATTGGGTGGTTGGTCATGGTGAGGTTGCCGATTCTTACTCTCACCTTGTCACCTAGCCTCACCGGCAGCACGTCGATGCCGGGAAACACGCGGCTATTCCATGTCCACATGTTAAAGTCAGTCATCTCGTTGACGTTTGGGAGATAGGTGCCGGGGTCGATAAAATAGGTGCTCATGATGAACACAAAGTCGCGGTCCACCGCACGGAATGACGGATCGCGCGGATGCACAATAAACATTCCCATCATGCCCATGGCCATTTGCACCATCTCGTCGGAGTGCGGGTGATACATGAAGGTGCCGCTCTTAATCAGCTTAAATTCATAGACGAAGGTCTTGCCCGGCTTAATGTGCGGTTGCGTTAGGCCGCCGACACCGTCCATGCCACTCGGCAGAATGATGCCGTGCCAGTGCACGCTGGTGTGCTCCGGCAATTTATTGGTGACGAAGATGCGAACTTTGTCTCCCTCTACCGCTTCAATGTTCGGACCCGGCGCCTGGCCGTTGTATCCCCATAGATGTGCTTTCATCCCTTCAGCAAACTCGCGCACCACTGGCTCTGCAACTAGATGAAATTCCTTCCAGTCGCCGTTCATGCGCCACGGTAATGTCCAGCCGTTGAGCGTCACAACAGGCTGATATTGAGGCCCGCTGGTGGGATGCAGCGGCGGCTGCATGGTCGCCTTGTCCATGGTCGGCGCTTCGGGGATGCTCCCGGCCTGCACTCGCCCGTTCACAGCGCTGGCTCCAATCAGTGCCGCTGTTCCGATAAAGCTTCTACGAGATAACATGTTCACCTCCATTCACTGTCCACCGCCACCAACCGCCTGCGCTGTGATCGTCCGACGCGACTCGCTCGGGCCGTCGTTCGCTCGGCCGCCGTTGACAGCATCTTGCAGATCTGCATTTGCCAGCCAGAATTCGCGTTTGGCTTCTATGGCGGCGCGCAGTGCTGCGATCCGCTGTCGCGCCTCAACCAACAGTGCGAAAACGTCCACCTGCATGCTACTGAATCGGAGCTGCAATTCCTCTGTGATGATCTGTCGAAGCGGCACTACTTCCCGCTGATAGTGACTGGCGATGTCGTAGCTTGATCGATAGCCGCGATAAGCATCCCGTGCTTCGGATCGCACGTTGACGGCCTGTTCGGCTAAGCGATTGAAGGCCTGGTTGTATATTTCGGTGGCCTGCCTCACGCGGACTTCGCCGCCGTCGAAAATCGGAATCTGGAATTGAACGTCAAAGCCGCGCTCTCGGAATGGAGGGCTTTCCGGGTCTCTGGTCCGTCTAGATATTCCTGCCACATCAAGCAACGTCACGAAGCGAGTAGCTTTGGTCAGGCTGAGCGAGGTCGCCACCACATCGAGCTCCATCCGCGCCATCTGCAGATCGATGCGATGGGTAACGGCGTCGACCTCGATCCATGGCAACGCTCTTGGCTTGCGTGGCAAGGCAGGTAGGCTACTCGGAAGTTTGAAATTGAGGTCGCTACCCCAAAGCCCTAAGAGCCGAATCAAGCGCTCGCGCGAATTTGCTGCTTCCTGGTGCAGAGACGCGAGATCGGCCGTTGCTTCGGCGTAGAAGACCTGTTCACGCGCCTGATCGAGTTTGTTGATCGAACCCGTTTCGCCGAGCTTCTTCGCTAGCAGCGCTGTCGATTCAGCTGTGGCTTTGGCATCGCTAAGCAGTCCCACTAGTTCGTTTGCTGCAACGGCACGATAGTACGCGCGCCGGACCTCAGATGCGAGCCGCAGTGTTTCTAGCGCAGCTCGAAGCTGCGCTCGGCGAAAGCGCTTGCCCGCTATCTCCGAACGCAACGGTAGTGTCGCTAAGGCGAGGATATCACCAACGATTTGGCGCTCGATTTCACTTGCCCCATTGCCGGTAATACGCGAGAGCGAGAAGGTCGGATTCGGCGGCAAGCTCTCCTGAACCATATCAGCTTCTGCCAATGCCAGCTCGTTATAGGCGGCCTGAAGACCCTTATTGTTCGCGAGAGCGACTTGAACGGCAGAGTCAACGTTCAGGGTCCCGCGAAGCAGGCGCTGAATAGAATTGTGCGCCCAATCCGCCTCCTCTCCCGTTCGTATTGCGACGACATCTTTCTTGATGGCGTGGTCGGCGACACTTGCCACCACACCCATCCCAGAATCTGGCGAGAAGCTCGCGCAGCCCGAAAGCAGAAGCGTGGACGAAAGGAGTGCGACCCAACCGCTTATCGGTCTGCATTGATGTGCGGAAGCGTTGAACGATTTGTCCTGGAGCAATCTAGTCATAGCGATCTCCTAATCGCCAGACTTGGGCGGTGGAGTCACATTCTCGTTTTTCTGACGCCACGGCGCTGGAGCCACCGGGCGGAGGCTCGTATACGGCCCGACGCTCGATCGCTGCTCGATCTTCGCAACGCTCGCCGCTGGGTCTGCAGGGTCGTCCCGGCCCAGCGAGAGTGGGATGGCGCATCCCGACATCCCAACGCTAACGGCTGACAGCACGATGCCCGCGACTAGACAGCCTCTTCTTCCATAGATTGCATATGCCACTGAACGAGCAGCAGCGAACTTCGCCCATATGTGCGCAAGCATAAGTATCTCCAACCTAGTGATGAGCTACAGGCGCGCGTGTCCTCACGGACGCGCGTCACCACCTCACTTCACAGGGTCAAAGGATGGGAGGGCGATAGTGCCGAGTAGGCGTGTTATCAGTGACGCGAGTGTACTTTTCTACGTCACAAATCGACGTCACTTTCGAAGGCTTGACAACTTCCGTGACAGTCGCTGGCAGAGCGCTCAAGCACGCTATACCGCAGCATTGCATGCCGAGTGCTTTATGCGAGTTGTCGGCCTGGCCGTAATTCTTATCATTAGCGGTTACGGCAGTAGCTGCGCCGTGCAACCCGACGAACAGTTCACCGCCATCTCCTCGATGATCATCATTGTGGAGGTGTACGTGCGAACCGTGCGCGGGTCCGACTTCCTGGCTCTCGCCCATGTGGCATGGCACGATCTTCGATCCATCGGACAAGGCGTGTCCGACAGAAGGCGCAACGATGCAAAGCAAATAGACCAGCGCAAGCAGCCGAGAAAATAACGCGATATGAAGAAGGCGTGGCCCTCGGCGTTGGGCCTCGTCTTCATCTCGACGAGCTCGTGATCGAAATAGATCAACATCACGACGGCGTCTCGGCGGGACGCCTGCGAGCGCGATGAAGCCGAGGGCGACGGCCACAGATAGATTGAAGCCGAGCCCCACATTACCCAGATTCCATCGACCAGAGCGAAAGGCAGCGACAGCATCGCGACCAAGGTCTCGGTTATCGCCCGAAAATTCAAGTACAGCAGCAGGAAGATGATCGTGAGCGTCACCGGCACACGATCTTAAGGCGGCTGCCGCGCGCCGCGGGGTATCGTACTGAGCGCTCCAGACCACGTAGTACCGGGCAGGAGACTGGATGCTCTCGGTGACGGCAGCTGAGCGTCGCCGACGTAGCTGCCGATGTCTCGGTCGGGATGGCGTTCGCTTTGAGAGCTCGGTGCAGCAACGCGGGCGCCCTTCAGGCTATCGCACCCATCAACAACCAGGAGTCGGCAAGGCGCGCTCAGTCAGCAGTCGACGAAGATGGATGACGCTCCTCCAAGATAGCGAGAAAGCGTTTCAAAATCGGGCTCTCGTTATCCAAACGCCAATGTGCATAGAAGTCGATGCGGCTCGGTCCATTTCCGTCCCGAAGGGATCGATAAACCAGTCCAGACGAACCGGCCCCAATCTCTGACTCCATTACCAAGCTTAATCCAAGTTCCATGCTTACGAGGCTGCTAATCACGGCTCTGCTTACATCATGGTAAACTATATTCGGCCGAATCTCAGCCGATGAGAGCTTGGATACGAGCATTTCTTCAAGTTCGCGTCCTGGATCCCGCTTGCTTAGGAGAACGGTTTCGTTTCTGAGATCGGTCCAATACACCGACATGCGGTTTGCCAACACATGGCGATCGGGCAAAGAGACTAAGATGCGTTCACTCCAGAGCGAGTGGGCTTTGCTGTCAGATCGAACAAGGCCAGGACTAATAACGATATCAATCGTTCCATTTTGAAGCGCACTCATCAGTTGAATGCGAGAGCGTTCAATCGGTGCAACCTCCACCAAAGGGGAACGGCGCTTGAAATCCAAGAGGGCTGCACGAAGATTCCCTGTGGAGATCGAGGTGCAGATACCAACGGAGAGGCGACCTGCCTCGCCGCGACCGAAGGTTCGCCCGGTGTCAACCAGCGCATCAACCTGCTCTAAGATCACGCGTGCGATCCTTAGTACGTCCAAGGCCGCTTGAGTAGGTTTGATGCCAGCAGCGGACCGTTCGAATAGCCTTGCTCCCACTAGATGTTCCAGCTGACCAATTGCTCGACTGAGTGCCGAGTGTCGTACGGAGAGCTTTTCCGCGGCTCGACGTAAACTTCCGCAGTCACTCGCTACAAGAGCAAATCGAAGGTGCTGCAGATCTATCGCGAAATTGCCCAGCCTATGGCGGCTCTTTACTGTATCAGTCATTCTCACGACCATGAGCAATGATCAACGACATCGGCGGAGTATGCACGCGCCGTATCTTGGCTCTCTACACATCTCCGAAGGCATGCGGGAAGTCTCTTGATCACACTTGCGCTCCACCTTTGACCACGGGCACTCGACCTCCGCTTCACCAGCAGTCGCGAAACCTCAATTGGTCGCTATTTTTGCCCAAGCCGATCGGGCCTACTCAGTGATCGGCAAGGTACTAAAGAGCAGCCTCGATCTCCCTTGAGCGCGGAAGTGCGAAAAAGCGACATCAACGGGGACCTCCGCTCGTCTGCCAAAATGCTCTTGGAGCGCTATCAGCCCTCCATATTCAGGCGGTACATTCGCATTCATCAGCGCATATCCGGATGCAACTGATTCGTATCATTAGTATACGAATGATCGCTGCCTCTCGCATCGCGTCTATCACAGCTTTGCGATGAATGCTGGTATGCTCAGTTACTCTGTAATATTACGCCAAGCCTGACGTCCTCGTTAGAGCCGATGACGCAGACGATGCTGAATTGGTCAATGAAGCGGGACGCTGCACCATTCGCCTACCATCTTGGACGACATGCTCCAGACGACACGTTGGAGCGCGACGGCAATAGAAACTAGCTATGATCCGTCAGGCTTTCCGTGGCGCGACAGCACGCAACATCGTTCGCGCCGACTGCGCAATCAATAATGGCTTCCAATACCGACATCAGCAGATTTGACGAGCACCCGACATAACTCGACTACACCATGTAATATTGCGACCGGCAGCGCCGTCTATAACTGAGAGCCAGATACCTTGCCAGCCGCGCAATCGGCTCCGCATGAAGTGATTGTCTCGATCGTTGACCTCTCTCCAGGTGGAGTGCCTCCTCCTATGCCCCTTCGGTCATTGATTCCCTGCAGGTTGCCTCTGAGTTTGTGGAAGAAAGGCATAAGCGATGGCTGAAACGAGCCTGGTCTATCTCTCGCGCCTGATTGCGCTCGAACGCCAGGTTGAAGTTACAGCTCATAACATTGCCAACGCCGAAACTACGGGCTTTCGAGCGCGTGGACTTTCATTTCAAGAGTACCTGCGCCCTATGCCTCCGGAAGATCCCGGCGAAAGGGCAAGCACGGTCTCGCTTGTGGTCCCGCACCTGCAATTCAATCTCGTCTCGAAAGGTAGCATCCGCCGGACTGGCAATCCACTCGACCTAGCAATCGACGGTGAGGGGTACTTTGTGGTGCAAACCGACCGCGGGGAGCGCTACACGCGCAGCGGCGAATTTGGGGTAGACCCTACTGGTCGGCTCGTGACAGTCGACGGTCACGTCGTGCTTGGAAAAGCCGGACCGGTACAAATTCCGTCTAACGAAGGTACGATCAACGTCAGCGCAGACGGATTCGTGAGCATCGATAGGCGGATTATCGCCCAACTCCTTCTAGTTCGATTTGCGCGCCCGCAACAACTAGAGCCGGTCGGGGGAGCCCTGTTCCGGTCCAATCAACCACCACTTGGCGTCACTGATCGTGGCTCCACCATCTTGAGTAGCGCACTTGAACAGTCCGACGTTGAGAGTACCCGCGAGATGACCCGGCTTTCCGAGATCGCTAGGAACTACGAGATGGTGGGTCAATTGATCAAGAGTTCCTTGGACCCAGACGATATCAACAAACTTGCCAAGGTGCCGACTGACCGCGTACTTATGTCTGCTCCGGGCAAGGCACATCGGTCCTTTCTTCCAATCGTATCTTATCGGCCTGGCGCTCGGCCTAATTCAGGGCAAGGGGGCAAGGCCTCGAGAGCACAAAGATGCGACGTCAGTCGTCACAACTAAAGCTCGGAACACGCCGGTGAAGACGAGGTGCAGCATGCTCCCCATCATTCAACGACTTACGGCTCCTCAGGACCCACCAATTGAAAGGTGGACCACCTGCTTCACTCCGTTACGGAATGGCGTGAGGGACTTTACGCTCCTCGGCGATCGATCACGCGTCCTATTTGGGGTGCGGCCGCCGTCTCGGTCGCTGCGTCCGCCGCACTGAGCTGGATGCCTCGGTAAACAAGCAATGAAACGCATCGTAATCCAACCGCTTTGAAAGCCGCGCCAAATGTGACACGTGCTTAAACGTGCACGTGACAGATTGATGATTGAGGCGAAATATATTCTGAGGCCATCTGCCTTCAGCATGAAGGAAAGTGACGCCGGTGTTAACAACGAAAAGAGAAGCGACACATCCGCGCACCATCGAGACTCTTGATGTCATAAAGCGCTTCATGCTGGAGATGTCCGGGATCAATAGCCGCTTGGAAGAGCTTCATAAGCTCTGGGGCAAAGCACTGGGCATCAGCCGCCCGCAATGGATGATTCTGCTCGCCCTCTTCGATCTCGAAAAGAGCCGTGGCCTGCCGGTTAACGTTGTCGCCAAGCTGCTTCACGTCGATTCGTCGTTCGTCACCACGCAGTCCAAGCTTCTCGAACAAAAGGGGTTGTTGCGCCGGACGCGTTCGCGCGTCGATGTGCGGGTCGTTAAGATGTCTCTGAGTGCAAAAGCGCGACGGTCACTCACAAGCCTCGCCGAACAGTTCCGCGCGGTTCGCAAGTTCGTCTTCGAGGGGTTCAACGAAGACGGCTTAGCCGCATTCACCGCCAACCTAGTTAGCGTGAACAAGCGTCTTGAAACGATTTCGCTGCGGATCGCGACCGAATTTGACTGGTCGAACTCGGCCGGGCACCGGCAAAGTCGCCTCGCTGACCATCGTCCGCTTCGACGAACCAGCTGAGCTGTCGCTTGGTTACAAAAGCGCCACGCGGCCGCCACCTGTCGTTTCTTTAGCAGAACGGGCTGTCGACTCCGGCTGTATTCATCGACTTCCATTGCATCGACACTCCGCGAAGCTATCTTCGCGGCACACTACGCATTTCCGTTCGAGGAGGTCCCGCAATGCTTGACGAGCACGGAATAAACGCACAGTGAGATTATTGACCGTCACCCCGAGATCAGTCGCAACCACCTCCCTCGGTTCGCCTGCCAAGTCTATTCGGCGGATAATGTCAGCGTGTTCCATTTTCAATAGCGGAAGATGAGCATAAAGACATTCACATATCTCGCTTTCGAATGTTGCATCTTGATTGATTGCTATACGATCGCCCAGTTCCTCGGGCAGCGGTATTTCTCGCGCACTATTTCGCAGCCTCTTGCGATGGAAGTCCGCTATTGTGGTCGCTAGAACCCTGCTGAGCCACCCACGGACCGACTGCGCGTCTCGGATATGGGCGGATCGCTCCAGCGCTCTCAGCACGAACACCTGCAGTACTTCTTCGGCGTCAGTCGGCGAGCTGAAGCGCTTTTGCAGATAATTTCGGACGCGATCGTAGCTTCGTACAATTGCCGCTCGAACCACGCCGTCCGGCACCCCGGATGGCTGAGCCGCACATGTACTCTGAGGACTTGGTGTCGTATTCCGCGACGAGCTCATGGCGATGTACCAAGCTAGCTTTGACAGGCTGCTGCTCTCCCGTTCGAATCGAAACGCTGCTTCGGAGAAGAGGCGTTCCGTCGACGTTTCACTTTGCCTTCTGAATCTTTGTGATTGTTATTCCGCCCGTCAGCCGCTCAGCGTCGAATTGAACCTTTTCTCCTACTTTCACTTGATGGAGCATGGAGGGATCGGAGACCCGGAACACCATGATCATCTCCTCGTCTTCCATATCCAGGTTCTTTATGGGCCCATGCTTGAGGGTGATCTTGCCAGCTCTCTCGTCGATTTTCTTGACCTCGCCGACGACAAGATTCGTCTGGGCGAAAGTAGCGAGCGGGAGGACCGCGAAAGCGGCAATTTGTAGCGCTGATCTCACAAGAGGCGTCATTTTCTCGATTCCTTGTTGATGGTGCGATCACTTCACGACATTCCTCCTCAAGCCGCACTCACGGCGGCCCGGGCTCGCCACCCGACCCGCGAGGTTGGACGCAGGTCGGCGTATAGTGGCAAGCGTGGGCCGCTAACCGCGGTTCGCGACCTCGGCTCCCGAATCGGAGGATTCCGCCCTCAACAAAAAACCGGTCGTCGCGCAGCTGACTGTGAGCGAGACGACAGAGGCCAGAAGAACGGCGCTGCGTAAGCGCACGCATTTCTCCATTGCTCGCGCGGCCAGCTGTCATCCAGGCGGCGTTACTCGCCACCATACGACCCTGCATAATAGACTCCTGATAAGCACCGCCATACGAATCCAGCCGCTCCGAATGGGAGCGCGACACATCATGGATTCACGTGCTTTCAGGCTATGGGGGGTCGATAAAGCGGCCCGAACCTCTCGCCGGCGCACATGGAGGCCGGTTCGTACTCGCCTCGCGATCGCATGGGCTCGAATTGAGCGAGCAAAGGCAGTTGAGGAGCGACGGCGCTCATGCAGAGCACTGAACCGCAGCAGTTGCCATGTTGATTTTGTTGATCGCAGCCGTCGTGCCCATCCGGCGAATCCGCGGCAGGCTCCGCATAAGCCATTGGAGCGCCCGCGCGGCCGTGTTGGGTTCCGCCCTGTTCATGCGCACGCGTAAGATTATGACCAGCGTGCTCGTGGGCATCCAGCGCCAGGTGGCTGACTTGATTTAGCGGTTCGATCAGATCCGCCGGAAGCCGGACAGCGAGAGTCGGGGTCAGCGACGCGAGCAAATATGTGATAGCGGCGAGCCATCTCAACCATCTGCGCGCTAGCTTTGTTAAGCCACCCATCTTGTAACCGTGCTCGAGCGTCGCTGTATCAACCAAAACTATTTACAAGTCCCACTTTTAGGCCTGACACATACTCGGCTTTCATCTGTCGCCTCACTAGAGGAGTACCCAGTCCATTGCGGATGACGGAGCAAGTCCGACAGTCCGGGGCTCTTCAGGCCTGTTGGGCATTCTTCATTTGCTCTCAACTTCGAGCCTACATCTGGGCGGCCCAAGGATTAATCAGCCGTCCGCTTTGAAACGTCGAGCCCCCCGCTCAAGCCTTAGCACGGCCTGGTACTCCTTTGACGTCAATATGCGCTTACGACGAGGCGCCTTCGACCGCACTTCGATCATTCCCACATACAAGGGCGGGCGCCAAGGAAACTATTTTTCGATGTACCGGGTAATATGGCTGCATATTCATCGTCGCCACCCTCATTAGCGGGATTTCGGCCCACCCTGATAGCGCCAAATGGATCCGCCGCCCGTCGCATCTGGCGCAACCTGCCCTTTGGGCGCACCGTGACTGTGGGCGAACGCCGAATAAAGATCGCGCTGCGGGAAAGGTGCTCCGGCCTGAACGCTGCGCCTCGCTTCGTTCGGCCAATAGCTCTTGTCGGTAATGGTTGAGCCCGCTTGGGCGGTGCCCGACAACACAGCCGAAAAGGCAATTGCGAGAAGACCTTTGATCCACATAGTCACTCCATTCATTTTTCCGAGGCGCATGCGTGCGCTTCTAATGAGGAGTTCGGATCCGATTTCTCGGTGGTTACAAATTCACGGGAACGTCAACTGTTTTACTTGTCGGTTACCAGCGCAACAGCCGCGGTCCTAACAGCCCCCCAACGATCGTACATATTGCGATTGTACCGCCATACCAAAGCGCGACGAAGGGTAACGAGTCGTCTGTGCAGTGTAGGGCATAGCCAACTGCGCTTGCGCCGCCGGCAATAAGACCGCTGATGGCGCCCCCGCGAACAAGACTAGTCGGAGCTGCATTATTTTTTACTGTCCAGATAACAACCGCAAAAGGAACGATAGCGATGACGGGAATGGAAATGAGGCATTCGAGCCACTCATCTCCCATCACCATCTTGTCCCAGTGCGATTTTGGTGCCCCTCCGAGGCTGACGGCAGCGAGCAACAGTGTCGCAGCAAATGGAAGCGCGGCCGATACCACTGAAGCTCGCCGCTCCCCTCCAGGACGCATTAGCCGCGCTAGGTAATATGACGCCCCCCCGACCGTGCCAATCGCGAACGCAAGCTTGAGCGACATGAAAATAATCGCCCGGGGCGCCCTCAGATCGGTGCGAACGCCCAATGCAATATGAACGATCCCGATCGCGACCACGACCGCGATCGCAAGGGCAATCGTCATTCTTCGGTTTATCAACTGTCGATCGATCGGTTCGACACTCCTACTGAGAGCCGCAATTAGCTCATCTGTGTTCATGTCTGCGTCCTCCGCGCGATTAACGTCGACAAAACCTTCAACCCGCGATGAATATTGACCTTTACACTTGCCTCCGAGATTCTGCACCGCTCGGCGGCTTCCGCTACGCTCAAGCCCTCGAGCTTCACCGCCTCAATTGAACACCTCATCTTCTTCGGCAATCGTCTTAAGAGTCGGCTGAGATCAAAACTACTTTCGGCGCTGATATGATCATCACGCGCAGTTACTTCGGCAGCCTCATCAAGCGGGGCATCAACGATAGTAGCTCGGTCCCTTCGCAGAAAATCAATCAACTTGTAGCGTGCGATCGCATGGACCCAAGGAGTGAACAATTCGACCGGATCGTAGGTATGTCGCTGTGTGTGGATCGCCAGCACCGCCTCCTGGACGAGATCCTCGGATTCCGCCAAACGGCGGCTGAGCTTGGCAAGCTTGCCTTTGTAGTATGCACGCAAATGAATGCTCAATCGCTCAAGCAGCAGACGATGGGCGACCGCGTCACCTTCTTGACTGGCTACCATGAGCGCCTTGAGCTCTGTTTCCGCCGTCATCTTTCCTCAGCTAATAGTTCGCGAGTCTTGTTGCTCCGGTTACAGTTGGCTCTAAACAATGCTCGATGGAGGCCACGCAGTAGATCAATCGATCTTAAGTCCTCGCTCGATTCGCCTCACGCCAGGCTCGTGTTCAGAATTTTGGCACGAGTTTTGCGGACCCGTAAATTCGGAGTTCGCGGGTATTCGTTTTCCCATTTCATGCTTATCAGCCTGCCTCTTCCGAGCCGACGAACTGCATAAAGGTTCGGCGACCACGCGGTCCGAACAATATGACCGAGTACTTTTCGAGCTTCCCGCTCATGCCTGGCGATCCTTGAGGCATTCCAGGCGCCGAAATGCCCACAGCGTCAGGCCGCTCGGAAAGCAATCTGCTCACCGCATCCACGGGCACATGTCCCTCGATCACATAACCTCCGACTTCAGCTGTATGACAGCCAGCCAGATCCGGGGGGACACCGAGGCGGCTGCGGATCGCGCTCAGATCGCTCGCCTCCTCAATCTGGACGGAGACCCCCGCGTCGCCGACTTGTTTCGCCCAATCGCCGCAGCAACCGCAGTTCGGGTCCTTGTAAACCAAGACGTCGGTGGCAGCATGAAGGGGCGGCGGTGCCACCGCCATCCCGATCATTCCAGCACAAATCATTCTACGCGAATATCGCAGCTTCCCAAACGAGCTTGGCATCGAGTCTTCTCCGAATGGCGCTTGAACCATCGACATCTTTTGCTCGCTTAACGATTTGGCGTGGTGACAAAATAAGCGCTGGTCCACGATTGCGTATTTCTTCTCCGTATCACTATGATCCATCTGCGCGAAGTACACGTAGTGGCTCAGCGGAGCCTGAGTGACGCCCTGCGCTAGTTCGGTCAAAAGACACACTTTTATCGACCTGCTTCGACCAGGTCCGATAGTAGGAGATGATCGTCAGGATCCACAGGCCTGCAGCGCCTACGAGGAGCTGGGCCAGAACTCCCCCCGAACCGAGCTCCAGTACAAAATGGGCGACGAAAGAGAGGAACAGAGCAACGCAGAAAACTGACAGCGATTGCTGGCCACATCTAATCAGGGGCTTGAAGATCGACCACTGCAGACCCGGCCAATCGATAGGAATGAGTGCGACGACGACGAACACTAGGCTCGCCAAGTGGATCACTCGATAGGGCGCGAGATTGGTCTTGTCATTCGGGATGAACATCTCGTCGATCGCATCTGGAATTAGCTGTCGCAACTCCGGAATCCGCTCCGCGAGCGCGATCACGAAAGCGAATAGCAAAAAGCCGAAACCGAGCGCATGCAGGAAGCGAAACTGGAGCAGCCAACGGCTGCCCTGAGCCCCACCGAGTGCGAGCCAGGCTCCAGACACAAAAAGCAACTGCCAAGTATAAGGGTTGAAGTACCATGCTCCCCCAGGATAAGACGCAAAATTCCAGCCATATTGACGAGCAGCAGCATATAGCCCGATCGATCCAATCAATACGACATTGCGCCATCGCAGCATGACCCAAAGTACGATAGGGAACGCCGCCATCAGAACGATATAGAGTGGTAGGACGTCGAGATTGAGCGGCTTGAACTTCAGCGCCATCCCCTGCGAAAGCGTCTCGACCGGAAACTTCATGAGGTGCGCGACGTTGAATTGATCCATGAGATGAGGATCGTCAAACTTATGCGATAGGTAGTGCACCGAAGTGAGGTAAAATAGAAACAGCAGCAAATGGGCGGCATAAAGTTGCCACACACGGCGAAGCAACCTGGTCGCTCCGATTGCGAAGCCGCGCTCCATCATGATTCTACCGAATACAAAGGTTGCGGTGTAGCCGGATATCAAGACGAATAGATCGGCTCCATCACTGAACCCGTAGTTTCTGGTGGTGAACCAGGCGAGTATTGACTCCGGAATATGACCCAGAAAGATCAGCCAGTTCGCGAGCCCTCGGAATAAATCCAACCGCAGATCGCGCTGCGACTTCGGCAGCACGGATCTAACCGTGATCGCTTCCCAAAGCCACCGCCTAACGAACATGGCGATCTGCAGCATCCAGCCGTTAGTGCGGTTAGTTAACCCGTCAGGCAAAGCCTGCTCCCATCATTTCAAACGATTATGTCTCGTTCCTCGGCGGTTGCGCTCTACTCAGCACGTCAAATCGACGGCGAATGCCTCGGCCCGGCTCCGCCGTTACAAGGAGCTTTTGTCTGCATGAACCGTGGCTTCGCCGATCCAGAGTTCTGTTCACTGACTGTGCTCGCATGCCTTCTGAACTCTGTCGCCGCTCAAGGGATGACGATCATCTCCTCTCGCGGCGACAGAGTATGCCCGACAGTCCGGGGCTGATTATGATCTGCCGGGCGAACAGCTGCTCACATTCGACAACGCTACTTCGTGCCACTCGACGGCTTAGTGGAAGGACTAGCGTAGTCGTCGCCCCCCCAATTGATGGGCTGGCTCGAGCCGCCTGCTTGATACCCAATTCCATTTCGGTAGTGATCGCCGTCCATTACCTTTCGACTCACTTTCTCGTCCGCCATAACGTGCTCCATCCCATCTCGCTTGATTTCATAGCCCGTTCCAGCGCCACCTCTTGAGCTAGACCATCTTGGCGACGCTATTCATCCGGAGACTGATGCAGGCGACGATCGACAAGACCACAACAGTTTCGAGAGGAAAGACTAACGCAGGAGTTTCTTTGACCGATGAGTTTCATCCAACTCAAGTCCGTGGATTCCAAGTGGTCGGTCCGATGATTGGTGCGTGGTGCTAGGACGATAGAAGGCGCCACGTGACCAATGGCAAAAGCAGAGAGCTGCGCCAAGCGATCTATTTGCGTTGAACGGAAGTAATAATTCGACGCACCTAGCGTCACTTACAGAGAGCGCTCGACCCGAAGCATGCCGCTGGCCTACAAAATGTCAGCGAAGTCGCCGTGCCGCCCTTTTCCGGCCGAGAAGCGGGCCGCTCCATTCGCGCCTTCCTTGTGATGGGCCTCGATCCCGTTCGCCCATTCGCGTTTAAGAGCTTCGCGCACCTGCAGTCCGTATGTCTCGAGAACGTTGGCACGATCTGCTTTCACCGCTGCTTGTGGGAAGCGAGCGATTTCCTGCGCCATGTTTTCAGCGGCTGCCCTTGCCCCCCTTGGCGCGATTTTTTCGCACAATCCGATACGGTATGCTTCGTCCGCGGAAACTTTGCGGCCCGTCAGGATGATTTCCATTGCCCGCCCTTTCGGTCGAAACACGTCGCTCCAGCGTGTCAGTGCGGCTTGTTTGAAAGCTGACCGGACTAGTCTCCGTCATTCCGTAGGCGATGGTAATTTCTCGTATGCCCAGTTGATCCACGACGCCTCGCATGACTTCGATAGGGCACGGCGCACCCGCCATGATGCCGGTGCGGAGCGAACCAAGCCGAAAGCGGCCGAGTTCAGGGTGCTCTAGCACGGAGATGAACATTGCCGGCACTCCGTACAGCGCCGTGCACGCCTCTTGTTCGATGGCGGAGAGCACCGCGCCCGGTTCAAATGCAGCTCCTGGTATGACCATGGTTGAGCGGTGCGTGAGACAGGCCAGGTTGCCCATGACCATGCCAAAGCAGTGATAAAACGGAACGGGAATGCAAACCCGATCCACGGCACTCAGCCCGAGCGCTTCACCGACAAAGTATCCGTTGTTTAAGATGTTGTGATGCGTGAGCGTTGCGCCCTTCGGCGCGCCCGTGGTGCCGCTAGTGAACTGGATGTTTGTAGGATCGTCAAAGCTAATCTTGCTCGCTATGTCAGCCAAAGACGTGCCGGCGTCGCTGCGATTTGACGCACAGTCTTCGAATGAAATCGCTCCCGGAAATGCGGGACCGCCGATTTGGATTACGATCTTGAGCTCTGGAAGTGCCTCGGCACGAAGTTGACCAGGCGCTGACGTTTTCAATTCGGGCGCGACTTCTGCCAAGATTTCAAGGTAGTGGCTGCTCTTGTATGCCGTCGCACATACGATGGCGCGGCAGCCGACCTTTCTTAAAGCATATCCGATCTCGGAAGAACGATAGGCCGGATTGAGGCTGACCAGGATCAGTCCGGCTTTAGCAGCGGGCGAATTGCGTCAAACCCACTCGATGTTGTTTGGCGACCAGATCCCGATTCGGTCTCCGGGTGTGAGACCGAGAGCGATGAGACTGCGGGCGAACGCCTCGACTCGATCTCTCAGCGGGGCATAACTCAGGCGCAAACCTTGCTCGCGAACAACGACAGCAAGTTGCTCAGGCCAGGTCTGGGCGGCCCGATCCAGCGCCATTGCGATCGTTTCGCCCCGTAGCGGTTGGTCAGCCAAGCCCGCCACGTAGCTTGATGATTGTCCGGCCTCAAACATCGGCGCCGCCTCCCGCAATATCGTTGGATTATGGAAATAACAGTGCTATTTATATGTCAATGCTGTAATTTGGAGGACATGAAACCCTCCCCACCTGTCAAACCGGATTATGAGATCAGCAAAGAAGCCCGCGAAGTCGCGCTCAATCAGGCGCGACGTCGGGTTGTCCTGGATGGAGCCTGGCGTGTCTTTGCCCGTGACGGCCTCGATGGGGCGACCATGCGCGCTATTGCCACTGAGGCGGGCTGTACGACCGGCGCGATCTATCCTCTCTTTCCTTCGAAGGAAGCTATCTATGCTGACTCGCTGGCGGAATCCCTGGATCGACTGAGCGAATACGTTGAAAGTTCAATCCGAACTGCGCGCGGCCCTCGAATGAAGTTGAAAGCAGGAGCGCTCGCTTTTCTCTCGTACTATCAGGACAAGCCGGATGAGGTCGCCCTTGGGCTTTATCTCTGGCACGGGCTAAGGCCGCGAGGGCTCAGTCCGGATTTTTGATACGGACTTGAACAAACGTCTAAATGGCACGCTCGATCTGTTGCGTGATGCTCTTCGGACATTGGGCCAACTGACGGAAGCGAAGTCGAGAAATCCGGCAATCGCCGAGCCGAGCGCGCTACGCAGCATTCGCGCTCCGCGCGAACTCGCCTCCGATTGAATGGAATGAATTGCCACCGTCCGCCCCACCGAGTGAGAGCGTCCACAGACGGCCCTCAGATGGGATGATTAAGAAAGGCATCAACGGACTTGGTGCAACAATGGCTTTCAGTGGTCGTAGATTAGCGTAGAATAAGAAAGACAAAGAACTGATCTCTGAGGCCTGCTCAATCGTAACGTGAGTTACTGCTCACCAGTCCGCATCCTCATCCGCGGGTATGAGGACGACCGAACTTTCATACGAGCGCATTCAGGACGCTCGGTCAGGATTCGTCGGCAGATTCCTGACGGCGGATATCTTCCGGAATCTCGCGGAGAAAGCTTTGCCCCTTTTGGAGGCGGCGCCCGAGTGCCTCAACAAATCCTTCAAACCGCTCTCGACCCTTTGCCTGAGCGGTCGCCTGCGCGTCGTTGGGTAGCGGCGGCGTGATCGTCAACCAGAACCGTATGAAGAGTGCCAAGCTTTCGGCCGTCAAACCCACGTCACGCTCCAGCCTCTGCATCTGACGCGACAGCCGATCGAGGCGCCGGGCGAACGCTGCCTCCCGCCTGTCCGCGCCGTCCGGTGACAAAAACGAAGCGACAGCCGCTTCCACGATCGCAGACCGGGAAAGCTTCTTGCGATCGGCGAGCTCCGAGATCTGTTTCAGAAGCTCTGGTGGGAAGTAGACGTTCATCCGGTCGCGCATATTGCCTCAGAGCTCTATCCCGTCATTCGGGTCCATGGCGACTTGACGGGTGACACCGCGCATCTGTTGGCGTATGAGCCGGGACTGGCGGACAGCATCCTCGTCATCGTCAAGAACGGCGGCAAATTCCTCTGCCGGTGTCGATTCGATTGTTTCCCTGACGATAGCGACGTGATCGGGGAGTTCGGGTTCACGACGGAGCCCGCTGTTCGCCGTGTCTTCCTCGGCCTCCGCGGCTTTGTCGGTTGGACCTCCCGTCGGCTCCAGCGCTCCGAGCGCTGACCATCCGTCCGTTCGCGAGGATCGACCGCCCCTCGCCGAATCCGGCGGCGGCAAAACCCGCTCAGTGAATCGCCGATCCTCGTAGTAGCGGACCTTCTTCGCCCGTATCGGCGCCGTCCCTGCCACCATGACGATCTCGTCCATCGGCGGAAGCTGCATGACCTCACCCGGCGTCAGCAGCGGCCTCGCAGTCTCCTGCCGTGAGACCATCAGGTGCCCAAGCCATGGGTTCAACCTGTGCCCGGCGTAGTTCTTCATCGCGCGCATCTCGGTCGCCGTGCCCAGCGCGTCGGACACCCGCTTGGCGGTCCGCTCGTCGTTGGTCGCGAAGCTGACGCGGACGTGACAATTGTCGAGAATGGCGTTGTTAGGCCCGTAGGCCTTTTCGATCTGATTGAGCGACTGAGCGATCAGGAAACTCTTGATGCCGTACCCAGCCATGAAGGCGAGCGCGGACTCGAAGAAATCAAGCCGCCCGAGCGCCGGGAATTCGTCGAGCATCATCAGGACTCGATGAAGGCGGTCGCGGGCGTGCAGATCTTCGGTCAGGCGCCGGCCGATCTGATTCAGCACCAGGCGGATCAGCGGCTTGGTCCGGGAGATATCCGAAGGTGGCACCACAAGGTACAGCGTTGCAGGGCGGCTATCTGCGATCAGATCGGCTATCCGCCAGTCGCAACGGCGGGTCACCTGGGCCACCACGGGATCGCGATAAAGTCCGAGGAACGACATCGCGGTGGACAGGACGCCGGAGCGTTCATTCTCGGACTTGTTGAGGAGTTCGCGCGCGGTCGAGGCGACAACGGGATGGGCGCCCTGCTCGCCAAGATGCGCGGTTGTCATCATCGCCTTCAGCGTCGCCTCGATCGGCCGCTTCGGGTCGGACAGAAAGGCCGCCACGCCGGCCAAAGTCTTGTCCGCCTCGGCATAGAGGACATGGAGGATGGCGCCGACCAGTAGCGAATGACTGGTCTTCTCCCAGTGGTTCCGCTTATCGAGCGAGCCTTCGGGGTCAACCAGGACGTCGGCAACGTTCTGGACGTCGCGAACCTCCCATTCCCCGCGCCGGACCTCGAGCAGCGGATTGTAGGCCGAGGATTTCGGGTTGGTCGGGTCGAACAACAGGACGCGGCCATGCCGTGCGCGAAAGCCAGCGGTCAGCTGCCAGTTCTCACCTTTGATGTCGTGGACGATGGCCGAGCCGGGCCAAGCCAACAGGGAGGGGACGACAAGACCGACACCCTTTCCGGATCGGGTGGGTGCAAAACACAAGACGTGCTCCGGCCCATTATGGCGGAGGTAGTCGCGGTCGAGCTTGCCGAGGACCACGCCATCCGGACCAAGAAGTCCGGCCGCCCGGACCTCTTCAACATCGGCCCAGCGCGCCGAGCCATAGGTCTCGACATTCTTGGCTTCACGCGCGCGCCATACCGACATGCCGATCGCCGCCGCGATCGAAACGACGGTGCCTGACGCTGCGATGAAGGCGCCCTCGACAAAGACCTGCGGCGCATAGGCATCGTAGACGAACCACCACCAGAAGAAGACTGGCGGGTAGTAGACCTTGAAGCCCAGCAGTTCGAACCACGGTCGCCCAAGCTCCGGTTGATATGCGAGCCGCCATGCCGTCCACTCGGTTGCTCCCCAGATGGCCAGCAAGACGATCAGGCCAACGACGATTACCTGTCCCCAGAGGATTTTGGTTCCGGACATCCCAAGCGCCCTTCCGCAACTGAATTGGCGAGATTGCTAGAGGCCGAGGTCACGCTTGCGACTAAAGCCCCATTCAATGCCGCCGCCGTCCTTCACGACGCCGGTGACGTGTTGGCCGAACCTCTTTTCGAGCTCGCGCGACCACGGCACGAGCTGGAAGCCAAGCCCACTATCGATCATGGCGAAGCGTCCCGAGGCGAGCGTCAGCCGCTGGCGATACGTGCCCGCCACATGCTCCCCGGAGGCGGCGTCCACATGAAGCAAGCCGGTGTCGGCCGATACCTTTGATGCCAACTCCTCCAGTTCACGCCGGCGCAACCTGTTCAGGAGGTCGCGCTGCAGGATGATGCGTTGGCCCTGCCGCCGTGCCAGACCCTCCTGGATCAGATGCTCGGTACGGGCTTCCATGGCGTTGCGGGTCTCGCGACCGAACCCGCCCGTGGCGAGCGGCATGGGGTCGCGTTCGACCAGCCGGTGATCGAGCCAGGTAGCGCCCTTCGCGGTGACCTGCTCAGCGACATCTATATCGGAGCGCGTCGCAAGCACCATGATTGGGCGCGGATCGCCGGCTGAACCGAAGCGTCGGACTTCGACGATGCCGCCGGCCGGCGGAGCATGTTCGAAAGCCTCGAGCCCTCGAAAGCGGACATGGTGCGCCCGTCCGTCTGTTCCGTCGATCAGGGCGTAGGCCTCGCCAGTCAGCTCGTCATGCAGTCCACGGTCGACCAGTCGTCCGATAATCTGGGACGTCGGCTGTCCGCCCTCGACGACGAAATCGGCAACGCCGCGCGCTTCCCCGCGCTCGGTGAAGGCCCGGTGCATAGTCTTGATGATGTCACCGCGCATCCCGAGATCGCGCAATCTTCGCTCGGCCTCAAGCCCGACCATCCATTCGCCTGGTGCGGCGGAGGCAGCAAGACCCATCCTCTCCAGGTGTTGGAGGCGACCAACCATCAGGCGGCGGATCTCAGGATCCGCGCTGCCCGGATTCTCCGGCCGAAGATCGATGTAGCCAGTCTCATCAGCCGCCAGCCGGATTTCCCGGTCGAGTCGCGTCCATCGTTCAGCTGTGACCTCCTTCTCCAGCGAATTACGGATCTCGTGCTCGAGCTTTGGTCCCAGTTCAATGGCAACCAGTTCCTCGGCGCGCGAGCGCAGGCCCTGACTGATGTAGTCGCGGGAGATCACGAGATCCGCCCCTTCCTCATCTACTCCCCGAACAAGAAGATGAACATGAGGGTTGTCGGTGTTCCAATGATCGACAGCCACCCAGTCGAGCCGGGTGCCGAGATCGGTCTCCATCTGCCTGGCGAGGTCGCGAGTGAAGGCCTTCAAGTCGGTCATTTCGCCGGCATCCTCCGGTGAGACGATGAACCTGAAATGATGCCGGTCGTCCTTGCACCGTTCCGCGAAAGCCGCACTATCAGCGCTGCCGCTGCCAGCATCGAACATCTCGGCACGCTCGCCGCTCCGGGTCACGCCGTCGCGCTTCAGATATGAGAGGTGGGCGGTCAGCGGTGCCGAACGGAAGGCTCTCCCTTTGTGCCGGACCACGCGCGCTTTCACCACCACACGCCGTGTCGGGCTGAACAATCTGGCGCGGCTAAAGGCAAGGCGCCCGCGGCCAAACGTCGAGCGCCCATAGGCCGCCGAACGCCTGCCCGCCGCAGCCTGACTCGAGGTGTGCCCGGCCTTCTTCGCCGCCCGCAGCACCTGGTTGATGAAGCTCTTTTGTTTCGGCGCGCGGGTGCTGCGAATGCGCCCAGGCCGAATACGCAGATCGCTGTCGCCCACGCTCACGGCCGGGCCTCCAAACGCTCAAAAGCACGCACAGTGCCGAAAACGTCTTTGATTGCATTACGCAAAATGCAAGGCGCGGCACGCGCCCCGACCGACCGGCACGCCAGAACCCAAGCCATGCCAATGGCTTGCGGTTCGACCGGCGAGCCCCTTTTATCTCGCCGTCCTGCCGTCGTCGTCTCCAGGGCCCAACTTCCGAGCCAACAGCGTCTCGGTACCCGCGGTGATTTGCGACAAAATGCAGTTCGGGTCATTGCGACAGATCCTTCATTCGCGCCTGCCCGAACACGTCGGCTGGTGGCCGATTCATTGCGAAAGAGCCGCCGCGACTTGGCAGCCAACTTGCGAAGGCCCACTGTTTCCGAGCGTTTGCGATAGCGATCGTTACCCGAAGGGCCGAGACACCCGAAGGGTGGCTCGGTGAGGAGCGAAGCGACGAGTAGAGCGCGGGCCGAAGGCATCGCCCATACGCCATCAGCTTGCGAACCCGCACAGTTGGTCATTGCGATGCTCCCAAATCTAATCGAGGGACGAACACTAAATAGGCCGGGGGACCATGGGCGAAACACCGGGCGCCGAGATTGCGGTCGTGACACCGCTCGACGGCATGAGCGCCAGCAACCGATCACGCGGCTTCACGAGATCGGATCGCGTAGCGAATAGCGTCGCAGCTGCTGATGACTGTCCGCTGGACGTCCACCTCGGCGGCAGTTCGATGGCAAGCAGGTTTGCAAGCTTTGCGACGTATGCTCGCGTCTCGTCTGGCAGAGCGCGGCCCGCGAGATGCTCTTCATAGCGCGATGGTCCCGCGTTGTACGCGGCAAACACGCCTGGCGAGCCATACCGGTCGAGCAGTTCGCGCAAGTACGCCGTGCCGGCCAGAATGTTGTCGTGCGGGTCGTAGGGGTCGTTCCCGAGATTGTAGCGCTCGCGAAGCTCCGCCCAAGTCGCCGGCATGATTTGCATCAGGCCCATTGCGCCTTTTGGCGATCTGGCGTGCACGTCACCAGCACTCTCGATGCTTTGGATTGATCGGATCCAGTTCGGCGCAATCGCAAAGCGTTGTGAGGCTTCATTGATGAAGCCGTCAAATGACTGAGCGGCCTCACTGATCGCGGGCCGGGCGGCTGATTCGCCCTGGGCCAAGGCAGCACTGTCGAACGCGGTCAGAAGAAGCATCAGGGGCACGACAGCACAAACGCGCGTGCCCAACCGACCCAAGCACGCGGTCGGGCTCGCGCCAGCCTTGCAGGCATCGGTCGAGACGGAGGAATGGTCCCGCAATCGATCGAACAAGGGAATGGCGGGGACAACACGGCGAATACGCACGATCACTCCTCCCACGTCCACACCGGCATCGCACGGCCGATCACGCTAGATGCCGGAAGAACTCCAAAATACCGGCCATCAAGAGAGTCGTCCGACTGCCAGTTCATCAGAAACAGCTCGCCGTCGCCGACGATGCGGCAGCCATGCCATTTCGGCAGCGGCCTGCCTCGTCTGTCGTGATCCTTCGCCTCGCCCACCGTGACGTTGTCGACCGAAATCGTGAGGCCGGCTCTGCAAACACTTTGCCCCGGAAGGGCGAGCACGCGCTTCAGCATCGGGACGCCAATGGGCAAATAGCCGTTAAGGTCGAGGAAGGTCGCGAGCGGCTCCGGCGGCTGCACGGCGACCAATTCAGTGACTTGGAATTGGTCCGCCGGCCGGAGGCGGTAGAGACCGATCGGCACGCTCGCGGATGCGTTCCAGATGTAAAGCGGAAGCGGCTCCAGGGCGATCGTCGCGATGAGCGCAGCAGCCATCCCAATCGTCAGAACCAGCGTCATTAGGCGGCCCATCATCGCATCACCCTTTGGCGATGAAGCCAGGCCTGATGGCGCGCTTTCGTATACGGGCGCGGGTTTTCGTTGACGGACAGGCGGTTATGAACGTGATGCCAATGATCAGGCGCGACGTCAGCCGGATCGATGCCGAGCGCCTCAACGGCATCGATCATCTGCAGCACGCGCTCGACCTTCGGCCAACCTGACAGACGCAGCAAAATCTCTCCGCCGGGCTTTACATAAGGGACGGTCGAGCAGCGCTGTCCCGGTGCGGCCGCGCGCAAGATGTCGACGCGAGAAATGATTGTCCCAAAGTCGTTGCAGGTCCAACGGACGAAAGCAAAGATGCTGCCGGGCGCAAATGACAGGACACGCCGATGGCGATCAAGCTTCCGTTCCTTGACGATACGACCGAACCGAATGCGGTTTTCGATACGCTTCTCGAGCCACAGCACTTCTACTTCGGTAAGATCGCTCACGCCGCCGCTCCCTCATGCTGGAACGGAGTGTGGTGAGCGTTGGAGCCGGTGAAAGACTGGCACGGCTTCTGCCGGCGAGCAGGATTGACGGCGCCCCGCTGCCAGTCACCTTCAATGCGGCTGGTCGTCTGGTCCGTTAGAAGAAATCCGAAGGATTTCTGGTTAGTAAAGTTAGAGCGGCCGGAAAGCGAGGAGAAACAAGCTCTTAATCTCGATTCCGGTCCCCGATAGCACGAGGATCGGGTCCCCGATAGCACGAGGGTTGCGGTCCCCGATAGCACGAGCTGATTCACAGGTTGTCCTCCGAATTTGGAATGAAACCGCGCCGGCGCAGGCGTGCCGTTAGGGGATTGACAGGCGCTGGCGCGAAGTTCAGCCGGTCGGTGCCATCAGGATCCCGTGTGAGCACGAGCTGATAGCCGGGCAATGTCTGGCGCTGAACGATCTGACGTATGTCGTAAGCAAAGTGCTTGAGCGGCGAGAGGATGCCGGACTTGGCATGGAGGTGCACAAGATCAAAACTCCAGCCGCCATCCTGGCGTCCACCGTGCTTGCGCACGAGCCGGTAAAGCCACCGCTCGAGTCCGCCCGTCAGCTCGAAATAAGCGTGATCAATAGTCAGCACGAGCGCGTCATCGATGACGCCAGCGTAGAACCAATCCGGCAGGATCAGCTCGAGCCCAAATGGGCGGCCATTTGCATCCGCCGTCTCCTTCCACTCATTGATCCAGGAGAAGCGATGCCGTCGCCGTTCTGCCGGTTGACGGATCGACGTCAGCACGGTCGTTGACTGAAGTCGGTCGAGACCCGCCTTCAGGCGATTATAGTCGCGTGCGCTGGTGCCGCGGCCGACAAACGTCAGTATCTCATAAGGCGTTGCTGCCATCAGGCGCGACGTCTTCAAGCCGGCGTCACGGGCTTCGACGATCTGGGAAGCGGCCCAGATCAGAACGTCTGCATCCCAGATGGTCGCCATGCCGTGTTCCGGAACGGCTTCGACCCGAATTGAGATCGCACCCGCGCGGAAATCGATCGGCACGATCCGTTTGGTCTTGGCGAGCGAGAAGAACGGATAAGCCATCAGATCCTGCGCGTCGCGGGGCGCAAGATCGCCGGGCAGGGCCCGAAAGAGCTCAAGCTGGTCGCGCTCGGAATGGTGTTTGCGCCGCATGGTCCCTGCTCTCACGCTGACATCAGCGACGTTCCTGACCTGCATAGGGACGCAGGGCCGGATGCTTCTTAGCGGGCAGCACGGTCCCCTTGCCGGGATCCGATGTCGACGTCTTCGCGGCGCGGTCGGCCCACGCTTTCAGGTCATCGACGGCGTAGACGACGCGTCCGCCGATCTTCCGATATGTTGGCCCGGTGCCGTACGTGCGGTGCTTCTCCAGCGTGCGGCCGGAGAGGCCAAGGTAACGCGCGGCCTCCGGGGTACGCAGGAAGCGCGGGGGTAGACCGGCCATCGGATCGGGCATTTGAGGACTCCAGGATGACAGCGCACCACGCATGGCGGCGCCAGCGTGTGTGCGGTCATCATGGAGAAGCAGGTTCTCGGAGGGGGATGCCGAACTTTCAGGAGGCGATTTTCGGCACCCCTCCGGGGCGGCGCTACTCGTCCTTGCGCCCGGGCCGCAGAAGCTTGCGGTAACCGCCGCGCATCAACGTGAGGCCGCCTTGCACCAAGCGGATCGTTCGATTGCGCAGATCATGGGTTTTCCAGGCGCGATCGGGGATGCGCTTCCTGCCGAAGAGCGCTTCGGCAATAACGCGATAGCTTGCGCCCGCGCCGTGCGCGTCGAGCGCACGGATCGCAGCGCTCAGGCGTTCGCGCCGGTGTTTAGATAATTCGTGAAAGGCAGGACCTGGCGCGCGTCCATTGATCGCGCGCCACAGCCGCCGGGCTGCATAGGCGCGCGCTTCCAAATCGCCGTCGAATGGCAGTTCGGCCGCATATGATGCGCCGAGCACCGGCGGCTCTTTGGACCAGACACGGTGATCTACCGCACCGATGCGGAACACGGCATGCCAGCCGTCGACAGCGCGGCGCACCTGGCCACCCGTAAGGTCAAGCAGTGGCTGAGGCGGCAGCCCGCTGTCGTCGGCTACAGCGACCTTGACCGGAACGACCGCCGTGAGAACCTCAGGCGCCCAAAAGATTGTCTGCTCGTCGAAGGACCTCTGCGGGTCATGGGCGAAAGCAGATACCCCATTTCCTCCTGAATTCTGCGGTCACTTCGCCATCAGGACTGTTGGCGATCATCGCCTCAAAGTCGCGTCGATAGTCCGCGTTGCGGCGAAGACATTCCCAAGCGATGTCGGTGATTCCAGCGTCTTGTAGGCTCTTATAGGATTTCGGCGACCGCCAGTCGAATTCAGGCATTGCTTCCGCCCCATTGCACGCTGCTAACAAGGATTGCGGCGCAATAGGTATGAACGAGCCGGTTGTAGGAAGCCCCTAGTTTGGCACCACGTGGTGCTTCCGGATGACCACAAGTCGGCTGAAGGAAAGGATTCTCAATAGACGTTCCGGGCGATAAATCTTTTCTACTTTGAGTTAGTGCCGCGCAAGAGACGTCCTTGCTCGCTGGCCCACTTAGCGCGCGCGAGGTGACTCTGGTATGCATTCCGCGCGCGATCTGGCTCACGCACCGGGTCAATCTTGAGCACGAGTTGAGCGACTTCTCTCCAGTCAGCGCCCTCACCCTCTGCCTGCAGAAGTCGCATGTACGTCACAACGTGCTGCTCGTCATACGGCGTCAGCTTCGGATCCGACGGGGCAAAGTCCACAACGTCGGGATCGAGCGGTGTCTTCTTCATGGCTTCCAATCCACTTACAATGATTCTAGACGCTTGGCCGCCAGAGTGGTGTATGCGTCCAAATTTAGCCGTATTCCGCCGATGGGGCCAGCACGCGATAGTTGAATACATATTATAGGAGATAAACCTCATAGTATGTAAAGCCGCAACTTGCGCCGATGGACATGCGCAAGTTGGTCGGTCGGAATTTCGCAAGACTGCGGAAGCAGAAGCGCTTCACGCAGGAGAAATTCGCCGAAGCGTCCGGCTTTACCCAACAATATATCAGTGACCTGGAGCGCGGCCGCCGTAATCCAACTGTCGTAACCCTGTTTGAACTGGCGAGCACCTTGGGCGTCAGTCACGTCGATCTCGTCCTGCCAGACGAAGAGGCACGATGCGAGCGATCAAAACCCGCAAAGCGGAAGTGATTGAGCTGGAGGAATGGAATTTGAACAGTTGTAGAGTGTGACTCGCGAACCGCACCTTAGAGCGCGGCGTCGGGCGCCGGTGGAGGCGTGTCACGGCCCCATGTCGCGGCAATTGAACTGAGCACAAGTCTGCAAGGCCCGGAGATCGATGCAACGGCCGAGGCGGATGCTTTAGGAAGCCCCGCCCGATCTGCTCGGGCGGGGCTTGGTGGAGCGAGCCTTACTCGCCGCTCTTGCGCGGCCGCGACCACAGCAGGGTGTAGCCTTCACCGCCCTCGTCATCGAACAGGTTCGCGTAGATCGGACCGTTGAAGGAAGGATCGTCGAGCTTGAGCGAGAGGTAGTCGCGCCCCTCTTCGGAGCGCTTCGACCAGGCGGCCCCGATCTCGGCCCGGCCCACGTAGATGCGGTGGCTCGGAGCGTTGTCGTTGGACCGGTTCGTCTCGGCGACGATGCGGACGCCTTTGGCTTGCAGACTCAGGGTGACGATCTCGCCCTGGAAATCATTGCCGACCTTCTTGAAGGAACCGATGTTTGCCATGTGACTTCTCCTGTTGTGTTTCGAGCCCGCGACCACCGCGGCCTCGATGGCGATCTAGGGCCGAGGACGATCGGCGACGCACCCGCTCGGGCCGGAGCACAGCGGAGGACGTCGTTGTGGCGACTTTCTTGACTCGCGAGGAATGGGCGAAGCCCAGGGGAAGAAAGTCGCAACGACGGTGTTGCGGCTCAGACGATCGAGGCGAAGCCGGTCTTCGGCCAGATCAAGCCATCAACGAGGCCACGTGCGTCGCGTGCTGAACCGCAATCTCGGGAGAAGACGTGGCGTATCTCGGTTGTGCTGAACAAGAGGTGGTAACGATTCAGCGCAGAAAGAGAAACAATCTGCTGCAAAGGGCGGCATCGTCTCCGATGGAGCGATCGAGGTATCGCCGCTCCGCCGCAGGTTTAGTGGGCCGGCCAAAACGGGTGCTGGTCCAGGCACTCCGAGGAGGACTGCTCTCCCCGCGCGCAACCCGATCAAGCCTCGTTCAATGCTCGGATCTACTTGAGCCTGCTCGACGACGAAGGCGGTGATTGGTCACCCCTCCCGCGTGGCGGCCGGAAGAACTGGTCGTGACGGATTGTCCATCGCCCGTGCCAGTTCGAACGAACGGGGCTCCGCAAAAACGGTCAAGCGTGTCCATGCTGTGCCGCCAACAAAGACCGCGCCCAGGCAAGCGAAGATCTCACGCCAAGCCAGCGAGGGCATCCCGTTCTGGGACAGGGCGAACGCCACATGATAGCCGGCGACGGCAGCGGGGACAGCAAATGCGGTCGCGATGGCGATGCGCAAGGTCAAGGACCGAGTCATGGCGACGGCGGCCTGACCGACGGCAAGCGTCAACGCGCCACCGACCGTTCCGATAAGCAGCGCACCAACCACGCTGGCACCATTCTGAAACGCCGTTATCCCGATGCTCAGTGCGACGAAAAACGGGAGGGCATACACAGCAAGCGCGAAGATTGCCCAGCAGAACAAGCCGATGCCGAATGTGTCGAGAAAAAGCCCAAGGGCGAGCATGGTGGTGGCTCCATGTGCATAGATCTTCTAGTCGCGCCTTCCACCACCACCAGGGCGCAACTTCGAGGATAGAGTCGAAACGAGCCGGAGTTGCGGCGCATGCACCCCGCTCCAATTGTTTGGAGGCGAGAAGACGGCGCTCACGCGCCGCCGAACCTCCAGACGGGGATGCCGAGACGCTTCGCCTTGTCGGCGAGGTTGTCCTGGATGCCCGTGCCCGGGAAGTGGATGACGCCGATCGGCAGGAGTTCGAGCATGGCGTCGTTGCGCTTGAATGGGGCTGCCTTGGCGTGCTTCGTCCAGTCAGGCTTGAAGGTGATCTGAGGCACCTTGCGATTGGTCGCCCATTTGGAGGCAATAAGCTCCGCACCTTTGGGCGAGCCGCCATGGAGCAGGACCATGTCAGGATGCTTGGCGTAGACCTTGTCGAGGCGATCCCAGATCAGGCGGTGGTCGTTGAAATCGAGCCCGCCAGTAAACGCGATCTTCGGCCCCGGCGGCAACAAGACCTCGGTCTCGGCGCGACGCTTGGCTGCGATGAAGTCGCGGGAGTCGATCATTGCTGCAGTCAGCGTGCGGTGGTTTACCAGTGATCCCGATCGAGGGCGCCAGGACGATCCGGTGTGAGTCTCAAAGCGTTCGATGGCCTGGTCGCGGAAGAGCTCCAGGCAGTTGCGGCGCTCGATCAAAGTGATGCCTTCGGCCGTCAAGCGCTCGAGTTCGACCGATCGGACTTCGGAGCCATTCTGCTCGCGCTGGCTCTTTTGCTGCGCCTGTTCGTTATCGTCGAGTTGGCGTCCGATGCGGTCGAAGGCTCGGTGAAACAGATTGACGGTCGACCAGAGCAGGTCGTCGAGGTCCGGTTCAAGCCGGGTGTCGCTCAACGTCGCGACCATGGCGTCGAAGATGTCGGCAACGGCGCCAGCGATGATCTTGCCCTCGGGAAGCGGCCGTGGATCGGGCTGGTCGTCGAAGGGACGGTAGCCGAAGAGCTGCAATTCCGTGACGATGTGGTCAGTTGGAGAAGAAGCGTGCGGCGGTTCGATGTCGTCGTGTTCGGTCATTGGAAGGATCCTTTGCCGGATCGGCCGCGCCCATCGCGGCCTTCGTGGCGATCACTCAGACGGCGGGCGGAACGGGCCAGAACCCGCAAGGGCCGAAGCGGCAGCGGAGGATGGCGCAGGCCGGCTATTTTGCTTCGCGATGCAAAGCGCGCCGGCCAGATAAATTAATGTGTGCTCTCATGGCCGGCGCGCGGCGGAAAATAGCCGGGCGTAGCCATTGCCGGCCCGGTCCGCTTGCCGTCCGATCGCCCTCTAGAAGGCCGAGGTCGCGTCCTCTTCCGGCAATGGCCTCGTTATGACCGACCTGCTGACGCCGAGCGACACGTCGCGGCTATTCCGCGGCTACTGCCGGAGAATGCAGGAAACGGACGACGTCCTCCGGTACGAGTTGAAGTAGCAACGCTGCTCGGAGGGAATCGAAACCGAAGATGTGCAGATCTTCGTTGAAGTCGCCCAGCCGGGGCGACAATGCGATCGCTTCAATGCCGGCGGCTTCGGCGCGCTGGGTGAGAATAGCCTGTACGGCATCTCCGGCAGCATCGTCATCGCGGGCAATATAGAGCCGACGCAGGCCAGATGGCAGCATGATTGCTGCGAGATGATTGGCCGAAAGCGCGGCAGCCATGGGCAAGGTCGGCAGCACGTAGCGCAGCGAAAGCATGGTCTCGATCCCCTCGCCCGCAGCGAGCACGTCGTCCACCACGCCGAAGCGAACGGCGTTACCAAGCAGGTCGCCCATGGCCCGTCGTGGCGTGTCGATCGGGGCCTTGCCGAGCCGCACGCGATCAAAGCCGTACGGATCTAGCCAGGTGCGATGCACGCCGGTGATCCGTCCCTCGAGGTCGGTGACGGAGGCTATCATCGCCGGCCAGGTTTCGGTCGACGAATGCTCGTCCGGTCGATAGTAGCAACGCGGATGGAAGCGCAAGCTGCCACCATGATGGATGCGGGTTATCCCGCGCCGCTGCAAGTACGTCTCGGCTAGCGTCCCTTCAATCGGGCTGGATATCGCAAAAAGTCGACGGGCGGCTTCTTGCGATCCGGCCGGCACGACTGGACGAACGGGTCTCGGGAGTGATTGCTCCTCAGAACGAGGCAGCTTCAGAAAGCGCCTCGCCTCCTCAGCGACCTCGCGAAAGTCTCGCAAGGCAAGGCTTTCGCGGATGATGTCGAGAAGATCGCCATGCTCCCCGGTCGCGGCATCGGTCCATTTGCCGGCGGGGCCCTTCGACGATTCCTGGAGCCGCAAAAATAACGAGCGGCCCGGGGTGTTGTGAACGTCGCCGACCACCCAGTACCGCCCCGCCCGCCTGCCATTGGAGAGATAGTGTCGGCACACCGCCTCGGCCTCGCGCGCGAGGCGGCGTGCCAATTCGGAAGGCTCGCGGGACATCACGCCGCCTCCCTATCACTGATGCGCGCAACCGGATGGCTGTCGAGCACCTTCGAGAGGATCTCGACACCGCTCGCGTCCGTGGGCACGAACATGCGCAGCTTCCAGGAGATGATCTCCCCAAAGAGGCCGTGGGCCCGCAGTCGATCGCGCATCGTGTCGTTGAAGCCCGACAGCTCGATGCGATATGCACCCATCACCCGGACTCGACGAAGCTGGAGCCCCTCCGCGAGGTCGAGAACGGTGCGCCCTTCCGCGAGCGCGGCAAAGGCTGCATCCGGCGTCAGCGCCGGAGCGTCGGCCGCTAGCACGTTCGCGACCCAGGTCGCGGATACCTTGCGGCCGATGATGCGTTCGCCCGTATCTGTCTGGAGCCGATAGACGCGGGTCGATTCGTTCGGCAGCCGCTTCCAGATGGGGAGCAACAATCCCGACACCACGTGGATCGTGCTTTCCGTGAACTCGGAGACCTCGGCAAGCTCCGCCAACCACGCAGCGGTGAAGCGTTCACGATCCGCTTCGACCCAATGGCTTTCCGCCATCATGTTCAAGGCGACCGTGTGCCGATCCATCGGCCGGATCAGACGGACGCGGCGCTCGATCTCACCGTCGTCGAGCATGACGCTCGCCGCAGGGACCTGCACGGCGGCTCGTCCCGAGCGCTCATTGACCAGCAGGACGGCCTGACGATCGGAAAGACGAGCAAGAGCGTCATCCAGACTCACCGGATGATTGCGCTGGCGCTGGGTGACCGTGAGCAGCCGGGTCTCGGCGCCGGTGCCCGGATGGTCATAGATCGTCCGCCGGTCGGTGACGACAAAGCTTTCGGCACGGAGCGTTTCCAGCCCGACGTCGTAGGTACCCGACGCGACCGCGCCCTCGATCCGAGCGGTCAAGAGCTGCTCAAAGGCGGTAAACAGCACATTCTGGAGGTCGATGGTGAGCGCCAACAACCTGTTCAGGAACGTCGTGATCGGCGGCAGCTCGTCCCTGAGCCCATTCGCATCCATGAGCTTCAGACCGGTCGCATCCTCGAACCTCCCAAGCGAGCAGCCGTCGACCTTCCCTCGCGCGAGCAAGATGTAGAGTTGGCGCAATGCATCGCGCCCATACTGGCTTTCGAGATTGTCCTCGGGCCGAAACAGCCCCTGCCCGCCCGTCTGGCGCTGGCCGCGCGTAATGGCTCCCAATGTGTCGAGCCGGCGGGCAATGGTGCTGAGAAAGCGCTTTTCGGCCTTCACATCGGTCGCGATGGGACGAAACAGCGGCGGCTGCGCTTGATTGGTCCGGTTTGTGCGGCCGAGCCCCTGAATCGCGGCATCGGCCCTCCAGCCGGGTTCGAGCAAGTAATGGACCCGCAAGCGGCGATTTCGCGCCGACAACTCGGCATGGTAGCTCCTCCCCGTGCCGCCCGCGTCGGAGAACACAAGGATGCGCTTGGCGTCGTCCATGAAGGCCGAGGTCTCAGCGAGATTGGCCGAACCGGCGCGGTTTTCGACCACCAACCGGTCCCCCTTGCGGATGATGCGTCGCGAGCGGCCGGTCACTTCGGCGACCATGTCGGTGCCGAAGCGCTGCACGATTTGATCCAGCGCGCCGGGTACCGGAGGCAGCGAGGCGAGTTTCTCGATGAGGCGGCCGCGTCGTGCGACGGCCTCCCGGCTCTCAACCGGCTGGCCATCGCGATAGACAGGCCGAGAGCAGAGGTTGCCCTCCGAGTCTGTAAAGGGCTCGTAAAGCTGGACCGGGAAGGAATGGGCGAGATAGTCGAGCACATACTCGCGCGGGGTGATGTCGACCTGGACGTCGCCCCAATCTTCGGTCGGGATCTCGGCGAGCCGGCGCTCCATCAGCGCTTCGCCCGTTGAGACAATCTGGATGACAGCGGCATGGCCGGCGTCGAGATCGCGGTCGATCGATCGGATGAGCGACGGCGTCTTCATCGAGGTCAACAGATGGCCGAAGAAGCGCTGTTTGGCGCTCTCGAAGGCGGATCGGGCCGCGGATTTCGCCTGGCCGTTCAGCGTTCCGGTTTCGCCGGTGATGTTGGCGGCCCGCATCGCCGCGTCGAGGTTGTTATGGATGATGCTGAACGCATCGGCATAGGCGTCGTAGATGCGAACCTGCTCCGGCGTAAGCTGGTGTTCAACGAGCTCGTACTCGACGCCCTCATAGGACAATGAGCGGGCGGCGTAGAGACCGAGCGCCTTGAGGTCACGCGCCAGCACCTCCATCGCCGCGACGCCCCCCTCCTCGATTGCCTCGACGAACTCGGCGCGTGTGGCGAATGGGAAATCGGCACCGCCCCAAAGGCCGAGGCGTTGGGCATAAGCGAGGTTGTGGACCGTGGTAGCGCCTGTCGCCGACACATAAACCACGCGAGCATTGGGCAGGGCGTGCTGGAGCGTCAGGCCCGCGCGCCCCTGCTGAGAGGCCGCCTGGTCGCCACACTCGCCTTTGCCCCCGATCGCATTCTGCATGGCATGGCTCTCGTCGAAGACGATCACTCCGTCGAAGTCGGAGCCCAACCATTCAACGATCTGCCCGACACGCGAAAGCTTCTCGCCACCCTCGTCGGTGCGTAGCGTGGCGTAGGTGGCAAAAAGGATGCCTTCCGAAAGCCGGATCGCGGTGCCCTGGCGAAACCGGGACAGCGGCGTAACGAGCAGTCGCTCCATGCCGAGCGCGGACCAGTCGCGCTGGGCATCTTCGATCAGCTTGTCGGATTTGCTGATCCAGACCGCACGGCGGCGGCCTTTGAGCCAATTGTCGCGAAAAATCCCGGCGACCTGCCGTCCCTTACCCGCCCCGGTGCCATCGCCCAAGAACCAGCCGCGGCGAAAACGGATGGCGTTTTCTGCGTCGTCGCGCGCGGCGGCCACACCATCAAAGGTCGCATCGACCGTCCAGGAGCCCGCGAGGAATTCGGAATGCGCCTCGCCGGCATAAATAACGCTCTCGATCTGCGCATCCGACAGAACTCCGTCTGCGACCAGACTTGAACGCAGATGCGGACGGTAGGAGGGCTTCGGTGGCGCAACGGAGGCCATCGCCGCGGACTGCACGAGCTTGGTCGGATGTGCGCACGATCCGGGAATACGGATCGACTGCAATCCGTACTCCTCATAGAGCGCATCGGTGAGGCGGACGCCTTCCGGCGGCGACCAGTCGACAGTCTCGTACGCAAGTTCCACACCTTCCAACGCGTTCCCCGAAGTCGACGAGGGGCTTGGTGCAATGGCGCCGGCCGATCGAAGCATCGCAGGGCGCCTAACGATGTCGGCCACGACCGGCACTGCGACGGGCAGCCTCGCTGGCACATGCAGGGTCACCCAATTGAGCAAGGTGGCGACATCGCCGGCCATGCCTTGCGAGGCGGGAAAAGCGTTCGGATCCGCGGCGGGGAGCTTGTCGATAACGAGCAGCCTCGTGTCCGTCTGGGTGCCGTGCTTGGCGTAGACGGCGCCGTCGATCGCGGCAGAAAACACGACCCGTCCGCGCTCCTGGAGGCGAACAAACGCCTCTAGCCACGCCGGGTTATCCGGTGCAAGGCCTGCGCCAGCGATGGCGACGAGGCGCCCACCGTCGCAAAGACGGGCGAGCGCCGAAGCGATGTGCCGGAAAGCGGCGTCCGTCATCCGTCGATCCACGTTCGCTACCGCGGAGAACGGCGGATTCATCAAAACGACGCTCGGTACGACCCTCGCGTCGAGATGATCATTGATCTGCGGGACGTCGAACCGCGTGACCTCGACGTTGGCAAACAAATGATCGAGCAGCGCCGCACGGCCTTCGGCCAACTCGCTCAACATCAGAGAGCCGCCAGCGAGCTCGGCGAAGATGGCGAGCAAGCCCGTCCCCGCGGATGGCTCCAGAACGCAGTCGGCAGGCGTAATGCCAGCTGCGCTGCATGCGGCCAGCCCAAGCGCGATCGGCGTTGAGAATTGCTGAAACGCCTGACTGTCCTCGGAACGCCGCGTATGGGTCGGCAGACAGCTCGCGATTTTCGCGAGCATCGGCAGCATCGCGGCCGTCGAGCCAGCCTTGGCGCGCATGGCCGGGCCGAACTTGCGAAGGAATAGAACGGTTGCCGCCTCGCAGACGTCATAGGCGGTCTTCCAGTTCCAGGCGCCGGTCGCGTCCGAGGCGCCGAAGGCAGCCTCCATGGCGCCACGCAGGACGGCGGCATCGATGCGGCGGCCGCGTTCGAGATCAGTCAAGATCTGTCGGGCGGCCTTGAGGGCGGCAGAGGTGAGAGTGGCAGCGGCGCGCATCGAGAGCGGCGCGGCGGCAGCGCCGCCTGCAAGGGACTCGGTCATGTCAGGATTTCTCGGGAGAGCAGGAACAGGTCGAATCGCCCGGCGCTCTCCTTAAGACCACGGCGATTCAAACCCTTCCCGACCCGACTCTCCCTCTCAGCGCTCGCCCATAAAAAATGGGGACCGGCGTTACACCCGGTCCCCAAGCAACTGCGGGATGGCCGGAGCCATCCCGTTCTGTGTCACTCAGCCGCATCGAGCTGCGGGTCGTCGTCGCCGGCGTTCTCCCGATCCTCCTCGTCGGCGAGGAATTCCGGCAGCGGACCTGCTTCGCCCTCCTGTCTCACCGGCGCTGCATCGGGATCAACGAGCCGCAGCGGCTCCGGCAACCAGCCCGAGCCATCGAGAAGCCGCTCAGCCTCCTTCGCCATGTCAGCCTTCTTCAGATGGTCGATCAGTTGCGCCGACGACTCGCCCTTGACTTCACGCACCGCCTCCAGAATGCGAGGCTTGGTGACCCGGCCGAGATAGTTGTCGACGGTCGGTCGCCAGCCGGCCTGCACCATGTCGAGCCCGACGGCGCGCGCCAGCACGTTCGCCTGGTCGAGACGCGTGCGGACCCCGTGGGCGGAGACACGGCCCTGATTGTAGCGGTTGGCCGGCTCGTACAGAGCGTTGACCGCAAATGACGCACAGTGAGCGAACAGAGACGCCTGAGCGGCGCCGTCGAGGGCCGTGAGCGCATCCCAAAGATCGTCCTCGCCCTTCGGCAACCGTGCTTTCCAGGACTCATGCCGTGCCTCGACGGCCTTCGCGGACGCGCTCTCTCGGAGGCCGGGCGCTTGAGCGGGAAAGATCGGCGTGCGAAGTCCGATCTCAAGAGAGCTTCCGGACGAGGCGAACCGATAGAAGGCCGTCAGCACGAATTTGTGCAGCACCGCCTGGAACGCGATCGCGGGGTTTCCTGCCAGCGCATCCCGCAATGCCAGCGTGCGATGCGCCGTCAGCTCGGTGATCAGCCGATCCGGCAGAGGTTTGGCCGCATCCTCATCATCTTCTTCACCATCGGGAGCACTACCCGCGACCGCGATCACCGTGCGCTGGACGGAAGCGCCCTCTTCTTGACCTTCGGTCGACAACGCACCGGCGTCCTGCCCGACGTCGCAATCAGTTGCCGGCACCTCGTCCTCTGGCCGGACGTAACCCCGGTCCACGGAGAGGCGCCCCTCGGAATCGATGCTGATGAAGACACCAGCTCGGGCGATCTCAGTCGGATCGTAGAGCATCGGCCGGTTTTCGAATGCCGACAGTGCCGCCTCGATTTCGCCGAGACGCTGGTCGATTTCGTGGGGCAGCTCGTCTGCATCCTGATAATCGGTTTCCAGCTTGGCTTGCTCGGCGTTCAAGGCATCGATGGTGGCCTGCTCCTCAGGCGAGAGATCGACAGGTTTGCCCTCGATTTTGCGCAGACCGTGAACGTGACCGTAGGAGAACTCTACGGCGACTGAGATCCACTTCCAGCCTTCGGCCGCGATCGTCTCAGCTTCGGCTTTGAGCTTTTCGGTCACGAGGCGGTCGAGCAACACGACGTCCTGAAGCCAGCCGCCGTCGTCGTGCTCGAACAAATCCCGCAGAACGCCGCCACCCGCGTGCTGATAAGCATCGAGGCCCACGAATTGGGCTCGGCGATCGGACCCGCGCACGGTGTTCTCGGTGAGCAGCCGGCGGATCTGGTAAGGCTCGTCATAACCGGAACGGCTGACGTTCTCCCAGACTTGCTCCTGGCGGGCGTGATCGGCTGTGACCGAGAACGCCATGAGCTGCTCGAGCGTCATGCCGTCTTCGGCATAGACCTCATGCAGCTTCGGCGACACCGACGCCAGCCGCAGCCGCTGCTTCACGATCGCAGGGTTCACGAAGTGCCGGGCGGCGATGTCTTCCTCGCTCATGCCGAGGTCGCGGAGCGTCTGGAAGGCCCGAAACTGATCGAGCGGGTGCAGACCGACCCGCTCATCGTTCTCCGCCACCGAGTCATCCTCGGCGATGCCCCCTTCGCGGACGACGCACGGCACCGCCTGCGTCTTGGACATCCGCTTCTGTTTCACCAGGAGCTCGAGAGCCCGATAGCGCCTGCCGCCTGCCGGCACCTCGAACATGCCGGTCTCGTTGCCATCTGCATCAACGACGGCCCGGACGCTCAGACTTTGCAGAAGCGTACGCTGCGCGATGCTCTCGGCTAGCTGCTCGATCGAGACACCGGCCTTGACGCGGCGAACGTTCGACTGGCTGAGCACGAGCTTGTTAAACGGAATGTCCCGGGAAGGCGACAGCGTGATCTTTTGTACGGCTTTCGTCATTTCGGCTCTCCACGACGGGCGGCCGTGAGACTCTCTCTCGGCTTCCAACCCGTCGCGAACAGCCTCCCTTCCTCTCACTCTCGCGCGAGGCCAAGTATCACGCCGCCTCGCGATCGGCGACAGCCGAATCCAGCGACGCGGGCTCAATGCACCCGGGAACGAAGCCGAGCAGATAATCCGCAGCCTTGCTTGCCTGCGACGCTGCACGCACGATGGCGCGATTATCTTCCCGCAGGACTTCGAGCCAGGAGCCGATGTAGTCGGAGTGACGAACGGTCGGCACGATCCCGAACGATGCGCAACCAAACGCGGCGGCAAGCTCAGCCACCAACTCCTCGAATGCATATTTTCTGGTGCCGTAGGATCCGCTCTGATCGCGGTTGAGGCGCGAACGATGCCCGGTCGCATGACCGAGCTCATGGAGCGCGGTACGATGCCAGTTGATCGGCTCGAAATAGGCCTGTGGCGGTGGGACCTGCACGTAGTCTTCGGCCGGCGCGTAGAATGCACGATTACCGCCGATGCGAAAATCGATGCCGGTAGCCTTGATGAGTTCTTCGACCCTTGGTTCGATCAAGCCTTGCGGCGGCGGCGGTGCTGCGGTTGCGACCTCATGGGGGAGATCGTCGCACTGATCGCAGTTAAACACGGTAAAGCGTTTGAGGAATGGAATCGTCTGCGCTTCTTCGCCGGTCTCAGCATCGCGCCGCTTCTCGTCGCTCGGCACGAAACGGTCGGCGTAGACCACCATCGTGCCGCGTTCGCCCTTGCGCACATGACCGCCAAGCGACAGCGCCTGCCGGAACGTGAGCCAGCTTTGCCCTGTAAAGCCGTGTTCGATCGTGCTGCCCCAGAGGAGAAGTATGTTGACGCCACTGTAGGGACGATTCGTTGAAGCATTTTTCGGCATCGACAGCGAGGCTTTTGCCGCAGCGGTGCCCCAAGGCTGAACCCAAGGCACACGGCCGGCCTCAAGCTCAGAGATAATCTTGTCGGTGATTTCATCATAAAGGCTAGCCCGGCCCTCGCCGCTGGGCGCCCGAGAGTGATGTTTGGACATCGCGGGTCTCCGCGACGGGCGCCGCGAGCCTCTCTCGCAGCTTGTAACGCGTCACGGAAAAACCCAGCCCGCACTCTTACTCTCAGCCTTTTTGCGCAATCTTCCTTAAGGCCGCAGGACCGACCAGGCGTGCGTCAACGGCGCATCGCCTAAACGCAAAATGGCACCCGCAGGAGCGTGAGCATAGCGACGCCGAAGGCGGCACGCGGGACCGAGTGCAGCGACGAGACCGGTTAAAAGGGCACCCGGGAACGGGGCAGTGATAGCGACGCCGGCATACTTCATGACGGCGGGCCCTTTCCCGAGTGCCCCCGGCGAGGAGCACCAAAGCTCTGGCGCGAGGGATCGAAGCCGCATGGCGTGCGCCGTTGAGGCGTGGAGAAGAAGGGAGCGTTCGAAAGGATGGAACCTGCTGGTTATGGCTCTCCGTGTCTCTTCGAGTGGGCCTACGAGAAGATCTCCCGCAACAAGGGAGCCCTGACGCCCGGTGTAGATGGCAAGACCTTCGACGGCATGTCGCTGGCGAAGCTCGCCGACATCGCCAGGCGCGTAGCAGACGGCACTTATCGCTTCCGGCCAGTCCGGCGGGTCTATATCCCAAAGGACAACGGCAAAACACGACCGCTGGGTATCCCAACGGTGGAAGACCGGCTCGTTCAGGAGGCGGTCAGGATTCTGCTCGAAGCGATCTGTGAACCTGTGTTCCTCGATGAGTCGCATGGGTTCCGCCCGAGACGATCCTGTCATACCGCACTCAAGTCCGTCAAGAACACCTGGACGGGCTGCAAGTGGCTGGTCGAAGTGGATGTGCGTGGGTTCTTCGACAATATCGACCATGACATTCTGCTTGGGCTTCTAAAGAAGCGGATCGATGACGATAGGTTCATCGCTCTGATCGAAGGAATGCTCAAAGCAGGCTACATGGAAGATTGGGTCTACGGACGCACTTACAGTGGCACGCCACAGGGCGGCGTTGTCTCGCCCCTGCTCGCCAACATCTATCTGCACGAGCTGGACCAGCGCATGCAGACGATGAAGGTGGGTTTCGACAAAGGCCGCGACCGACGTCCATTCCCGCGCTATGCGGCGCTGGAACGGCGCGTCCTCCGTCTCCGCCGAACAATTGAACGGCTCCGCACCGAAGGCGCGGATCGAGCCGAGATCGACGCTGCACTTGCGGAGATCAAAGCCATCAACAAGGAGAGACGGAAAGTGCCTTCCGTCGATCCGATGGACCCCAACTTCAAAAGGCTCCGCTACTGCGGCTACGCCGACGACTTCCTCATCGGCGTAATCGGGAGCAAGCGGGAAGCGTGTGAGATCATGGCTAGCGTCGACCAATTCCTGACGCAGACCTTGAAGCTTACCGTGTCGCCCGAGAAGAGTGGAGTCTACGCCGCTTCAAAGGGGGTGGCCTTCCTCAGCTACCGCATCTCGACATACACATCCTACGGGGCTGGACGCAAATCCAACCGCACGGGACCGGATGGACGGACATGGCGCGTGGTACGCCGGCCGACCACCGGCAATGTCAGTCTGCGAGTGCCGCGCAAGGAGGTTACCGCGTTCTGCAAGCGACACGGCTATGGCGATCTCGCCAGAAAGACTGGCCGTCCTCGCGAGCAGTTCTTGGTCACCAGCGATGTCGCAACCGTTCTCGCCTATAACTCAGAATTCCGTGGTTTTGCGAACTACCATTCGTTTGCCGATGACTTCAAGAGCGCCTTGGGACTGTTGGAGCTTGTTGTGTTCCGCAGCCTCGTGAAGACGCTGGCGATGCGACATCGGACGACGAGAGCGAGAACCATGGCACGTCTGTGGAATGGTACGGATTACGAGGTCAGCTCCGTGGTCCGTGGTCAGCTTCGCAGCATCAAGCTGTGGAGACTGAAGCATCTGACCCAAACCTACTGGACGAGTCCCGTTGTCGACAACGTCACAGCAGGTGCGTGGTGGGTCAAAAGCCCCAATGATCTGATCGATCGACTTAGCGCTCGCAAGTGCGAAGCGTGCGGCGACACGACCGGACCATTTGAGATGCATCACCTCCGCCGCCTAGGAGATCTGCGAAGCGGATCGCTGACGGTTTGGAAACGGTCCGGTTGGCGGCGCAAGACCATTGTCCTGTGTCCGTCATGCCGGGCAACCGTTTCCAGTCGAGCGCATGAGCGTATGGAAAGCCGTGTGCATTGAAAGGTGCCCGCACGGTTTGGGGGGAAGGCGTAGGGATATCCTCTGCGAGGTATCCCGCGCCTACCCTACCGAGACGCTGCGCGGCTCGGTTCACGAGAGCGCGGTGCGGCCCTGGCCGCACGCGCCGACACAGTGAAACACCTGAGCGAACGTGATGCTGGCAATCCTGCGAGAACCGTCTGGCATTTCCATAGGGGTGTCAGAATTCAGGGAAGCCTTGTCCTCTGCTGATTGGGAATCCCAGCCTTGCAGCCGGAACAAACGACGGGCCACAGGATTCGCCGTATTCGGAGTCCATTTCAATGCTGATGACCATTGGGCAAAGGCTAACAATAAGGACGCTGCGGGGATGGGCGATTCACGTGCTCCAGGAAGCGGGCGCTATCCACGAGTGCGAGGAGCACGGCTGGATGCAAGATCGCGCCGATCCGCATGCACGGGAGCGAGCCTTTGATAACGCTCGTGGAGACCCGCCGGCAGGCGTCTCCTCCAATGCAGCGGAGGCTGCGGTTCGCGACGTGCTGAACTCGATCGGTGATACGTGCCCGGAGTGCCCTCCGGATTAGGAGGGCTGGTGCTGAGCCTCAACGCCAACCCCAGCTCTTGATGTCAGTGGCCCAACCTTTTCTCCACGCGCTTGCGGGAACTGCCCACCTTCTTGACAGCCTTCTTCACCGCCGATGCCGAGCGCCCGGTCTTTTTTGCTTCGTACTGGACTTCGTAATCCTGTCCCTTGGCCACCCGGGCCCGGTCCTGTTTGCGTCAACGCGCGGTCTTCTTCTTCGCTGCGGCCATCTGCTCCTCCTCTTGCGAACTGATGGCGATGCAACGCTTCAAGGAATCGCGGGTTCCGCGTCAGCTACAGTCCGCGGCTCAGTGGCCACAAGGATGGCTAGTAACGATGGGAGCCCAACCGTCGAGCAACAACAGGCCGTCCCAGCCAATGACTCCTTCATCCCATTTCGACGCGTGCTCGCGGTGCATCGATGCCCACTGAGGACGCCACTCGATGATCTGGTCATTAACGCCATCGTGAACGCGACACGGCATATCGGGATCGAACGTTACCATCGAGTTCATGCCGGATGTCCAGGATCCACGTTCTTCGGCGTCTTCTTCTCCCGCTGAGGTGTCATCTTCGCGGGACTTTCTGTCCCGGGTACTCCGCGAGGACCAAGCTGTTCGCGCTGAATATCATCTTCGGAGCGTTCGGGCTCCACGCCCTTCAACGGCTTCTCGGTCATCATTCCATCCGAGCCTTCTCCTTCAGGTCCCGGATTCGGATCTCGGCTTCCTCCCTCGAAGTGACGATCTCCGATTCATCCGGCACCCGTGCGATCGCGCTGAGCCTCTTGAGCTCGGCCAGTTGTTCTGCTGTGGGCTTTTCCATTTTCAATTCCTCGACCGCCTGCACGGCGGCTTCCTCGTCGAGCACGTTCAGCAGCTGATTTATGGTTTGTTCGCAATCTCTGCGGCCAGGCTCGACATACCGGGCCAGGATCGCCTGAGCGTATTCCAAGGCTTTGGCAACTCGCCGTTCCGGATCCATGACCGGTACTCCACATACTCGGAAGAAAACGCGGCTATGAACGGCGCGTTCCTTTGCTCAGCCCCTTGAACGAGCTGGCCCGGAGCAGCCCCTCGGAGGTAATGTCACGGTATTCAATGTCGGCATAGAACTTGGGTTCGACCCACGTGGCTTTCGGCTTTCTGATGGGCTTGGTCAGCTTTTGTTTCGGACTCACAACGGTATCCAGCGCCTTTCGGATCTGCGCCGAGGTGCTTCGATTCCAGCCGGTGCCGACCTTCGGCGTTCGAAGCCTTCTTCAGGAAACGCGCTAAAGCTGCTTTCCGCGAATCGCGATCCAACGCGTAGGCTGTTTGCTTGAACTCGATGCCATCAAGGAGCCCTTCGATGTAACCCGAGATCGTGTCCGCGGCCATGATAAGCGCTGTATCAAGCGTATGGATATATTTGCTCGTCACCGAGCCCTTGGCATGGCCGACCAGCGCCGCGATGGTCACCTCGGTAAAGCCGAGATCGTTAGCGATGCTCGCAAAGCTATGGCGCAGGACGTGGGGAGTAATATCGGACAGCGGGGAGTCCTCGAAGAGATGCTTCCACTGGTTTGGAAAGCTACCGAACGCGTTGTCTTCGCCCTGACCTGGGAAGACATATGTGCCGACATCAGCGGTGCGCCGTCGCTCCAGATATTCGACGACAGGCAGCCCGATGGGACGAATGGATTCACCCTCCTTGCTGTCCTCCAATTGACCTGCCACTGCATTTTCATCCAGCGGCAGTTAGAGTCTCGGGTTTTGTTGTAGCGAGACCGAACTTTGGACCACCCAGAACTAGAGTTTTGCGCTCTTATCACG